>CAIXWQ010001369.1 GCA_903923175.1 uncultured delta proteobacterium | reverse complement strand
CGCGCCCTACGCCGAGTCGCGCGACGAGGCGCGGCGGCTCGGGACCGCGTGGGTCGAGGCGCGACGAGGCGCGCCCGATCGGTCGCTGCCGGGCGGTCAGCCGAGGCCGCCGCCGGCGAATCCCTGGCCGCTCGCGGCCAATCCCTTCCCCGGCGTCGAGGCCGACGCGAAGTCGACGCTCGCCCTCGCGTGGCGCGTGCTGGAGGGGCGCGCGGCCGGCAAGGTCGAGGACGAGGTCGCCGTCCGGCGCATGCAAGCGCTGCTCGAACCGATGCCGACCCACCAGGGGGACGCGCAGCGTGAGCTCCGCGACTGGAGCGCCGGCGCCCGCCCGCTGCAGTGCGTGCGTGCCGCGTCGAGCGGGCTCGGAGAGCACGGACGCCTCGACGAGGAGGGGATCGCGCAGCTGCTGGCGCTCGCCGCTCGCTGGGACCGCGCGAAGGGCGACCATGAGCTGAGCGACGTCGAGCGCGCGGCGTTCCGCCTGCTCGTGCTCGCCGGCGAGTCGCCGCGCACGGCCCTCGAGAGCGTCCGGGCCTGGGACCCGTGGCGCGGCGAGCTGCCCAACGGCCAGTGGCTCCCCGAGGAGCTGCTGCCGAAGCCGCCGGCCGGGCCGGTCGTGATCGCGGGCGTGCTCCTCGGCTCCGCGATGTTCATGCGCGTGCGGCAGGTGCTCTGGCACGACGCCGGTCGCGCGACGCAGATGCTCATGCACTCGTGCGCGCTCTCGCCGGTGCAAGCGCGCGCCGTCGTGAAGGCGCTCGGGAGCGGCTGGGCGGTCGAGGCCAAGCCGGTGGAAGAAGACGCCGCGGCCTCGACGCGCGCTTCGGCGAAGGCGAGCCCGCGCACGCGGGTCGAGCGCGGCATCAAGCTCCTGCTCGCCGACTTCCCGCTCCACTGGGCGATCCTCGCGCAGGCGTCGCTGCGCGAATCGACCGCGCACGAGACGATGTGGGTGAGCGCGCCGGGCGACGCGGGGGCGCCGATCGCGCTCTCGTACCACCCGGGCTTTGTCGACTCGCTCGGTGAGCTCGAGTGCGCCGCGGTGCTGCTCCACGAGGTGCACCACCTGATCTTCGATCACCTAGTCGGCCCGCCGCAGCCGGCGCGCGGCCCGCTCCTCGAGCGCCACTATCTGTGCTGGAAGCTCGCGTGCGAGTGCACCGCCAACGAGCACATCGCCTGGCCACTCCCGTACGATCCGATCCGCGTCGAGACGCTGAAGCTCCCGCCCGGCGAGTCGACCACGCAGCGCTATCGCCGGCTGCTCGCGCGCACCAAGGGGCTCGACGCGATCTGCGCCGCGCTCGGCGAGGGCACCGTGTGCACCTGCGGCCGGCCCGAGGGCCGCAAGTCACCGCTCGGCGGGCGTCTGGGCGGCCTGTCCAATGACGACATGGCGCAGGTGGGCGGGATCCAGGTCGCCATCCGCGAAGCCTTGAAGCGTGTCGGCAAGAGCCTCGATCGCGAGACGCGCGGGATGCTCGCGGGGACGATGGCCGGGGCGGAGCTCGAGGATCTCGAGCGCGTCGAGGGGGGCAACGTCTCGTGGCAAGAGCTGCTGAAGACGCGCGTGCGGTCTCTCACCACGCGCGCGGCCACGCGCATGTTCCCGAGTCGCCGTGCCCCCGATCGCGTCGGCATCGTCCCCGGACGTCGCGGGCGGCGCACGCGGCCGGTGGTGCTCATCGCCATCGACACCAGCGCCTCGATGACCGGCCGCGACCTCGCGCTCGTCGCCGCCGAGGTCCGGACGCTCCTGCGCATGCAGGTCCGCGTGGCGGTCGTGCAGTGCGACGTGAAGATTCAGGCCGAGCGGTGGATGCGCCCCCACGACGACCTCGTGCGCGCCGAGGGGCGGGGTGGGACCGATTTGCGGCCGCCGTTCGAGGCGAAGGTGCTGCGGAAGTACCGGCCGGATCTGGTGGCGTACTTCACCGATGGGGATGGCGAGGCGCCGGCGGCGAAGCCTAAGGGGGTCGAGGTCGTGTGGGTGCTCACCGGGGCGTGGGCCACCGTGCCGGCGAAGTGGGGGCGGGCGGTGCGGATGGGAGGGTGACCCTGAGCGCTAGGTCTTCGGTCCTCCGCCGAGACCTCCGCCGAGGCCATGCGACGGGATCCGTCGCACCCGCGCGGCCCGCGGTGGAGAGGTCGCTGCCTCAGTCGTCTTCGCGATCGGAGGTCCCGCATGCACCCCGTCCGATCGAGCTCGAGCCAGCGCATCGCCTCGGGGCGCGCGCCGTGAGCGGCCCGATGTCGCTTCGCGCCCAGCTGACGGAGGCGCTCGTCATCGCGAGCAACCCCGCCGCGCCGCGGACGGCCCGGGTCGCCGCCGCCGAGTTCCTTCGCGACTCATGGCACATGCTCGGGCGCGACGCCTCGGTGATCCCGCTCGTCTTCCACCTCGGCCTCCTGCTCGACGACCGCGGGGTCGGAGCGTGGGTCGTCCGACACCATGCTGCGCACCGCCCGTGCGAGGCGCCGGTCGGGACGCTCGACGTCGCGTTCGGCGACTGCGCCGCAGGCAACGTGCCCGTCGACGAGGACGTCGCGCTGTCTGCCCCCCTCGTCGAGGCGATCGCGGGCTGTTCCGACGCTCGCGCGGTCGTGGACGCCCTCGCGCGCATCGCGGAAGGGGCGCTGCGGGCGCAGTGGCGCGCGACGCTCGGGCTCGCGGTCGGGTGCCTGCTCGCCGCGGGGCCGACGGGCGTCGCGAAGCTCAGCGCCGCCTGGCTCGAGCTCGCGGTCGTGGACGCGTTGCATCGCGGTGACGTCGATGCCGCGCAGCGACTCGTGAGCGCGGCGGGCGTTCGTCCCGATCTGCTCGTCGGTTGGCTCCGGATCGCGTCCCGCGCGCACCCTGCGTTCGCGTCCCGGCTCACCGTCGGCCCCGACGCCGTGCGACCGGACGCCCCGGAGTCCGATTCGCGCTCTCCCGGACCTTCGGAGACGTAGCTCCACCCGCGTAACCGGCGCGATCCGGTGCGACGAGATCGGTCGCACTCGCGCCGCCTTGGCGCAGATCGACAGCTCCTCGAAGCGTAGTAGCCCTCGGAGGTACACAGCATGTTGCGAAGCCGTTCGCTCGGGATCGTGTGGTCGTGTCCGGAGCCCACCGCGTACGAGTCGACCCTCGAACACCTCGAGGATCACATTGGTCGAATCTCGGATCTCCTGGCGGCGCACCTCGCGCTCGCGCCCGAGACCGAAGGGCGGCGTCGCGGCCTCGCCCGCAAGGAGCTGATCGAGCGCGCGACGCTGCGCGGGACCGACGAGGTGCCCGAGGAGACGCGCGCACTCTGGACGCTCGCCAACTCGAAGGCCGAGTGGATTGCCGCGCGCGAGGCGCTGACCGAGGCGAGCGGTGTCGAGCTCCCGCTCGTGCGGATCGTTCGCCGGTTCGGGCTCTCCGACGAGGAGCGTGACGCGCTCCTCCTCGTGGCCGCGCCGCGCATGGACGCGCGCTACCTCGCCGAGTGGAGCGACTGCGAGCATCGAATCGCCCGCCCCGACATCGGCTTCCTGATCTCGGTGCTGGCCCGCTGCTTCGCCGATGGCGTGCGCATGCGCGCGCTCTTCGCGACCTCGGGTCGACTGCTCGCCAACTCGCTCCTCCTCTGCTCGGGGACTGCTGGCGGGCGAGAAGGGGACTTTCTCCAGCTCGATCTCGACGTCCCCCGGCGCCTCATCGGCGAGTTGCTCGGCGACGCGTCGCTCGACGAGGAGCTCGTCTCGTTCTCGTGCGTCCGCGCACCACTGGCGACGCTCGATCAGGTCGTGCTCCCCGAGGAGACCAAAACGCTCGTGCGCTCGATCGTCGAGCATCACGGCGCGTGGATCGAGAAGCGCCGCGTGTGGGGGGTCGACGACGTCGTCGCCTACGGCCGCGGCCTGGTGCTGCTCTTCTCGGGCGCGCCCGGCACGGGCAAGACGATGCTCGCCAACGCCGTGGCCAGCGCGCTCGGCAAGCGGCTGTTCGTGGTCGACGCGGCCAAGCTCGCCGAAGGGCGCCACTCGCTCGAGTCGAACATCGACGCCGTCTT
>CAIXWQ010001368.1 GCA_903923175.1 uncultured delta proteobacterium | reverse complement strand
GTCCTCCCCGGAGCGCGCGCGAAACGGAAGGGGTCGCCTACTCCTTGTCGCCCTGCGGCGCCTTGCCGCCCGCGACGTTGGTGTTCTTCAGCGTGAGCACGTACGCGACCAGCTGGCGCACCTTCTCTTCGCCGAGCTGGGGCGCCCACGCGGCCATGCCCTTGTCGACCCAGCCGTCGTGCACCGTGCGGTAGATCTTCTCGGGCGTGCCGCCGTGGATCCAGTACGCGTCGGTCAGGTTCGGACCGACGAGCCCACTCGCATCGGGCTTGTGGCAAGCGACGCAGTTCGCGAGGAACGCCTCCTTGCCCGCGGCCACGGTCGTCGCGTCCTTCGACATCGCGAGGAGCGAGTCGTTGGTCACCGCGGCGTTGCCGAGCTTCTTGGCCTCGGCTGCCTGGATGGCCGCGACCTCCTTGCGATACGCCTCGTCGGGCTGATCGGCGACCTTCATGTCGTGATAAACGAGCCAGTAGATCACGCCGAAGGTGATCGTCCCGTAGAACAGCCAGAGCCACCAATTCGGCAGCTGGTTGTCCTCCTCCTGGAGATCGCCGTCGTAGATGTGGAGCGTCTTGGGCTTGGCGACGCCGCCGTGGTCCGACGCCTGGTCTTTGTTCTCGTCAGCCACGACGACCTCCATCCGTGCCGAGCGGCGCCGTCGGCGGCCGCGTCGAGAGGTTCCGATCCGCTTCGTCGTCGAGCGGCAGGCGCTCTTCGTCGGTGTAGCTCGCCGCCTTGCGCCCGAACGTCCGGAGGACGATCGCGGTGAAGACCAGCATGAACAGGGCCATCGCCAGGAGCGGCAGCCCGATGTGCGCGTGGGAGAGGATCTCTCTGATCATGGTGCTCCTCCTCAGCGCGTCGCGGCGGTCGGTGCGGCCGTCGTGTCGAGCACGGCGTGCGTCGGCGCCGTCTCTGCGGCGGAGATCGGCTTGCTATCCGCCGGCCCGAGGGCCGAGGGGTTCTTGCCGAGCCGCTGCAGGTACGAGATGAGCGCGACGAGCTCCGACTCCGGATCCGCCGCGATCTGCTGCGCCTTGAGCGAGGCGACGATGTCGCCCGCCTGCGCCTTCGCGTCGTTGACGGCCCCGTCGACCTGAGCCTGGTCATAGGGGACGCCGAGCGAACGCATCGCGCGCACCTTCGCCTGGGTCATGCCGAAGTCGACCTTCGCCTTCTCCAGGTGCGGGTACGGCGGCATGTTCGACTCCTGCGTCGCGAAACGCGGGTTGATCATGTGCTTCCAGTGCCAGGACGCATCCGGGATGCGGATGCCGACGCGCGCGAGGTCGGGCCCCGTGCGCTTGCTGCCCCACTGGAAGGGGTGATCCCACATCGAGTCGGCCAGGACCGAAGGCTCGCCGAAGCGCTGCTTCTCCCAGACGAACGGGCGGACCATCTGCGAGTGGCAGACGTAGCAGCCCTCGCGGATGTAGACGTCGCGCCCCTCGAGCTCGAGCGCGCGATACGGCTTCGGCTGGTCGGCGACGGTCGCCGCGGGCTGCACGAGCATCACGGGGATCAGCTCGGCCACGCCGCCCACGAGGACGGCCAGGAGCGTCAGCACCGTGAAGATGATCGCGCGCCCTTCGAGCAGCGCGTGCCACTTCGGCTTGCCGTCGTCGCGCTTGCCGGCGAGCACCATGAGGAACACGCCGAGCGCGCCCACCATGCAGCCGAACAGCAGCAGCGCCCCGCCCGCCATCTGACCGGCGAACGCGACGGAGCCGAAGATTGCGATGCAGACGACGAGGAGCAGGACCGGAGGCGCGAAGACGAGCTTGGTCCACGGGACCTTCGCCTCCTCGTCCTCTTCCGTCTCGATGACGACGTCGACCGTGCCGTCGACGGCCTTGCCCGAGAGCGCCGTCTTGGTGCAGTTCCACGCCATCATCAGCATGCCGACGAGGTACATGAGACCGCCGATGAGGCGCATCCAGTACATCGCCTTGATCGCGACGAGCGTCTCGACCCACTTGCCGTAGACGAGGTCGCCGTTCGCGTCGTGCGCGCGGAGCATCATCCCCTGCGTCACGCCGGCGATCCACATCGACACCATGTAGAGGAGGATGCCGATCGTGCCGATGTAGAAGTGCAGGTCAGCCGCCTTCTTGCTCCACAGCTTGGTGCCGAAGAGGCGCGGGACGAGCCAGTAGAACATGCCGGCGGCCATGAAGCCGTTCCAGCCGAGCGCGCCGGAGTGCACGTGCCCGATGATCCAGTCCGTGTAGTGCGCGAGCGCGTTCACGCTCTTGATCGAGAGCATCGGCCCCTCGAACGTCGACATGCCGTAGAAGGTCACGCCGGCGGCGAAGAACTTGAGGACCGGATCGTTACGCACGTCCTGCCAGCCGCCGCGCAGCGTGAGCAGGCCGTTGATCATGCCGCCCCAGCTCGGCGCGACGAGCGCCACGCTGAAGACCATGCCGAGCGACTGCGCCCAGTTGGGGAGCGCCGTGTTGAGCAGGTGGTGCGGGCCGGCCCAGATGTACAGGAAGACCAGCGCCCAGAAGTGCACGATCGACAGCCGGTAGCTGTAGACCGGCCGCTTCGCCGCCTTCGGGACGAAGTAGTACATGATGCCGAGGATCGGCGTCGTGAGGAAGAAGGCGACGGCGTTGTGGCCGTACCACCACTGGACGAGCGCATCCTTCGCGCCGCCGTAGATCGAGTAGCTCTTGAACGGCGAGATCGGCAGCTCGAGGCTGTTCACGATGTGCAGCACCGCCACCGTGACGATCGTGGCGATGTAGAACCAGATCGCGACGTAGAGGTGCTTCTCGTTCCGCTTCCAGAGCGTCGCGAAGAAGTTGATCGCGAAGACGACCCAGATGACCGCGATCGCGATGTCGATCGGCCACTCGAGCTCCGCGTACTCCTTGCCTGTCGTGAACCCGAGCGGCAGCGTGACGGCCGCCGCGACGATGATCAGCTGCCAGCCCCAGAAGTGGATCTTCGAGAGGAGATCCGAGGCGAGCCGCGCCTTGAGCAAGCGCTGCGTCGAGTAGTAGACGCCCGCGAACATCATGTTCCCGACGAACGCGAAGATCGCGGCGTTCGTGTGGAGCGGACGCAGGCGGCCGAAGTTGAACCACGGCGGGAGGTTCGCCGGATGGAACGCCAGCTGAAGAGCGGCGACCGCGCCCGCGAGGAACGCGACGACGCCGAAGATGATGCTCGCGAACACGAACTTCCGGACGACGTCATCGTTGTAGACGATTGTCTTCGTCTCCAACGATGCCTTCGCCGGCGATTCTTTCGCGAGGGCGGCTGCAGAGGCCATGGTGTTTTCCGAGGCTCCTTTCGGGAGGGATCAGCGCAGAACGGACGTATCGGCGGGGCCTTCGGGCCTCCGCGTGGCTTTCGGGTCGGGCTCGCCGGGCGAGGCCGGGGCGTGCGGGAGGGTCTTCTCGTCTTCGATCGGGAACAGCGCGAGACGATCGGCGTGCTCCACGTCTCGCCACTTCCCGCTGTACAGGAAGAGGAGGACGCCGCCCGCCGCGAGGCAGAGGCTGACGAACACCTGCAGGGTCAGAGCTTCCAAGTCGCGCTCCTCTTGGACAGCGACAGGACGGTCGCTCCGATCGTGGTCAACGAGCTCAGCGGCATGAGCACCGCGCAGAGCAGCGGCGACATGCGCCCCGTGACGGCGAGGCCGACGGTGACGACGTTGTAGGCCACGGCGATCACGAGGTTGTTGCGCACGACGCGCGACAGCCGTCGGCCGGCCCGCAGCGCGAGCCGAATCGGCCTGAGCCCCGGCGTCACGAAGTAGAAGTCTGCGCGCGCGGGCATGAACGGCCGATCGACGGCGGGCGTGCCGCTGCACCAGGCGTCGCCGACCACGAGGCTGTCGTTGATGCCGTCGCCGACCATCAGCGTGTCCTTGCGGTCGTGCTCCGTGAGCCAGATCGACTTCTGCTGCGCGGTGCGCTCGGCGACGACGTGGTCCTTGGCGACACCCACGGCGGCCGCGACGGCGTGGACGCGCTCCTTCGAATCGCCGCTCAGGATCCAGACGTCGAGCCCATCGCGCTGGAGCGCGCGCACCTCGGCGGCCGCGTCGGGGCGAATGCGCTCGTGCGTCACGAAGCTCGCGAGCAGGAGGCCGTCGACCGCGAAGACGACATCGGAGGGATCGGTGGGATCACCGCCGGCGAAGCCCGGCGCACCGAGCCGCCACTTGCGCCCGAGGTGCTCGACCTCGACGCCGCGCCCGGCGACCTCGTGGACCTCCAGCCCAGTGAGGAACGGGGGCGAGATCCCCTCGAGCGCCGCCGAGATGGCCGCGCTCTTGGGGTGCGTGCTGCGCGCGACGAGGTTGTAGAGGACCGTGCGCGCCTCGCTGGAGAGGCCGTCGACGACGCGCGGGTTCTCGAGCTCGAGCGCGCCGGTGGTGATCGTCCCCGTCTTGTCGAAGACGACGCGCGACACCGAGAGCGCGCGATCGAGGAAGCCCGGCGACCGCACGAAAAGCCCCTCGCGGCGGAGCCCCGCCTGCACCATCTCGTAGCCGAGCGGCACCGCGATCCCGAAGGCGCACGGGCAGGTCACGATGAGCACCGCCGTCACGACCTCGAGCGCGCGAGAGAGATCGCGCGTCACGAGCCACCACCCCGCGACGGTGGCGGCGGCGACGACGAGCACGGCGACGACGTAGTACTGCACGAACAGGCGCCACCATGCCGTGGCCCGCGCCTCGTCGGCCGAACGGATCACCGGCGTGCGCAGCAGGTCGCGGAGCGGCGAGCCGGCGAAGTCGGTGGCCGCGACGACCACGACCGCCGCGCTCGAGACGAGGAACGCGCCCGCCGGAATGAGCCTTCCGCGTTCGAATCGCTGCGGCTCGGCCTCGCCGTTGATCCAGTCGAGCGAGCAAGAAGCCTCGCGGTCGTCGAGCGCGGACTCGACCGGCACGAGATCGCCGGACGCGACGAGCAGGCGGTCCCCCGCCTTCACGTCGCCGCACCGGACCAGCGCGACGCCGTTCCCCTCTAGCCGGCGCGTCCAGATCGCGTCGACGCCGTCGCTCGCGAGCAGCGCGCGCCGGTTCTTTTCGAGCACACGCTCCTGCAGGAAGCGCCCGAGCAGCATCAGCGTGATGAAGACGTTGATGGTGTCGAAGTAGGTGCTCTCGCCGCTGCGCGTGAGGAACGTCCAGGTCGAGCTGCCGAACGCCAGCACGATGCCCATCGCGATCGGCAGATCGACGTGGAGCACGCGGCGGCGCAGCGCCCGCAGCGCGGTGCCGATGAAGACGCTCCCGCCGACCAGGACCGCGAGGGCCGAGAGGCCGAAGTTGAGCCGATGGAAGAGCCGGACGACGAACGGCTCGCTCGCGCCCGCGTAGAGCGCGAAGGCGAAGCTCATCGAGTTCATCGAAAGGGCAGCGCAGACCCCGAGCCGGACGAGCAAGCCGCTCGACGCGGACTCGCTCGATTTCAGCGAGGGGCCGACGAGGTATCCGAAGCGCTCGATCTCCTCGACGAACTTGCCGAGCGGGAAGCTTGGCCCGATCGCGAGGGTCATCTTACCCAGTGAGGGATTCACGATGACGCGCGCGCCGCCGTCACGGCGGAACATCTCCTCGATGAGCCACACACACCCGGTGCAGTGCAGCCCCTGGACGTCGAGGTCGACGCGAGAGAGGCCCTGCGCCTGCGCGCGCGTCGTCTCGATCGGCTCGAGCCACTTGCGATCGCGCCCCTTCGCGGAGGTCGAGATCGGGAGGCCCTGCCCGTCGCGTAGCTCGTAATAGCGATCGAGCGACTGCTCGCGGATGAGGGCGTGCACGAGCTCGCAGCCGGTGCAGCAGAACTCGCTGGAAGCGCCGCCGCCCAAGGCCGTGCCGCAATGGCGGCAAGTTGCCGCAGCTCCGCCGGTGCCGGTCGCGAGCGCGGCGGCGGTGGCAAGGCTCGAAGTGCTCCGAGCACCCGGTTCAGACGTCGGCAGGCCCATTCTTCGATCGGGGCGCTACGCAAGCGACGCGCCGCGCCGAAGCGCGCGGGATTTTCGCGCCTCGGCTCGGACGGGCTGCGCGGGAATCGCAGGCAGGCGCAGCATCTGCGTTTCGGCCACGGAAGCGCGAAGCGTGCGCGTCTTTGGGCTGAGCGAGCGCCAACGCAGCCCATCCTGCGTCAATGCAGGGACGCCCTGCGGCGGATCGCCGCGAGCGCGCGGCAGCTTGGCGCGAGCGGTCCGTCCGGCCAGGGGGCTCCATCGCGGCGCGCGTCGGCGGTCGAAACCGGCCGAATTGCCGAGAACCGTAGGGATTCACGGCGTGTCGGGCTTGATCGCTGCCCCCGATCCGGAGTCTCATGCCGCCGCTTCGTTCATCGGCTCGCGCTCACGCTGTGTGGCGCGCCTCGCCGAGAGGAGGATCGGTCCATGCTCAAGCGCGCGGTCTCGTCGTTCGCCGTCGTCCTCGCCGTCGCAGTCGCGTCCGCCGGGGCCGGCTGCGGCCACAGCGAGGAGGATTGGCAGGCCGAGCTGGCGAAGCAGAAGAAGATCCAGTCCGACCTCGAGGGCGAGAAGACGGCCCACAAGAAGGACCAGGAGGAGCTCAAGCGCCTCAAGGGCGAGGTCGCCGAGCTCAAGGGGAGCCTCGAGGGCTACGACGACATCCGCGACAAGATCGGCAAGAGCGCGGACGACCGCGCGAAGCTCGAGAAGTCGCTCGCCGACGCCGAGGGCCGCGTGAAGGCCCTCGAGGCGGCGAAGCGCCGGCTGGACGCGCTCCGCAAGAAGCTCGAGGACCTGAAGAAGTTCAACCTCAAGGTCGCGGTCCGGCACAACCAGATCGTCATCGAGATGCCCGGAGACGTGCTGTTCTCGCAGAGCTCGGACAAGATCCACCCCGACGCCGAGGACGTGCTCCTGAAGCTCGCCGACGTCCTCAAGGGGGACGCCGATCTCGCGAAGCGCGACTACCAGGTCATCGGACACACCGACAACAAGGAGCCGGCCGGCGCCTACAAGGACGCGATCGGCCTGTCGGCGATGCGCGCGCGCGAGGTGTACCACTTCCTCACGCGCCAGCCGGATGCAGCGGCGAAGATCAAGGGAGGCGGGCTCCCCGCCGAGAAGTGGAGCGCCGCGGGCTTCGGCTCGATGGACCCGATCTCCGGCTCGCGCGACACGCAGAGCGACGACGACCGCAAGAAGAACCGCCGCGTCGAGATCGCCATCGTGCCGGACGCCAGCGAGCTCATGAAGCTCGACGTCGACTGACGAGGGCCCTCGGTCTCTCCCCCGACGCGCGGCGCGAGGCGATGGAGCCCCGCCCGCGCGTTGACGTTTCCACACGCATCAGCGCCGCTCGCGGGCGCATCGGAACGCCCCATGGAAGTCCTCAGCCTCCCCACCGAAAAGACCTCGCAGAAGGTCCGTGACCGCGTCGCCTCGTTCCACCGCAGCATCGTCGAGGAGGTCGCGGCCGCGGTCGCCCGCGATCGCGTGGTGGTCGTGGGGATGGCGCAGAACCCGTTCGTGAAGAAGGCGCGCAAGCAGCTCGACGCCTGGGGCGTACCGTTCACGTACCTCGAGTACGGCAGCTACGTGTCGAAGTGGAAGGAGCGGCTCGCGATCAAGCTCTGGGCGCGTTTCCCGACGTTCCCGATGGTGTTCGTCGACGGCGTGCTCGAGGGTGGGTTCACCGAGCTCGCGAGCCTCGAAGAGCGGCTGCGCAAGTAGCGGGCTGCGTCAGCCGTACGCGCCGGCGGTGAGCGGTCGGCGCGTGGCCGGGCGATCCGCTACGCTCGGTGCGCGATGGCGAGCTGCGCGCAACCCGGGTGCTCGGGCACGATCGAGGATGGATACTGCGACGCGTGCGGGATGGCGCCGGCCACCGGCGGCACGGGCAAGACCGGCGTGGCCCCGGCCGCGACGGCAGGCGCCGCGCACACAGCGCGCTCGCAGCCGGCCTCCGCGCGCACGGGCTCGGGCCGCACGCCCTCGACGCGCAGTGGGCGCAGCGCGCGGTCGACGCGCACGG
>CAIXWQ010001367.1 GCA_903923175.1 uncultured delta proteobacterium | reverse complement strand
GCTTGTTGGTCATGACGCTGCCCTCTTGATCCTTCCGACCTCATGCACGAAGGCGGCCAAGTCCCTCGTGAAGGACGCCGCGCCGATCTCCCCGACCACGACCACCCGACTCATGTCCGTCCGTCCCGGCTCGCGCATTTGCACGCCGCCGCGGAACCGGCTCCAGAACAACTCCGCGCCGATCCCCTTCTGCCCGCCGCCAATGCGGCCTCGGTGCACGAGGTACCGCCTCGCCGACCCAGGCTCACGGGCGATCGCGCCGCCCATCTTGCGATCGAGCCCCTCGAGCGGCGGGTTGGCCTCTACGGTGATCTGCAGCGACTTCGGGGCCGCGTCCGGTCGCTGCACGCCGAAGCAGTTCCAGTAGCGGTTCTCGAGCTTCTTGAAGAGCGCCCACACCCCGAGCGGCGAGCTCCAGTAGACGGTCTCGATCGAGCGCCGGTCGCGGGCGGCCGGCTCTATTCACCTTCGGCCTCGTGCTCCATCATCCCCGCATGGCCGCGTTCACCTGGGTGCCGTTCTACGAGGAGTTCGCTGGCCGACTCGCTGGCTATCGCGAGCGACAAGTCGAGCTGATCAACTTCCTCGAGAAGCTCAAGAAACAGGGGCTCAAGGTCACGCCCATCGAGGATCGCGACGAGAGCGGGCGCCGCTTCCGCCTCGAGGAGATCGACCCGTTTACGTTCTTCGGCTGCTTCAATCGGAGCACCACGAGCGAAAACCGTCTCAAGATCCTGGCGGACGTGAAGACCTTCTTCTCGGTCTCGGCGCCCATCCCGCAGGACTTCGACGGCATTCCAGTTCTGAACAACCAGAACGCCTGGCTCTTTTCATTCCACGCCAAGCGAAAGCCCGACGACGTCGCGCGGCTCTGGGACGTCTTCGTTGCGGCGCTCGAGAACGGCGCGCCCGATACCGCGGCCTTCGAGAAGGCGTTCGACCGGGCGCTCGAAGTCCGCGGAACGAACGTGAACCTGACCATCGGGCTCTTCTGGATGCGCCCGCGGCAGTACCTCAGCCTCGACGGCACGCTGAGAAAGCACCTGAAGGTCGCGCTGCCGAAGGAGGGGCTCTCGTTCGCGTTCTACAAGAAGTCCCTCGCGGCCGTGCGGAAGGCTGGCCACAAGGATCTTGTCGAGCTCTCACGCAATGCGTGGCTCGCAGGGCAAGGGACGACGCCACCGGGCCCCGAGGACGGCGACGTCGAGTACTGGATGGTGGGGGCGTACTGGGACAGCGCCGATCCTCCCGACCAGACCGAGCGCTTCCTCGCAGAGGGAGAATGGGTGAACGGCTACGAGGACCGCTTCCTCGAGGCCGTCCGCGAGATGAAGGTGGGCGACAAGATCGCAATCAAGGCGTCGACCACGCAGCGCACGGGCCTCCCCTTCGACAATCGCAAGAAGACCATTTCCCGGATGATCGTGAAGGCGACCGGCACGATCGTCGCAAACCCTGGCGACGGTCGAACGGTCGAGGTCGAATGGGATCCGCAGCCGGTCGCGAGGGACTGGTACTTCTACACTGCCCGCCAGACCGTCTGGCACCTGCGCAAGGACGCCGAGTACTCGAAGCGGCTGATTCAGTTCGCCTTCCATGGCAAACCCCAGGACTACGCCTGGTTCGTCCGCGAGTGGTGGGATGCCGACAAGCCGCCCACAGGCGGACCTGCGCCGGAGGTCCAGCAACCGTACGGCGTCGCGGATGTCGTCGCAGAGGGGGTCTTCCTGGCCGAGTCGCAGGTCGAGGGGATCCTGCGCCGCCTCAAGGCCAAGAAGAACATCGTGCTGCAGGGCGCCCCAGGCGTCGGCAAGACGTTCGTCGCGAGAAGGCTCGCCTATGCGCTGATGGAGGAGCGCGACGATCCGCGGATCACGGTGGTGCAGTTCCACCCCTCCTACACCTACGAGGACTTCGTGCGCGGCTTTCGGCCTACCGGCGAAGCGGGCAAGTTCGAGCTCCGGGACGGTCCGTTTCTCCGACTGTGCGACCAGGCCGCCAAGGATCCGGATCGCGACTTCGTCCTGATCATCGACGAGATCAACCGGGGGAACCTCAGCCAGGTCTTCGGCGAGCTCTTCATGCTCGTCGAGGGCGACAAACGGGGCACGGCCCACGCGATCACGCCTCTGTACGAACGCTCGTCGACCCCGACCGGCGCGAACAAGAGCACTCAGCCTGCATTTCGCGCCGACCGGCGGGCAGACGGCGACCGACCGCCTGCGACCGCCGCCGACGGAAATGCCAGT
>CAIXWQ010001366.1 GCA_903923175.1 uncultured delta proteobacterium | reverse complement strand
TCGCCGCCCGCAACCTGCGCGCGTGGGCTGCCGCGGCGACGATCCGCGCCGTCGCCATCCACGACGCGCGCGTAGTCGGCTCGCGCGAGGGGCCGGACCTGGTGGGCGCGCTCACCGGCCGTCGCGTCGAGGCGGTCGAGCGACGGGGCAAATGGCTGCGCCTGACGCTCGACGACGGCGGGCTGCTCTTCTCGCACCTCGGCATGACGGGGAAGTGGCTGCGCCGCGCGCCCGAGGCCCCGCAGGAGCGCTTCGAGCGCGCGCGGGTGGATCTCTCGCGCGAGGGCGAGGCGATCTCGCTCCGCTACCGCGACCCGCGGCTGTTCGGGCGGCTCACCCTCGCGCGCGAAGATCTCGCGCCGTGGCGCGCGCTCGGCCCCGATCCACTGGTCGACGGGCTCGACGTCGCGCGCCTGCACGCCGCGCTCGGCGACACGCGGCGCACGGTGAAGGAGGCGCTCCTCGATCAGGCCGTGCTCGCCGGCATCGGCAACATCCAGGCGACCGAGGCGCTGTGGCTCGCGAAGCTCGATCCGCGGCTCCCCGCGAACACGCTGCGCAGGCCGCAGGTGCGCGCGCTCGCGCAGGCCATCGAGCGGTCGATCGCCCGCACGCTCGAGCTCGAGAGCGGGCCGGAGGTGACGTACGTGGAAGAGGCCGGCGCGACGAATCCATTCAGGATCTATGGAAACGGCGGCCAGCCGTGCCCGCGCTGCCGCACCGCGCTCGCGCGCTACGTCCTCGGCGGTCGCGGCACCGTGTCGTGCCCCGCGTGCCAGCCGCGGTGAGCACGGCGGGGTGAAGCGCGGCGCCGATCCGGCCGTAGCCCTCGCTAGACCGCCCTGCGCCAAGCCCCGATGCGCCCCCGAAACCCCGCCGACTTCCCCGACTTCTCGGCCACAGACGAGCCGCACGTCCAGCTCGCCATCACCGCGCCCTCGAGCGCCTCGGGGCACACCTACGCCGACGAGCGCGACGCGCTCATGGCCGAGCTCGATCGCCTGCGCGCCCGCGCGGAGACGCTGGTGCTGGGTGCCGAGCTCGGCCGGAAGCTCGGCGCCGCCCGCGCCCACGAGGCCCAGTCCGCCATCGCCGTCCTGCGCTCGGCCGTCGAAGAGGGCTCCACGCGCCTCGCGGCGGCGCTCGACGTCGAGCGGGTGCCGCGCGCGCGCCGGCGCATCGCGGGGTAGCGCGAGCACGCGAGCCCGCGCGAGCCCGCGCGCCTCACGTCAGCCCGGAGACCTCGATGAGCGCCAGGATGACCGCGCCGACGCCGTAGTGCACGTCGTCCTTCAGCGGCACCGCGGCGTAGTCCTTGAACTGCCCGACCGAGGTCGGCCCCGAGATGCCGGTGACCACCGGGCGCCCCTGCGGATCGTTCACGATCCGCGCGCGCACGCCGGCCATCGCGCGGTGCAGCGGGTCGAGCGCGGAGGCGTCGAGCACCCCCCGCGCGCCGCGCGCGCGCCAGGCCCACCGCGAACAGCGCCGTCGCGCTCGTCTCCAGGTACGTCTCGCCGGGGCGATTCAGCACCGTCCAGAAGAGCCCCGTCGCTGGATCCTGCGCGCTCGTCACGGCCTGCGCGAGCCTCAGGAACGAGGCCTGCACCGCGGCGTCGACCTCGCCGCGCGCGCCGCGGACGCGCAGGTAGTCGGCGGCGGTGGCGACCGCCCAGCCGTTGCCGCGCCCCCAGAACACGTCCGGATCCTGCGCGCCCGACCACTGATAGGCATGCACGAACCAGCCGGTCGCCGGGTCCTGCAGGTGATTGGCGAAGATCCGATATTGACTCCCGTAGAGGTCGAGGGCGGCCGGATCGTTCCAGGCCTCTCCCTTCCGGATCAGCACCTGGCCGAACATGTAGAGCGAGTCGATCCAGAGCGTCGCGCCGAAGGTGTCGAGCGTGCCGAAATGGCTGATGCCGCCGTCGGTCGTGCGCAGCGCGTCGACCGCGAGGTAGCGCCCGAAGTCCTCGACGCTGGAGAAGAACGCCGCGGCAGATCAGGTGTTCCACCACACCTGCGTCACCCGCAATCCCGACGATCCGTGGAGCGACAACGGGTGCGTCGAGGGGGCTCCGTTCACGCTCGCCCACCCGCTGTCGAGCGGCTCGCTCCAGCCGACCGTCGACTGGTCGATCTCGCTCCGACGCCCCTCGGGCGCGCGCGCGAACCTGAACGACGCGCACCAGACCGCGCTCAACGGCGCCGCGTTGCTCTCGTCCTTCGGCGCCCCCTCGCACGTCGTGTGGGACTGGCAGCACGACGGGCCGCTCCCGCTCGACACGCAGAAGTTCGACGATCTGACCCCCTGGTACCTCGCCTACGTCGCCGACTCGGCGGTCGCCGCAAAGGAGCCAGCGTGGCGCAATCGGTTCTTCCCCGCCGCCGGACACGCGGTGTTCCGCTCCGGCTGGGGGACGGACGACCGCTGGCTGCTGCTGGTCGCCGACCACGGCCCGGCGCGCAAGACGCTCCACAACCACGCCGACGGCACCTCGTTCGCGCTCTCGGCGTATGGCGAAGATCTGCTGATCGACACTGGCTATTACAAGCCCGACGCGCGCCAGAACCCGATCACCATGGACGCCGCCTCGCACAGCGTCATCCTGGTCGACGGCGTCGGCGCCCCCAAGCGCGGGCTCCTGAACGACTGGGGCGACACCGACGCGTTCCTGGAGAACACCAAGGACGGCGACGCGGTCGCGTGGGCCGAGGCGCGCACGGCCTACCAGGGGGTCGAGATCCGCCGCGGCGTCGCGTTCGTCCGCCAGCGCTACTACGTCGTCGCCGATCGGATCGCCGCCAGCAGCTCGACGCCGCGCACGTTCCAGTGGCGCGCGCACCTCTGGGCCGGGCACGAGGCGGGCGGGGGCTACACGCTGCTCACGGGCGGGCTCGCGGGCGGAGGGAGCGGCGTGCGCCTCGACCGCGGCAAGGCCGGTCTGTCGCTGCTGCTCGCGAGCACCGCAGGCCCGATCACGATCGAGGAGCCGCCCTTCACCGCGCTCGCGTCGCCCCACGTGCACGACGGCGACGACGGCACCGGCAACCACGCGGTCGTCGACGGCAAGGTGCAGGCGATCGCGCCCGGGTTCCTCGCGATCCTCGCGCCGTACGCGCAAGGGCGCGCGGCAGGCGACCCCGACGCGCCGCTCACGGTCTCGCCGATCGACGCGGGGAGCGGCGGCGCCGCCTGGACGGTCGTCGGCCCTGGGTTCCGCGACGTCGCCTGGCTGCGCGATCCGGGCGCCGCGGGCGCCCTCGCCCTGCCGGGCGGCCCTGCCCTGAGGACCGACGCCGCCTTCGTGCTGGTCGCCGGCGACGGCTCCTTCGCGCTGGTCGCGGGCGGCACGACGGTCGCGCTCGATGGCGTGACGCTGGTGAGCGACAATCACGACCCGGTCGTCGTGGTGACGCGCTGACCGGGTGACTCGGCGAGCAACGCAGCCCCCGCGGGGGAGAACGGCATGAGGGATCGCGCCATGATTCGAAGAGTGCTCACGGGGCTCGCGCTCGGCGCGGCGCTCCTCGCTTCGTCCCCCGCCGCCCACGCGGGCAAGACGCTCACCATCGGCACCGCCGCGGCGCCCGACTCGCTCTGGGGGCAGGCCTTCAACGAGTGGAAGAAGAGCGTCGAGAAGGACGGCAAGGGGGCGGTCACGCTCGACATCAAGTTCGGCTCGACGCAGGGGAGCGAGGCGACGATGGTCGACAAGCTCAAGGCGGGGCAGCTCGCCGGCGCCGGCCTGAGCTCCGCCGGGCTCGCGAAGATCAACCGCAACCTGCAGCTCCCCGGCTCGCTGACCGACTGGGCGAAGCTCGACAAGATGCGCGCGACGATGGGCGCCGAGTTCGAGAAGATGCTCACCGACGGCGGCCTCTCGCTCATCACGTGGGGCGACATCGGCTACGCGCACTTCCTGTCGAAGGGGTTCGCGGTGCGCGTGCCCGACGATCTCAAGGGGAAGAACCCCTGGATCTACGGCGACGATCCGGTGCTCAAGACCTTCTACGCGAAGGTGGGCGGCGTGAACCCGTTCAGCGCCGAGCTGCTCGCGGTGACGAGCAACCTCGACAACGGCAAGATCAACTGCCTCGCGATCAGCGCGCTCGCGGCCGAGATGCTCCAGTGGAGCTCCAAGTTCGACAACGGCGTCGACGACGTGCGCGGAATCGTGGTGGGCGCGGTCGTCATCTCGACCGACTCGCTCGGGCAGCTGCCGGCCGACGTGAAGAAGATGGTGCTCGATTACGGAAAGGGGCTCAATTACAAGGGCACGAGCCTCGCGAGCCGCATCCGCTCGGAGGACGCGGCGGCCTGGACGCGCTTCAAGTCCCGCAGCGGCGTGAAGATCTACACCCCGACCGCCGACGACAAGGCCAAGTGGGTGCCGGTGTTCAAGGCCGCGCGCGACTCGCTCAAGGGGACGACGTTCAACGGAGCCCTCCTCGATCGCGTCGAGGCGGCCGCGAAATAGCCCTGCCGACGCGGCGCCGCGGAGCGCGCTACGCTCGGCCGCGCCATGACGACCCCGCCCTCCGCCTTCCCCGCGCGCCTCCCCCCCGTCCCGCCGACCGCGCTCGAGCGCTGCGACGCGATGCTCGACGAGCTCGCGTCGGCGCGCGCTCGCTGGGTCGCGCTCGCCCCTGCGGCCCGCGCCACGCTGCTGCGTGCGTGCATGCAGACGACGCTCGCGGTCGCCGATCGCTGGGCGTCGACCGCGTGCCAGGTGAAGGGGTACGCCGAGGGGAGCCAGGGGCACGGCGAGGAGTACCTGGGTGGCACGCTCGCGGTGATGCGCAACCTGCGGCTCTACGCCGAGGCGCTCGACGCGGGCGGCGCGCCGAAGCTCCCGTCGACGTCGCAGCGCCCCGACGGACAGTGGGTCGCGCGGGTCTTCCCGGCGAACGCGTACGACAAGGCGCTCTTCGGCGGCGTGACCTGCGACCTCTGGATCGAGCCCGGCAAGGAGCCGACGCAGGGGCGGATCTACCGTGAGAAGCGCGAGGGGAAGCTCGGCGAAGGGGGGATTTGCGTGGTGCTCGGCGCGGGCAACCAGTCGTCGATCCCGCCGATGGACGTGCTCTACAAGCTCGTCGTCGACGACGAGGTCTGCCTGCTCAAGATGAACCCGGTCAACGAGCAGCTCGGCCCGGTCATCGAGGACGCGCTCCGCCCGCTGATCGACGCGGGCTTCCTGCGCGTGGCCTACGGCGGCATCGAGGTCGGCAAGCACCTGACCGATCACGCGCGGGTCACGAGCATCCACATCACGGGCTCGGCCGCCGCGCACGACGCCATCCTGTACGGCGTCGGCGAGGAGGGGGCGAAGAACAAGGCCGCGCGCACGCCGCGCATCGACAAGGCCATCACGTCGGAGCTCGGCTGCGTGTCGCCGGTGCTGGTGGTGCCGGGCGCGTGGAGCGACGCGGAGCTCGATTTCCAGGCGCGCCAGGTCGCCTCGATGCTCGCCTACAACTGCGGCTTCAACTGCAACGGCGCGCGGCTGATCGTGGTCGCGAAGGGGTGGCCGCTGCGCGAGCGCTTCGAGGCCGCCGTGCGCGAAAAGCTCGAGAAGACGCCGACGCGCCGCGCGTACTACCCGACGGCGAAGGCGACCTGGGAGCGCTTCACCAAGGCCTACCCGAAGCACGCGGACCTCGGCGCGGTGACCGACGAGAGCGCGCTGCCGTGGACGCTGCTCGAAGGGGTCACGCCGAAGCCCGGCGAGTACGCGCTGAGCGAGGAGCCTTGGTGCGGGATCATGTCGTTCGTCGCGCTCGACACGGGCGAGCGGAACGACGCGGCGGGGTACCTGGATCTCGCCGTCCCCTTCGCCAACGACGAGTGCTGGGGCACGCTGTCGATCAACGTGCTCGTCGATCCGCGCACCGAGGCGCAGCTCGGCGCGCGCCTCGATCGCGCCATCGCGGAGCTGCGCTACGGCGCGATCGCCATCAACTGCTGGAGCGGCCTGAACTACGGGCTCGTCAACGCGACCTGGGGCGCGTTCCCCGGCCACCCGTCGCACGACATCCAATCGGGCCAGGGGGTGGTGCACAACGGCCTGCTGCTCGATCACCCGCAGAAGTCGGTGGTGCGCGCGCCGTTCGTGCAGAAGCCTACGCCGGCGTACTTCGTCGATCACCGGAACAACGTCGCGCTCGGGCGGCTGGTGACGCGCTTCGAGGCCTCGCCGAGCTGGCTCAAGGTGCCGGGGATCGCGCTCGCGGCGTTGAAGGGATAGCGAGGTCGAGGTGACGCGCCTCGGAGTCGAGCGGCGAGGACGCGCAGGCGTGGCGCTCCGTGCGCTCGCCGCGCTGGCCCTGGTGACGATCGCGATCGGCTGCCACCGCCGGCGCGGCGTGCGCGGGCGCGCCTCGCACGGCGCCGTCGGGAGGTCCGGAAGCTCGAGCACGGCGAGGGCGGCGGCCGCGAGCGCGCCCGGCGGAGAGAGCGCGAAGCCGGCGCCCGGCGCGGTGGCGCGACCGCGTGACGCCGCCGCGGATCGGCGCTGGTGCCTCGAGCAGACCAAGTCGCACTACCTCGTGTTCCAGCACGCGGGGAGCGCCACCAATCCGCTCCCGCGAGCGCCCGAGCTCGACTGCCGGGAGGGCTTCGCGTGGCGCGCCGTCCGCTACACGGCGGCGCGGCCGCCCGACGACGAGTGGCTCCAGGGGCGCTACGACGTGGACATCCTGCACCGCGAGAGCGACGGGGCGACCGCCGTCGTGGGCAGCCTCCAGCTCCGCGTGGCGCGCGGATGGGGGACGGAGGCGTTCGGCGATTTCACGGTCGGGGACGTCGACGGCGATGGCGTCGGCGAGGTCTTCTGGAGCGTCACGCTCATGGAAGAGGGGCGACGGCCCTCCGCAGGTCACCTGATGCGGCTCGCATCGTCCGCCGGCGGGACGCGCCTCGAGCCGGTGCCGCTGCCGGGCTCCGTCGAGCCGAGCGCGCTCGTGGACGTCGATCGCGACGGCCGCTTCGACGTCGTGACCAACGGCGTCTACGGCGCGGCCACGCACGAGACCGAGGTCGGCGGCCCAGCGCCGTGGTTCGCCGACGGGCTCTTCTTGCTCCGCTCGCTCGGCGGCCTGCGCTTCGACGCCCAGAGCCCGGACTCCGAGCGCTGGACACGCGCGGCCTGCGCGCGCGCGGAGACACCCGAGCGCGGCCCCGAGCCGGCGCCCGGAGCGACCGACTGGCGAGTCGGCCGCAACGTCGTCTGCGCGCGCATCCGCGGCGCCTCGAAGGGCGAGGTCGAGCGCGCGATCCGCGCGCAATGCCGCTCCTTCACGCGCGACGTACGCGACTGGACCGCCTGCCCGGCGAGCCTCCTCGAGCTCGCGGCGGCGGAGCCCGACACGCACCTCACGGCCCCCGCGAAGCTCTGAGCTGGCGGCGCGGGCGTGGCGACGCGAAGCCCGCCGATCACGGCCGAGCTCGCGACGCGCGGGATTCGCACCACGCGCACCACGCGCACCACGCGCACCACGCGCACCACGCGCAGGATGCGCAGACCCCGCGCGAACGAGCGCACGTTCGCCACTCGGCGCAACGCGTGCGTCGCGCCGAGCCGCAAAGTCGGACTCCCTGAATGGGCAGGTTGGACTGGCGGACAGGTCCACACTGAAACCCATTCTCACCATTTTCGACGCCTGGACGCGGAGCCGGAACTACGATGGCGCTCATGTCCCATCGGCTCCGCGCCTTGGCGTCGGCTACGCTGTTGCTCGCCTGCGACCCGGGAGATCGCACCGAGCCCGCGACCTCGGCGCCGCTCGACACGGTGCGGGCGCACCCGTCGCTCGCGGCGGCGCTCGCGGCGGCGCCCGAGCTCGACGCGGTCGGCGGCGCGTTCCGCGCGCGTACGAAGGCCGCGTCCGGCGCGCTGGCGACGCTCCCCTCCCACGCCGCCGACGCCGTGACGC
>CAIXWQ010001365.1 GCA_903923175.1 uncultured delta proteobacterium | reverse complement strand
CTCGTTCGTCCCCCCATCGGCGCCGCGCGACTCCTCGTCGATCCGCGCCAGCGCGTCCTCGAGCGCCTCGGGATCGATCACCGAAGCTTGCCCGCGCATCGCGATCAGCGCCGCGCGCGCCTGCTGCATCCCCGCGCGCCCACCTGGCGCGAGGGTGGGAATCAGGGGAAACTTACACACCGGTTTCACACACGGCGGCCCGATGTGGCGTTTGTCAGGCCTTTTTGGCACCACAAACGGGTCTACGGAACCAAGGGTCGGAAGTTCGAATCTTCCCGGGCGCGCTGAGACGAAGAAGCCGAAGAAGGCGCCTTCACCGAACGGTGGGGCGCCTTCGGTGCTTTTGTCGCCCGCCGTGCGCGAGCCCGCCCGCGTTCGCACGTCGGCCGGGTCATCGCGGTCGCGCGCGGCGTGCTCGCGATCGTCGCGCAGCTCGCCGAGGACGGTCAGCGCGAGGAGCAGCGCCTGCAGCTCCGCGACGCGCGCGACGAGGTGCGCGCCGCCTACCGGGCGTCGTCGCTCTCGGGGGAGGCCGACTGCTGGGCGCAGTTCGAGGCGCTCGTCGCCGACCTCCACGGCTCCGAGCTGAGCGCGGTCGACGGCGACTGCGCAGAGCGCGTCGGCCAGCGCACGGAGCGGAGCGAGGCCGCGGAGCGCTTCGACGCTCTCGAGCGGCGCGCGGCGGCGCTGATCGAGCGGGTCGCCGCGCGCGCGGGGCCCTCGGCCGGCGCGAGCGCAGCCAGCGCGCGCCCCCCGAGGCGCGGGCTTCCGGGCGATACTGCGTAGGGGCGAGCTCCATGACCTTCGGCCGCGATCGGCTCCTGCGCATCTTCATCGCCACCCGCGCGGAGGCGGTGCCGCGGGAGTGTCGGCGCTTCCTCAGCGTCGACGGCTCGGTCCCGGGCTACGCCGTGCGCTGGGATCACCACGCCACCGGCGAGCACATCAACCTCGACGCGATGCCCGAGCGGTTCGATCCGAGCGATTACGACGGCGTCGGGACGACGCTCGCCGACATGGCGCGGTCGCGAGCGTCGTGGCGGTGCTGTTCGGAGGCAAGGCGCACCTCCCCGCGGCGGCGCGGGCCGTCCTGGAGAGCGCGTCGCACTGATGCGATCACCTCGCGCCGCACCCCGCGCACGACGCCGCGGTGAACCGGCTCGGCCGCGGGCTGCTCGACGCGATCGTGCCGCGGCTTCAAGGGGCGCCGGCGACGGTGTCCGAGCGGTTCTCGGACGTGTGCCTCGAGCTCGCCGCGCAGATCGCGGCGGGCGCGCCGCTGCCGTTCGACGATCGCTGGCCGCGCGAGCTCGCCAAGGCGCAGGCGCTCGCGCGCGGCGGACGCATCCGCGCGGGCACGGCCGACGCGCCGGTCGCGCTCGTCGATCTGCGCGGCGCCGAGCCGATCGACCCGCTCGCGACGTACGCGCAGCACACGGCGCCGCTCGCGGTCGCGGTGCTCTCGCGCGCCGACGGCGGGCTCGCGTACACCGTCGGCACCAACCCGTTCGTCGAGCCGAGGCCGAGCGACCTCTCCCCCGCGCTCCGCGCGCTCGCGGCGGCCGAGTTCGCGCACGGCCCCCCCGCGCTGGGCCCCGAGCCCGCGCCGGGCAACGAGAACTGGGGCGGGCGGGCGACGGTGTTCGGTTCGCCCTGGAATTACGGCTCGCGGCTCGCTCCCGACGAGGTCGTGCGCCTCGTGGCCGAGGCCTCGCGCGCGACGACCCGTTGAGGCGCGCGGGCGCCCTCGAGCGCGGGTGACGGACCGCTCAACGATCGAGCGGCACCGCGAGCACCGGGCGCGGGTGCTCCGCCGAGCGCCGCGGATCGCCCGCGGCCGTGGCGGCGATCGCGGTGCCGAGCGCGGTGAACTCGACGATCGGCGCGCTCTGCCCGCCGCCGTACACCGCCTCCTTCACGCTCATGCCGACGATGCCCAGGGGCTCGTCGGGCGAGCCGCGCGGGTGCTCGGCGAAGAGATCCTGCTGCAGCCGCTCCATCGCGAGCTCGCGCGCGTCGAAGAACGCCTGCGTGTAGCCGAGCATCTCCTCGTCGGCGTCGCGGCTGCCGCGCATCTCACGCGGATCGAGGCCGTACACGCAGGCCCCCATGGCGAGCGTGATCGGTCGGTAGCCCGCGCGCAGCAGCGCCGCGAAATCGCTCGCCGTCAGATCGCTCACGAAGGGAGCGCCGTCGGCGAGCCGCAGCGAAGGCGCCCCCTGCAGCTCCGTCGGCGCGTGCGCGGCGTCGAAGCCCACCGCGGTGCCGATGGCGACGAACTTCGCGATCTGGCGGGCCCCCTTCCACACGTCGTGCTCGACCTTCAGGCGGACGTCGACGACCCCCTCCGCGCCAAGGTCGTTCGCCTGGGTCCGCATGCGCCGGAGCGCCTGCGCGCGCGCCTGCCGGAGCGCGTTGCTCAGCGCAGTGACCTCGCCGGTGGCGACCACCCAGTCGTACTGCGTCCCCGCGTCGAAGACGCACGCGCCGACCACCAGCCCGTGCGGCAGGAAGCCGATCCGCGCGAGGGTCAGGAACTCGGTGACCGACAGCTCGCTCAACCCCGGGACGGGACGCGCGATCATTCGCCTTCTCCGCTCGCCGCGACGACCGCGTCGTTGGCGAGGATCGTCAGGAAGGGGCGCTCGACGTCGCCGGGACGACCCGTCGGCACCACCGCGGTCCCCACCACGAACAGCTCGATCAGCTCGCCGTTGAGCAGCGCGGAATTGCCGAAATCCTGCCAGTTCGGGTTCTGCCAGGAGTGCTGACGCTCGGCGACCGTGACGCCGACGACGCCGGTCGCCTGCAGCGCCTCCGCCTCGGCCTGCAGCCGCTCGATGGCGAGCTCGCGCGCGTCGTAGAGCGCGTGCGTGTAGGACTCGAGCTCGCGATTCTCGTTCGGCGCCGCCGAAAGCCAGCCGGGCGGCACGTGGTAGACGCAGTTGCCCATCACGAACCCCACCGGCCGGTAGCCGCAGCGGATCAACGTCCAGAAGTCCTGCCCGCTGAGATCGGACTGGAACGGCTTGCCGTGCACGTTGCGGTAGCTCTCGCCCCCGCGGTGGCGGATGGCCGCGCCGATGGCGACGAACTCCGCCACGTTGGGGCCGAGCGAGTAGGTCGCCTCCTGGCGCGGCCGCCGCCACGGGGCGAGCAGGTCGGGCGACCACCCCATGCGATCGCACCAGTGCGTCCACATCTGCGCGGCGACGACCTCCCAGTCGGCCCAGCTCGAGCCGAGGAGCGTGGAGGTGTGCGGGAAGCCCGCGCGCCGCGCCCAGGTCTGCCACTCGCGATAGCGCTCGCGCGACTGGCGCTGCGCGTTGACGCCGAGGTTCACCGTGAGCCGCACGCCGACCACGCCGTCGGCGCCGAGCTCGTCGGCCTCCTCCTCCATGCGCTGCATCGCGAGCTGGCGCGCGTGGTTCAGCGCGCGCGTCATGCCTCCGAGCTCCGAGCCCTCGGTGCTGGTCGCGGCGCGCGAGTCGGGGGCGATCTGGTAGATGGAGCTCCCCATCACGAGCCCGACCGGATCGAAGCCGGCCTCCTTGACGAGCAGGAACTCGTTCACCGAGAGATCGCTCGTGAAGAGGCGGCGCTCGCGCATGTCCGCGAGCCGCTCGCGCGCGTGGGTCGGCAGGTCGGTGGCCATGGCGTCAGTCCCCCCCCCGCGCGCGCTCGGCGGCCTCGCGCGCAGCCTCTTGCGCCTCGCGCGCCCGCTCCGCGCGCTCCTCTTGCTCCTCGGCGGCCTCGCGCGCGATCTCCTCGGCCTCCTCGGCCGAGAGCGCGATCTCCTCGGCGTCGTCCTCGTCCTTGCCGAGCGAGGTGTCGCGGCGCCGGCCGATCGGCATCATCGAGAGCATCAGCGGCGGCGCGGCGGGGCGCGGCGACTGCCAGCCCGGGATGCGCCGGATGCCGGTGCCGAACCAGCTCACGTCGACGTCGAGATCGTCGAGCTGGCAGCCCGCGTAGCCGCACGGGACCTCGCGCACGTCGACGCTCAGCTCGCTGCCGACCACGAACTCGGCGCCGAACGAGGTCGCCTGCGCGGCGATGCGCGAGCAGACCAGCGCGCGCGCGCGATCGACGACCGAGCTCGCGTCGCGCAGCTCGCACATCGTGTCGCCCTGGGTCACGTGCCAGCCGTGGTAGCGGCAGAACTCGAACAGGAACGCGGCCGGCTCGAAGCCGTCGTGCGCGAGCGCCCAGAGGTCCTGCCCCGAGAGATCCGTCACCACCGGCTGCCCGGGCGCGTGCGTGATCCACGGCGCGCGCACCGCCGTGCCGACGACGGTGAACTCGAGGATCTCGCCGCCGTCGTCGCCTCCTTTGCCGCGCTGGCCGGAGGTGATCATCCGCTCCTTGAGCTTCGCGCCGACGACCGCGTCGGCCCCGACCATCGCCGCCTCTTTCCAGATGCGCGCGAGCGCGCAGCGCCGCGACTCGCGGTGGGCGAGGCTCAGGCTCTCGAGCTCGCCGGTGCGCCCCTTGTAATCGGGGATCTTGCCCACGTGGTAGATGCTGCTCCCCATCACCTGCGCGATCGGCTCGCAGCCGACGTCGCGCGTGAGCAGGAACTCGCTGACCGAGAAGTCGCTGGTGAACAGGCGCCGGCCGGGCCCGGCGAGCTCGGCGAGGCGCTCCTCGGCGCGCAGCGGGATGCCGCCCGCGCGCACCTGCGCGAGGCTCGCCGCGAAGTCGATCGGGCGCTGCGCCATCAGTCGTTCACCGTGAGGACCAGCGTCGGCCGCGGGATCTCGTGCCCCTCGCGCGTCGCCATGACGGCGGTGCCGACCGCGCTGAACTCGAGCACCGACGGCCCCCACGTGTGGTTCGTCTCCTCGATCGTGACCCCGACGATCCCCTCCGCTCGCAGCGCCTCGGCCTCGAACTGCATGCGCTCCATCGCGAGCTCGCGCGCGTCGTACAGGGCCTTGGTCGGCCCCTCGAGCTCCCGGTTCTCGGCCTCCTGCCGCGGCGGCGGCCCGACGTAGTAGACGCAGTTGCCCATCACGAAACCGAGCGGGCGGTAGCCGGCGTTGAGCAGCGTCCAGAAGTCCTGCCCCGACAGGTCGCTGGTGAAGGGCTTGCCGTCGTGGGTCCGGTACGAGCCGGGCGCCTGGAGGTTCTTCACCGCGGTGCCGAGCGCGAGGAACTCGATGATGTTCGTCCCCCAGGCGTGCACGTTCACGGTGAGGCGCACCGCGACGATGCCGTCGGCGCCGAGCGCGTCGGCCTCGGCCTCCATCCGCTCCATCGCGAGCTCGCGGGAGGTGTAGAGCGCCTGGGTGAGCTTGGCGATCTCGCCGGGCGCGCCGCCGACCAGCGCGCGCGCGCCGATCGAGTAGATGCTGCTCCCCATCACGAGCCCGAGCGGCTGGAACCCCGTCTCCTTCACCAGCAGGAACTCGTTCACCGAGAGGTCGCTGGTGAAGAACGCGTGCTGGCGCATCTCGGCGAGGCGCTCGCGCGCGTGCGCCGGCAGATCCTCGAGCTGTTGACGATGCGCGGGCGGGGCGGCGTAGGGACCTTGGGCCATCGGTGCGCGTCTCTCTGGCGAAGCCGCGATCGACGCGGCGTGGATCAGGGGAGCTCGGCGAGGAAGTCGGCGGGCGAACGCAGCCAGGGCCCGGTGAAGCCGGCCGGGCCGACGATGGCGATCCGCTTGGGGTAGCGCCGATCGACGCGCAGCTCGAGCGCGCTGCCGGGGATCATCGCGACCAGGCCACGCGGCAGGAAGATCGCCTGGCTCACCTGGTAGGGCGGCGCCCCCTCGGGCTCGACGTCGAGCACGACCTGGAACTGCTCGAAGCTGCGCCCGCGGTTCAGCACGCCCTTCGGGTACGGCCGCGAGGAGATCACGATGCCGCGCGCCGGCGCGCCCTCGGCCGCGAGCTGGTCGTAGCTCGGGAACGGATCGCTCTGAAGCGGTCCGGCCACGTTCGACGCGCCGCCCGAGCCGGCCTGCCAGCCCGCGTTGGCGGAGCCTCCGAAGAGGCTCTTCAGCCACGTGCCGAAGACGAGGATCACCACGAGCGCGACGAGGAGCTCCATCGAGATCCGCGAGGGTAACGGAGCCTCGCTCTACCGACGCGAAAGAAGGGCGTCAGGGCCGCTGGCCGCCGCCGACCGAAGTCGCCGCGCGAGCTCCGACGCTCGCCGCGCGGTCGCGGACGCGTTCTCCAGGGGCTCGGCGACTCGGCACGCGCTCGACGCGGCGGTCTTCTACGAGCGAATCAGGCACCCAGACACCGAACCACGACACTCCGAAGCACAGACTCGAAAAACCCGGTTCGCGCGGGACCGAAATCGATCCCGCGCGAACTGGACAGCGAAGGTCAGATCACCCTGACGTTCTCGGCCCGCGGCCCCTTCGGCCCGCGCCCCTCCGTGTAGGAGACCTTCTGCCCCTCACGGAGATCCTCGAACCGCGTGCCCTCGACGTTCGACATGTGAAAGAACATGTCGGTCCCCGACGGCGTCGAAATGAATCCGAAGCCCTTGTCGGTGACGCGCTTGATCGTGCCCTCAGCCATCTGTGTTCTCCTCTAGACGCCCCGCAAGCGCGAGGCTGGGCGCACCATACGCGAATCGGGCCCCTCGTGCCGGCGACGTGAGACGATTTTCACGGATCGGCGTAGAACAGGCCGATTGCGCGCGCGAATACCTGGAAGCTCGGCCACCGCGACGCGGGCGCGGGCTCCGGCGTAGGCTCGCGGGCGCGCGAACGGCTCTGCGGCTCGACGCGACGTGGGAACAGAGATGAGCACGACCACGCGTGAGGCGCTGATTTCGGGGGATTACTTCGAGAGCGCGAGCTTCGTCGGGCTCGAGCTCGGGGCGATCGATCTCTCGCGCAAGGAGTTCCAGAGCTGCACCTTCCGCGGCGTGAAGCTCCCCGCGAGCCAGTGGTTGGGGACGCTGCTCGAGGACTGCACGTTCGAGCTGTGCGATCTCACCAACATGCTGCCGCGGGGGCTCGTCGCGCGCGACGTGCGCTTCGCCGAGTGCAAGCTGCTCGGCGTCGACTGGGCGAACGCCGCGCCGCACCCGCGGCTCGCGTTCGAGGCGTGCGATCTGCGCTACGCCGCGTTCTCGGCGATGCACCTGCGCAAGACGCCGTTCCTCCGCTCTCAGATCACCGAGGCGACGTTCGTCGACGTCGATCTCACGGAGTCCGATTTCGACGGCAGCGACCTCGCGGGGACGAGCTTCCGCGAGTGCCAGCTGCAGAAGGTCGACTTCTCGGGCGCGCGCGGGCTGCTGCTCGATCCGACGAAGAACCGCGTGAAGGACGCGCGCGTGTCGCTCGAGGCGGCGGCGCTCCTCGCGGCGTCGTTCGGCCTGCGGGTGGCCGGCTACGGGGAGCGCGAGCCGGCTCAGCGCGCCCGGGGGCGACGCTCGACCTGAGCAGGCTTCACCGCCGCCTTCGGGTCCTCGATCCGGTGCCGCGGGCGCCGGGTGAGCTTGTTCGCGGGGACGAATTCGATCCGCATCCCCCAGCCCTCGAAGATCTTCAGCAGGTTCGCGAACTGCTTCAGGCTTAGCTGCTTGTCGTCGATCTTGACGAAGGACTTGTCGTCCTCGCCGTCGGCGTGCCCTTCGAGCAGGCAGCGCAGGACGGTGCCGCGCGGCACCCACTCGCCCGACTTCGCCTTGCGCTCGATCTGCGGGCGCCCCGCGGGGATCTCCGTCGCCACGTACTCGATCGCGGCGCGATGCTCGAGCGCGGCCTCCACCCCCTCGTTCCAGATCTCCAGGATCTCGGAGTCGGTCAGCTGCGCCATCCGCTCGGCGCCGATCGTGAAGCGCGCCGTCGGGACCTTCGCGTCGGCGTACTCGATCACGGCGACGTCCCCGCGACGCGTGATCCTGACCTCGTCGGTGCTCGCGACCTGGGCATGTGAGCGGTGGGGCATGACGCGAGCGTGCGCGCCACGCGGAGCGGACACAATGGGCGGCCCACGGCGGAGCTCGATCGAGCGCCCGCGCGAGCCGCGCCGGTGCTCACATCGGCGGCGCCAGCACGGTGATCGTCGCCTTGGTCGTGACCCCCGCGCCGGACCAGCCGGCGGTGATCGCCGGGAAGCTCTGGAGCTCGGTCGCGGTCCCGGCGGAGCCGATCTGGAGCAGCTTCGCGGGCGTCGACGGCGAGGTCGCCGTGTCGTTGCGTGAGAAGGCGTAGACGTTCGCCTCCCAGGCGCCGATGCCGAACAGGTGGCCGTGCTGCGCGCCGCCGCCGAGGATCTGCTTTCGCAACGTGGTCGCGGCGGTCTTGCTGCCGAACGCGCCGGCGAGCGCGACCATGTCGATCTCCGCGAGAACGTCGTTGGTGTTGTTGCAGCTCGTGGTGCCCGATTTCGTGGTGCAGTCGCGCAGCGTCGCGAGGCCGCGCGGCGTGGTCCCCTCGAGGTAGAACACGACGTCGCCCGAGAGCGACCAGAAGTCGCCCGCCTTGCCCGGCGCGGGGTCGCCCGACTTCCACGCACCGAACCCGCCCAGCTTGAGCGGCGTCGAGCTCGGGCCGCTCGTGTCCACGTAGTAGAGATCGCCGGCAGCGTCGCCCGCGATGAGCGCTTCGCCGGCGCCGAGCACCCCCGCGGGGACGAAGCCGAGCGCGTAGAAGCGCGTGCCCGACGGCAGCGTCGTCTTGAGCGTGCACGCGACCGGCCCCTTGCCGCCGGCGGGGAGCGCGACCTCGTAGATGGCCGACGCCGAGTTGACCCAGAGCTTGCCCGAGGCGTCGACGGCGAGATCGGTGATCGCCCCGGTGTTGCCGGTGAACGCGCCGATGTCGGTGACGATCTTGGTCACCGGATCCATCGAGTACAGCTCGGTGTCGGTCTGCGCGTAGATCAGCGTGACCGCGGGCTGCGGCGTCTCGGGCTGCGTCGCGTCGGTCACGACGAGGCCACCGGAGTCGTCGACCGCGATCGGGCCCGTGTCGTCGGTCGCCGAGCCCGTGTCGTGGTCGGCGCCCCCGGAGTCGCCGAGCGGCCCCCCCACGGTCGTCTTGTCGACGCCGCTGGAGCAGCCGAAGAGGCCGGAGCACGCGGCGCACGCGGCGCACGCGAACAGGAGAGCGAAGCTACGCATCGGCGGCATCCTGCGCGCTTTCGCGCGCAGACGCCGTGACGATCGCGCGGCGCGCCGGTATTTTCCCGATCAATTCGGCGCGTGGAAACGTCGGGCGGAGATCCTTCTGCGCCGAACGGACGCGAGGGCGAGCGGCTCGTGGGGAGCGCGCGCGTCAAGAGAGCGCCGGCGGTGCATTGCTGAACGCCCACCGGAATCGGCCGACACGCATTGGAACTCCCTGCCCCCGAGGCGCAGAGTGCGCCGCACCTTGCCCCCCTTCGCACGTACGTTCGGTCTCTTCGCCGCCCTCTCGCTCGTCGCCGCATGCACGGTGTCCGCCGCGGACGGGTCGGTCGTGCCCGGCGACGACGCGATCGCGGGCGACGAGACGGCGAGCGGCGACGACGGCGCCACCGTGGACCCGACGGGCGACGCGACGCCGGAGCTCGACACGGCGGTCGCGCCGACGACCGACTCGGGGGCGCCGCCTGCCAACGACTCCGGCGCGCCGCCGCCCGTCGACGCGGGCCCGCCGCCGCCCGCGAGCGGCGTCACCATCATCGTGGAGCCGAACGGCAAGAGCGGCGTCGAGCTCGTGAACGCCATCAACGGCGCGAAGAAGTCCGTCCACGTGACGATGTACATCCTGAGCGACGTCGACGTGATCTCGGCGCTGATCGCCCGCCACAAGGCGGGCGTCGACGTGAAGGTCGTGCTGAACAAGACCTTCCCGAGCGCCGGCACCGACAACACGAGCGTCTACAACCAGCTGGTGGCGGCGAAGGTGCCGGTCGTCTGGGCGTCGTCGACGTTCACGTACACGCACGAGAAATGCGTGATCCTCGACGCCACCACGGCGTGGATCATGACGATGAACGCGGCCAACACCGCGCCCGTCGACAACCGCGAGTACCTGGCCGTCGACAGCTTGGCGGCCGACGTCGCCGAGGCGGAGCAGATCTTCGCGGCCGACTACGCGCAGGCGAAGATCACGCCGAGCGGCGCCCTCCTGGTCGCCCCCGTCAACGCCCGGCCCGGGCTGACCTCGCTGATCGCGAGCGCGACCAAGACCATCGATCTCGAGGGCGAAGAGTTCAGCGACTCCGCGGTGACGACCGCGCTCGCGCAGGCCGCCCAGCGCGGCGTGAAGGTGCGCATCGTGCTCGCCAACGATCCGTCGAACACGACCGGCAACACGTCGGTCGCGACCGTCAAGAAGGCGGGCGCGAAGTGCGTCTACAGCGGCGGCACCTCGAGCTCCTCGAGCGCCTCGAAGCCGTACATCCACGCCAAGGTGCTCGTCGTCGACGGCGCGCGCGCCTACGTCGGCTCGGAGAACTTCTCCACGGGCTCGCTGATGTACAACCGCGAGCTCGGCGTGATCGTCGGGGTGGCGAGCGAGGTGGCGAAGATCACGACCACCATCAACGCCGACTTCGCCGCCGGCACCGCGCTCTGAGCTTCGTACGGCCGAGCCCGCCGCGGGGACGTTGACGCAGCCCGCCTAGCGCGAGCGCAAGCAGCCTCGTCGGGACGCCGCGAGCGGCACGGACGTTACACGCGCGCGTTTTCCGCGACGAAGGGCGGTGCCGCGGTGCGCTGCGACGACGCACGACGCCACGGCGGCGTTCGCGCGCTCGTTCATCATTTTGTCACGACGGAGTCTTCGTCGCCCGGAGAAACGCGGTTGGGGATAGCTTGCCGCGCCCGATGTCGGACCGGCAGCTGTATCCCGCGCGCTCTCCCGCCTTCGAACCGCGTGCGATCGCCGCCCTGTGCGCCGACCCACGCCGCACCGTGCACGTCGTGCGCGAGGGGCGGCCACGCGAGGGCGTGGGCGGCGGCACCATCGGCGTCGCGCTCGACGACGGCGAGGTCGCTCTTCGCAGCGCGAACGTCGCGAGCGGCTACCCGCTGCTCGCGACGCTGCCGCCGCTGTATCCGGAGTGGCTCGGCGATCGCAGCTTCTGCGAGGTGCACGACGTGCGGTTTCCGTACGTGGTCGGCGAGATGGCGAACGGGATCACCACCGCGCGCCTCGTCGTTGCGATGGCCCGCGCCGGGATGATCGGCTTCTTCGGCGCGGGCGGGCTGATGCCGGATCGCGTCGCGCGCGCGCTCGACGAGATCCAGGGCGAGCTCGCGGGGACGAACCTCCCGTACGGCGTGAACCTGATCCACTCGCCGCAGGAGCCCGCGATCGAGAACGCGGTGTGCGAGCTGCTCCTGCGGCGCGGCGTCGCGCGCGTGTGCGCGTCGGCGTTCATGGCGCTCACGCCGGCCGTGGTGCGCTACTCCGCGGCCGGCCTGCATCGCGCGCCCGACGGCCGCATCGAGCGGCGCACGCACCTCTTCGCGAAGGTGTCGCGCCCCGAGCTCGCCGAGACCTTCTTCTCGCCGGCGCCCGCCGCGATCCTCGAGGCGCTCGTGCGCAGCGGGCAGATCACCGCCGAGCAGGCGAGCCTCGCGCAGCGCGTGCCGCTCGCCGCCGACGTGACGGTCGAGGCCGACTCGGGCGGCCACACCGACAACCGCGCGCTCCCGGTCGTGCTGCCGCTCGTGCTCGCCGTGCGCGAACGCCTGGCGCGCCGCTTCGAGTACGAAGCGCCGCTGCGGGTCGGCGCGGCCGGCGGGCTCGGCACGCCCGGCGCGGTGGCCGGCGCGTTCGGCATGGGGGCCGACTACGTGCTCACCGGCTCGGTGAACCAGTCGGCGATCGAGTCGGGGCTCAGCGAAGAGGGGCGGCGCATGCTCGCGCAGGCCGGCATGGCCGACGTGATGATGGCCCCCGCCGCCGACATGTTCGAGATGGGCGTGAAGCTCCAGGTGCTCAAGCGCGGCACCATGTTCGGGCCGCGCGCGACGCGCCTGTACGAGCTCTATCGCGATCACGCCTCGCTCGAGGAGATCCCGCAGGCGGCGCGCCAGAAGCTCGAGCGCGAGATCCTCGGCGCCGGCGTCGAGGAGGTGTGGGCGACCACGCGGGCGTACTTCGTCGTGCGCGCCCCGCACGAGATCGAGCGGGCCGAGCGCGAGCCCAAGCACCGGATGGCGCTCGTCTTCCGCTGGTACCTCGGCCTGTCGAGCCGCTGGGCGATCGACGGCGACCCGAAGCGCAAGCTCGACTTCCAGATCTGGTGCGGCCCCGCGATGGGCGCGTTCAACGACTGGGTGAAGGGCTCGTTCCTCGAGCCGCCCGAGGCGCGCACCGCGGCGCAGATCGCCAGGAACCTGCTCGAAGGCGCGGCCGTGATCACGCGCGCGCAGCAGCTCCGCACCTACGGAGTGCCGGTGCCGCACGAGGCGTTCCACTTCGTCCCGCGCCCGCTCGCCTGACTCGCCCCCTCTCGCCTGACTTCTCGCTGAATTCACCAGCTCCCGCCCGAGAACGCTCATGCCGAAGACCCCGCACACCGCCCCGTTCTCCCCCGAGCCGATCGCCGTCGTCGGCGTCAGCGCGCTCTTCCCTGGCTCGCTCGGAGCCTCCGGGTTCTGGAGCGACATCCTCCGCGGCAAGGATCTGCTGCGCGACGTCCCCGCGTCGCACTGGCTGCTGTCGGACTACTACGACCCGAACCCGCTCGCGCGCGACAAGACCTACGCGAACCGCGGCGCGTTCCTCGAGGAAGTCGAGTTCGATCCGATGGCGTGGGGGGTGCCGCCGTCGAGCGTGCCCACGACCGACACGAGCCAGCTGCTCGCGCTGATCGTCGCGCAGCGCGTGCTCGAGGACGCGACCCGCGGCGACCTCAAGCGGCTCGATCGCAACCGTACCAGCGTCATCCTCGGCGTGACCTCGGCGCAGGAGCTGCTCGGCACGCTGGTGAGCCGGCTCCAGCGCCCGGTGTGGGCCAACGCGCTGCGCGACATGGGGCTCCCGGAGTCGGACATCGAAGAGGCGTGCGAGCGCATCGCGTCGCACTACGTCGAGTGGCAGGAGAGCTCGTTCCCCGGGCTGCTCGGCAACGTGGTCGCGGGGCGCATCGCCAACCGGCTCGATCTCGGCGGCACGAACTGCGTGTGCGACGCCGCGTGCGCCAGCGCGTTTTCGGCGCTCGCCATGGGCGTGAACGAGCTGCAGCTCGGGCAGTCCGACCTCGTCATCACCGGCGGCGTCGACACGATGAACGACATCTTCATGTACGTCTGCTTCAGCAAGACGCCGGCGCTCTCGCGCACGGGCGACTGCCGGCCGTTCTCCGACAACGCCGACGGCACGATGCTGGGCGAGGGCATGGGGATGGTCGCGCTCAAGCGGCTCTCCGACGCCGAGGCGGCGGGCGATCCGATCTACGCGGTCATCCGCGGCGTCGGCTCGTCGTCCGACGGGCGCGCCAAGAGCGTCTACGCGCCGCTCCCCGAGGGGCAGGCCAAGGCGCTGCGCCGCGCCTACCAGCACGCCGGCTTCTCCGCCGACACCGTGGAGCTCGTCGAGGCGCACGGCACCGGCACCATGGCGGGCGACGCGGCCGAGCTCGCGGGCCTGCGGCTCGTGTTCGAGGACACCGACGAGTTCCGCGCCGGCAAGCGCGGCGGCTGCGCGCTCGGCTCGGTGAAGTCGCAGATCGGCCACACCAAAGCCGCCGCCGGCGCCGCCGGGCTCTTCAAGGCGGTGATGGCGCTGCACCACAAGGTGCTGCCGCCGACGATCAAGATCGAGCGCCCGAGCCCCAAGCTCGACATCGAGAGCTCGCCGTTCCACCTCTCGACCCGCGTGCGCCCCTGGCTGCGCGACGACGCGCACCCGCGCCGCGCCGGCGTGAGCGCGTTCGGCTTCGGCGGCTCGAACTTCCACGTGGCGCTCGAGGAGTACCTCGGCGAGCACAAGGCGCCGAAGGTGCGCGTGACGCGCAGCGAGCTGGTCGTGCTCGGCGCCGAGACCCCCGCCGCGCTGAGCGAGGCCTGCCGCAAGCTCGCCGCCGAGGTGCGCGCTTCGCTCGCGGCCGGGCGCGAGACCCGTGACGAGAACGAGTCGCGCGTGCTCACGACGTTCGCGCGCACGAGCCAGCGCGACTTCGGGGAGTCCAATGCGCGCGCCTCGGTCGTCGCCGAGAGCGCCACCGAGCTCGCGCAGAAGCTCGAAGAGGCCGCGGGGCTCGTCCCGAAGGACGGCTTCGCCTCCACGCCGCGCGGCATCTTCGTCGGGCACGGCGCGCCCGAGCGCGAGGTCGCGTTCGTGTTCCCCGGCCAGGGGAGCCAGTACGTGCGCATGGGCGAGGGGCTCGCGCTCACGTGGGACGACGCCCGCGCCCGCTGGGATCACGCGACGACGCTCGTGCGCGGGCTCGGCGACAAGGTCTTCCCGCGCCCGAGCTTCGAGGTCGACGCCGACGCGCTCGCGCTCGCCGCGCTCACCAAGACCGAGATCGCGCAGCCCGCGATCGGCGCTGCGAGCCTGGCGACCCTCGCGCTGCTCCAGAACCTCGGGCTCGTGCCGAGCGCGACGTGCGGGCACAGCTTCGGCGAGATCACCGCGCTGTGCGCCGCCGGCGTGCTCAGCGTCGACGACGCGCTGCGGGTCGCGCGCGCGCGCGGCGAGCGCATGGCCGAGGCCGCGCAGCGCCCGGGCTCCATGAGCGCGATCGTGGCCGCGCGCGCCGACGTCGAAGCCGCCATCGCGGGGCTCGACGGCGTCTCGATCGCCAACCACAACGCGCCGAACGAGGTCGTGATCTCGGGCGACACCGACGCCATCGCGCGCGCCGAGGCGGTGCTCGAGGCGCGCGGCCTGAAGGTGAAGCGGCTCAACGTCGCGACGGCGTTCCACTCCCCCATCGTGGCGTCGGCGGTGGAGCCGTTCGCCGCGTTCCTCCACGACGTGCACTTCGGCGAGCCCGAGCTCGACGTGATCGCCAACGGCACCGCCGCGCCGTACGCCGGCGAGCCCGCCGCGCTCCGCCGCCTGCTCGCGACGCAGCTCGCCGGCCCGGTGCGCTTCGTCGAGTCGATCGAGGCGATCTACGCGCGCGGCGTGCGCACGTTCGTCGAGGTCGGCCCCGGCGCGGTGCTCAGCGGCCTCGTGGATCGCATCCTCGACGGCATGCCGCACCAGGCGATCCCGACCGATCGCAAGGGGAAGGACGCCGTCACCGCGTTCCACGAGGCGCTCGGTCGGCTGGCCGTGCTCGGCCTGCCGCTCGCGTTCGAGTCGCTGTGGACCGAGTTCGCGGTGACGACCGATCCGCGCTCGGTGCCGGTGCCGAAGATGGCGCTGAAGCTCAACGGCTCCAACCACGGCAAGGTCTATCCGGCGAACCCGGTGGGGACCAAGTCGCCCAAGGCGCTCCCGCCGCGCGCGCCTGGGACGTACGCCCTCGCAGCGGCGCCGGCCCCGAAGCCGGCGTCCTCGGCCGCGCACGGGAGCAACGGCCTCAACGGCACGAACGGCAGCGCCCGCGCCCCGAGCCAGCCGCTCGCGGCCGCCGCCACGCACGCGCCCGCGCCCTCGCCGGCCAGCGCCCCCACGACCACGCACCTCTCGCCCACCCAAACGAGCCAGAAGCCCGCGATGTCCTCGACCAAAGACCTCTCGACCTCTCCGACCACCCACTCCGCGCCTGCCGTCGTCCACGCGCCTCATGCCGAGCGCGCTCCGCTTCATGCCGACGCGCAGCTCGCCTGGGTCGCCGCGTATCAGGAGGCCCAGCGCCAGACCGCCGAGGCCCACGCGACCTACCAGCGCGCGATGGCCGAGACGCACCAGGCCTTCCTGCGAACGGCGGAGACGTCGTTCACGGGGCTCGCGGCGATGCTCACCGGCGGTCGGATCGAGGCGCCGAGCCACGCGTCCGCGCCGGCGCTCGCGGCGCAGCAGTACGCGCCGCCGCAGCCCGCCTACGCGCCGCAGGCCCCGTACGCACCGCCGCAGGCCGCCTACGCGCCGCCGCAGCCTGCCTACGCGCCAATCGCGTCCCCGACCTACGCGCCGATCGTCGCCGCGCCGGCCGCGCCGGCCGCGGT
>CAIXWQ010001364.1 GCA_903923175.1 uncultured delta proteobacterium | reverse complement strand
GCCTCGCCCGTCTCGCAGAGGAAGACGTTCTCCGGCTTGATGTCGCGGTGGATGATCCCCTTCTCGTGCGCGCGCGCGAGCGCCCGCGCGACCTGCACGACCACGCCGGCGACCTCGCCGGGTCGCATGGCGCCTTGCCGCGCGAGCCTCGACGCGAGGTCCTCGCCTTCGAGCAGCTCCATCGCGATGTAGGCGAGCCCCATCGGCGAGACGCCGTGGTCGAACATCTGCACGACGTGGGGGCTCTTCACCTGCGAGGCCGCGGCCGCCTCGCGCTCGAACCGAGCGACCGCCTCCGGATGCGCGGCGACCTCGTCCGCGATGAACTTCACGACGACCTTGGTCTGCAAGCCGAGGTGGTTGGCGAGCCACACCGAGCCCATGCCGCCACGCGCGAGCGGCCGCTCGAGCTGGAGGTTGCCAGTCAGCATCGTTCCGGGGCTCGGCGTCGCCATCGTTCGTACTTCGATCTCCGCGCTCCCGAGGGGCGCGGCGGCGCCGAATCGAGCGCTCGACTCGTCGAAGGATACGCCACGCGTCGGGGGCGTCCACGGTCGGCGCGACGCGGACCGCTCGGTGGCACGGGGGGCCTGCGCGAGCGTGCGGGGCGCTCGCCTCGAAGTGATCGACGTTCGGGGGCCTCCGCGTCACGGAGTGCAGACCCACATCGGCGCCCTGGCGAACGCAGGCGCTACTCGAAGTTCTCCACGTACCAGATCTTGTTCTCGCGCCGCAGCTTCACCCGGTGGCCGTCCTTGAGCTTCACGTCGAGCTCGTCGCCGGTGGTCGCGGGGATCTGGACCGCGCTCGGATCGGCGAGAGCCTCGACGAGCCCGCGCAGCTGCGCTTCGACGGCGGCGCGGACCGTCGGGGTGAGCACGCGGAGCATGGCCGGGTAGCTGCGACGCTTGAGCGTCTCGCGGAAGGCCGCGAGGGCCTCCTCGGGCGTCGAGCCTCCGCCGGGGAGCACGCCGGCCGAGGCGACGTAGAAGCGGCCGTCTTCGAGGGTGAGCGAGGCCTCGCTGCCGTCTTCGTAGCGAACGCGGGCGACGGCCACGATCGAGGGCGCGGCCTTGCGGACCTCGGCGGCCTGGTCCTTGAGCTCGGCGCGCGCGGCGCCGACCGAGGCCTGCACCTCGGCCTTGGAGATCGTGGCCTGCGAGCGCTTGGAGAGCATGCCGTAGATGGCGTCGGCGTCACCGCGCTCGGCGGCGGACGCGTAGGCCTCGGCGGCGACGCGCGGATCGGGGATCGACGCGCCCGTCGCGCAGCCCGCGACGAAGAGCGCGGCGAGGGCAGCGAGCGCGGGAAGCGCAGGAAGCGAGACCGCGGAGGGGCGGGGCAATACGGCCACGAACGCGACGGTATCACACCCTCCCGCCCCGAACGCGCGGGCGCGGCCGGGCTCTCCCTGGCCGGACGACCGCGTGGACACTATGGCCTGCCGACGCAATGGTCACGGCCGCCCTCTCCGACCCCGACACCGAAGGCTCCGCGGGCTCCGCAGGCTCCGCAGGCTCCGCAGGCTCGTCCACCCCCGCAGGCCCCTCCGCCGCCGGCGCGCCCGACGCGCCTGACGCGCCTCGCGTGCAGCGCCCGCGACGCGCGGTCGCCGTCTGGATCTTCACGCTCGCCGCGTTGGTGCTCGCGATGGTGGTCGTGGGCGGCGTCACGCGGCTGACGCGCTCGGGGCTGTCGATCGTCGAATGGAAGCCGGTGACCGGCGCGCTGCCGCCGATGGGCGAGGCCGCGTGGCAGGCAGAATTCGCCAAGTACCGCGCGAGCCCCGAGTATCGCGAGGTCAACGCCGGGATGACGCTCGCGGGGTTCCAGTCGATCTTCCTCGTCGAGTGGTTCCACCGGCTGCTCGGGCGGCTGGTGGGCGTCGTGACGTTCGTGCCGCTCGTGATCTTCGCGGTGCGCCGGCGGCTCACGAGGCGCAGGGCCATCCAGCTCGGCGGGCTCTTCGTGTTCGGCGGGCTGCAGGGCGCGCTCGGCTGGTTCATGGTGAAGAGCGGCCTGGTCGACGTGCCGCGCGTGAGCCCGTACCGGCTCACCGCGCACCTGTTGATGGCGCTCGCGATCTTCGCCGGGCTGCTGTGGGCCGGGCTCGACGAGCTCACCTCCGAGCGCGCGCGCGAGCGCGACGCGGCCGCGCCGTCGGGCGCGCGCGAGGGGGCCGCGCGCGCGCGCTGGGCGACCGCGCTGGTCGT
>CAIXWQ010001363.1 GCA_903923175.1 uncultured delta proteobacterium | reverse complement strand
CGGCCCCGCTCGACCCCGGCAGCGCGAGCGCGAGATCGCCCGCCCAGCGCGTCCCTTCGGCGGCGCGCCCGAGCGGCGCAGGCGCGAGCGCCACCGGCACCGCGTCGAACGCGAGCCCCTCGAGCGAGGGGAGCCGATGGCTGCGCCACGCGCGCATGATCGCGGCGTGAAAGCCGACCAGCTCGGCCTCGGCCGGCGGCGCGAGCGCGTCGAGGCCGTCGTCGACCTCGTCGAGGAAATGGAACGGCGAGAGCAGGTGCGCGAGCGCGGGCGAGAGCAGGCGCGCCGCGTAGAACGTCCAGACGTGCTGCACGGCCTCGCGCACCGCCGCGAGCGTGGTGGTGGTGCCGTCGCCGGGGCGCGACATGTTCCAGACCGCGCCCGAGCTCACCGACACGCGCGGGTTGCCCTCGGCGCCGAGCGCGGCGCGGATCGGGGCGGTGTCGGTCCCCGCCGTCGCCCACACGTCGAGCCGCAGGTTCTTCGAGCGCGACACGCGCCGCGCGACGCGCTGCCAGGCCGCGCGCTCTTCGGCGAGCCGCTCGTCCGAGAGCGGCGGCACGTGCTCCTCGGGCGGCACGATCGACAGCGCCACCGGCGAGTCGAACGCGCGCTCCAGCGCGTCGAGGTCGGCCTCGCTCGGCGCGCGACAGAGGTAGAAGCCGACCGCGCTCTCGAACTGGAACGGCCCGCGCGCGGCGAGCCCCTCGGCGAGCTCGGTGATCCTCCGCGGCGACGGCTTGCCCACGATGAGCCGCAGGTTGCGCGCGTCGAGCCGCTGGGCGTCCTCGACGAGCTCGGCGACGCGCTCGCCCGAGCGCCACAGGTAGCCCTTGCCGTAGGTCGAGGCGTGCGAGCCGTAGCAGGTCGGGCAGCGCAGCGGGCAGCCGCGCGCCGCGATCACCGTGCGCCCCGGCGGGAAGGCCACCGCGTCGAGATCGGTCACGCGCGCGAAGGTCGGGAACCAGTCGATCGCGACCGAGTCGGTGGCGTCGAACTCGGCGTCGGTCATCCGCGCGCGGGGCGGCGGCGGGGCGCCGCGCGCGTGCACGTTCGGCAAGGGCTCCGGGCGCTCGCCCGCGCGCAGCGCCGCGATCAGCCGCGCGAAGCTCGCCTCGGCGTCGCCGCGGAACACGTAGTCGACCGGGAGCTCGGCTAGGAGCTGCTCGGCCAGGTGCGCGGCCGCGATGCCGCCGACGACGATCGGCACCGCGGGGGCGACCGCGCGCACGTGCCGCACCACGCGCTCGAAGCCCGGGAGCGCGATGGCCCAGTGCAGATCGACGCACACCGCGGCCGCGTCGCGGATCTCGTCGTCGGAGACCTCGAACGCGTAGCGGCCGAGCTTCGGCCCGGGGATGGCGTTCATGCACGCGATCGCCCCGGCGGGGATCACGAGATCGTTCAGGTGCCCCCACGGGTGCACGTACAGGACTCGAGTCGGGCGCACGTCGGTCGCTCATGATGCACGCGCGTGGGGCGACGCGCGAGCGGCAGGCCCGGCGTCTTCGGCGGGGCGGTGGTGCGCGGGCCGTACGTCGGGCGCGCGACGCGGGCGCTACCGCGCGGGCTCGACCGCGCGGGCGCCGATCGGCAGGCAGATGACCGCGCGCGTCCCGCCCGACGGCCGCGGCGCGATCGTCAGCGTGCCGTGGTGCGCCTGCACGATCTCGTGCGTGATGGCGAGGCCGAGCCCCGCCCCCTCGCCGAGCGGCTTGGTCGTGAAGAACGGCTCGAGCGCGCGCGCCGCCGCCTCCTGGCCGATGCCGACGCCGTCGTCGTCGACGACGAACGAGACGGACGCGGCAGTCGAGATGGACGCGGCGGACGAGATGGCGGAGAGCTCGATGTGGCCGCCGCGCGGGCAGGCCGCGCAGGCGTTGAGCAGCAGGTTGACCAGCGCGTGCTCGATCAGCCGACGATCGCAGTGGAGCTCGGGGAGCGCGGCGGCGACGTCGGTGCGCAGCGTCACGCCGCGCTCGATCAGGCGGTGCTCGGCGAGCCGCACCGCCGCGCGGGCCAGCCGCTCGGGCGCGGTGCTCGTGAGCACCGGGGCGCCGCCGCGCGCGAGCGCCATGAAGCCGCGGATGACGCCCGCGATGCGCTCGGCCTGCTCCTGGATGACCTCGAGGTGGCGCTGGCCGCGCGCGTCGATGGCCCCCTTCGCGATCAGCTGCTCGGTGCGGCTCGCGATCACCGCGAGCGGGGTCGAGATCTCGTGCGCCACGCCGGTGGCGAGGGTGCCCATCACGGCCACGCGATCGGCGCGCACCAGCCGCTCGTCGCGCGCGCGCGCCGCGGCGGCCCGCTCGAGCTCGCGCGAAAGCTCGAGCTCGCGTCGCTGCTGGGCGAGCGCGATCGCGCCGAAGACGAACACCAGCCCCCCCGCGAGCGTCACGCCGAGCACCAGCCGCAGCGACGCCCGGCGCTGCCGATCGCGCTCGCGGCTCGCGCTCGTGACCACCGCCACCCCCCAGCGGCCGAACCGCCCCGCGTCGATCGCGCGCAACCCCGCGACCGCGGTGCGCGCCGGGAGGCCCAGCGCCGCGGCCTCGGGGCGATCGAGGCGCAGCGTGCGCGCCCCGGCGTCGAGCGCCGCCGAGAGCGTGGGCGCGTCGAAGCGCCGGCCGCCGACCGAGCGCCACGTGTTCGCGCTTGCGCTTCCCGCGCCTGCCGCGCCCGAACCCGCGCCCGGCGGCAGCACCAGCACCAGCGACTCGCCGGGGCGCGCCACGCGCGCGGCCTCGAGCAGCAAGGGCTCGATGGCGTCCATGGAGTCCATGGGGTCCAACGAGCGCGAGGCGCGCGACGAGCGCGCGTCGACGGCGTCACGCGCCTCGCCCGACTCGAGCGGAGCGCGCTCGCGCAACGCCAGCTGCGCGCGGAGCTGGCCGCCGACGCTGGCCGCGAGCGTCGCCTGCTCCTGCGAGAAGTCCTCGAGCGCCGCCGCCGCCTCGCGCCGATCGTCGAGCCAGCCGAGCACGGCGATGAGCGCGACCGCGCCGACCATCGCCGCGCGGAGGGCCAGCCCGCGCGGGCGCGTCACGCGCGTCACGTCGGGCGCGCACGTCACCTTGGGCGCGCCTGCAGGCGGCAGCGTCGGTGGCCTCGAATCGCTCATCGTCTGGCGCCGGTCGCGGCGAGCCCGAGTGTAGCCCGGCGAGCGCGTGCGTAGAGCGTCTCCTTCCCGCGTTCTCGCGCGCCGCGCGCGGAAAGGCCACCATGCCGCCCATGAGCCAGAGCGCCGCGCGGGGCCGCACCCTCGTCGTCGACGATCGGGTCGAGATGGCCGAGACGGTCGCCGACGCGCTGATCGACGCCGGGCTCGACGCGGTCGCGGTCGGCTCGAGCGCGCGCGCGCTCGCGCTGCTCCGCGAGGAGTGGTTCGACGTCCTGGTGACCGACCTGCGCATGCCCGAGATCGACGGCCTCGAGCTGCTGTCGCGCTCGATCGCGGAGGCCCCCGGGCGCCCCGTGATCGTGATGACGGCCTTCGGCGCCATCGACACCGCCATCGAGTCCATCCGCCGCGGCGCGTTCCACTACCTGACCAAGCCGTTCAAGAACGAGGAGCTGGTGCTCTTCGTGAGGCGCGCCCTCGAGCAGTCGGCGCTGCGCTCGGAGGCCGAGCGGCTGCGGCGCGCGCTGCGCGAACGCTCGGTGCTCGAGCGCTTCGTCGGCCGCAGCGAGGCGATGCGCGAGGTGCTCGAGACCGCGCGGCGCATCGCCGGGGCCGACACGCCGGCGCTGATCCTGGGCGAGACCGGCACCGGCAAGGGACTGCTCGCGCGCACGCTCCACGAGGCGAGCGCGCGCGCCGCGCGGCCGTTCGTGACCGTCAACTGCGCGGCCATCCCCGAGCCGCTGCTGGAGAGCGAGCTGTTCGGGCACGTGCGCGGCGCCTTCACCGGCGCGACCGAGGCGCGCCCCGGGCTCTTCGTGGAGGCGCACGGCGGCACGCTCTTCCTCGACGAGATCGGCGACATGCCGCCCGCGCTGCAGGCGAAGCTGCTCCACGTGCTGGAGGCCGGCGTGGTGCGCCCGGTCGGCGGCGCGCAAGAGCGGGCGATCGACGTGCGGGTGCTCGCCGCGACGCACCGCGATCTGCACGAGCGCGCGCGCACCGGGGCGTTCCGGCCGGATCTGCTCTACCGCATCGACGTCGTCTCGATCGAGCTGCCGCCGCTGCGCCACCGGCGCGAGGACGTCCCGTTCCTGGTCGAGCACTTCTTCGAGCTCGCGCGCGCCAAGCACGGAGCGACGCCGGCGCGGAGGATCGCCCCCGAGGCGCAGCGCGCGCTGATGGCCTACGACTGGCCGGGAAACGTCCGCGAGCTCGCGCACGCCATCGAGCGCGTGGTGCTGCTGGCGCGCGGCGAGACGATCGAGCTCGGCGAGCTCCCGACGCCGATCCGCGCCGCTCTGGAGGCAGCGGGCGCTTCGAGTTCCGCGGGGGCGGAGCGCGCTGCCGGGGCGGAGCGCGCGGCCGGCGGCGACGAGCCCGCGTTCACCGCGCTCGTGACGATGCGCGAGCTGCAGCGGCGCTACGCGGCCTACGTGCTCGATCGCATGGGCGGCAGCCGCGGCAAGGCGGCCGAGCGCCTCGGGATCGATCCGAAGACGCTCTGGCGACTGCTGGGCGAGAGCTAGCGGCCACCCGGCGGGCCGCGCGCGGATCGACGTTCGGCGCGCGACGCTCGGAAGAACGTCCGCGGCGCGGGCGGGCACTCTCCTCCACGCAAGGACGCGAGGACGCGAGGACGCGAGGACGCGAGGACGCGAGGACGCGCGCACGGCTTCGCCCACGGTCGACGCGCACCTGCGGCGCGCCTGGGGGCGCGTGTCCGCCTTGCACGACGTTGCGCCTGGCCCGAGGGGTCCGCGCGAACACCGAGGGGGCTCGACACGATGCTTCGAACTGCTGCCGAGCCACGTTGGCGATCGACGACCGGATGCGGATGCGCCCTCGCGCTGCTCGTCGTGACGTGCGGCGTTCCGCGCGCCGCGCGCGCTGCCCGCGCCGAAAGCCCGCCCGAGAACGCGCCGCCCAGCGCGCTCGCCGATGGTGCGGCGAAGCCGGGGGCGCGGCCCGTGCTCGTGCCTCCCAAGCTCGTCGAGAAGGCCGAGCCGACGTATCCGGAGGAGCGCGCCGGCAAGGAGATCGACACCGTCACCGTCGTGCTCGAGCTCTCGATCGACGCCACCGGCAAGGTCGCCGACGCGACGGTGAAGAGCTCGTCCTCGAGCGACTTCGACGCGGCCGCGCTCGAGGCCGCGCAGCGCCTGGTGTTCGCGCCGGCGACGCGCGACGGCGCGGCGATCGCCTGCAAGATCCCCTATCGGTTCAGCTTCGCGCCGATCGCGGCGCCCGCGCCGAGTACGCCGAGTACGCCGAGTACGCCGAGCACGCCGAGCACGCCGACCGCGCCGCTCTCGCCGAACGTGCTCGCCGCGCCTGCCGCGCCTGCCCCGGCCGTCGCCGCGACTGCGCCCGCCGCGCCCGCCGCGCCCGCCGCGCCCGCCGCGCCCGAAGAGGGCGGCGCCGACGACGTGGTCGATCTCGAGGTGAAGGCCGAGCGGCCGTCGCGCGAGGTGACGCGCCACGAGATCTCGGGCGAGGAAATCCGGCGCATCCCCGGCACCAACGGCGACGCCATCCGCTCGGTCGAGAACCTCCCCGGCGTCGCGCGCTCGCCGAGCGTCACCGGGCAGCTCGTCGTGCGCGGCTCGGGGCCGTACGACACGCAGGTCTTCGTCGACGGCACCTGGATCCCGAGCGCGTACCACTTCGGCGGGATCTCGTCGGTCATCCCGAGCGAGCTGCTCGAGCGCATCGACTTCTACCCCGGCAACTTCGGCGTGGAGTACGGCCGCGGCATGGGCGGCATCGTCGACGTCGGCCTGCGCTCGCCGCGCAAGGACGGCTTCCACGGGCTGCTCCAGTTCGATCTGCTCGACGGTCGTCTGATGGTCGAGGGGCCGCTCGGCGCGCGCACCCGCTTCCTCGTCGCCGCGCGACGCTCGTGGGTCGACCTGTGGCTGAAGCCGGTGCTGCAGAGCACCGGGACCGGCGTCTCGACCGCGCCCGTCTACTACGACGGCCAGGCGATCCTCGAGCACGATCTCACCGACCAGACCACGGTCCGGCTCGCGTTCTTCGGCGCGTCCGACAAGCTCGCCGTCACGCTGAACGCGCCCGATCCGACCGATCCGGTGGCCGGCGACTTCGGCTTCTCGCAGTCGTTCTGGCGGCTGCAGGCGCGCAGCGACACGCGCCTCGCGGGCGGCGCGCGCTGGCAGAACACGCTCTCGTACGGCACCGACACCCAGGACGTGCAGATCGCCACCGACTACGTGCGCATCACCCAGCACCCGCTGCAATTTCGATCGGATCTGCGCGCGCGGCTCGCCAAGCGGGTGAACCTCGTGACCGGCGTCGACGCGGTGGAATTCTGGGTCGACGGCGCGCTCAAAGTGCCGCCGATCCCGCGCGAGGGCGAGGCGCCGAGCCCGTACTTCGCGCGCCCTACGAGCAGCCTGACGTTCACCGCGAGGTCGTTCCGGCCGGGGCTCTACGCCATGCTCGACGTCGAGCCGGAGGACGGCCTGCGCCTGCTGTCGGGGGTGCGCGTGGACCACACGCCGGAGACCGACGAGTGGAACGTCTCGCCGCGCATCGCGCTGCGCTGGGACGCGCACCACGGCTACCCGCGCACGACCCTCAAGGGGGGCATCGGCGTGTTCTACCAGCCGCCGCAGGGCTTCGAGAGCGTGGCGCCGTACGGCACGCCGGGGCTCTCCAACAACCGCGCGACGCACGTCAGCGCGGGGTTCGAGCAGGAGCTCGCGCAAGGGGTCGAGCTGTCGGCCGAGGGGTTCTACAAGGACCTGCGCAACCTCGTCGTGCAGCACGACGCCGCCGGCCAGACCGCGAGCGGCGCGAGCTGGTCGAACAGCGGCTCCGGGCGCACCTTCGGCGGCGAGTTCCTGCTGCGCGCGCGCCGCGAGCGCTTCTTCGGCTGGATCGCCTACACGCTCTCGCGCAGCGAGCGACGCGACGCGCCGGGCGAGCCCTTGCGCGTGTTCCAGTACGACCAGACGCACATCCTCACCGCGCTCGCGAGCTACAAGCTCGGGCGCGTCTGGGAGATCGGCGCGCGCTGGCGCTTCGTGACCGGCAACCCGTACACGCCCTACGCCGGCGGCATCGCCGACTACGACGCGGGCTCGTACGCCGCGCTCTCGGCGCCGCTCTACTCGGCGCGCGACGCCGCGTTCCACAGGCTCGACCTGCGCGTCGACAAGCGCTGGCAGTTCAAGGACTGGTCGCTCGGCTGGTACCTCGACGTGCAGAACGTCTACAACCGGCGCAACCCCGAGGGGCAACAGTACAACTTCAACTACAGCCAGAGCCAGCCGGTCGCGGGGTTGCCCATCCTGCCGATCGTCGGGCTGCGAGGTGAGCTGTGAGCGCCGCCCGTCACGCGGCGTGGGCGCTCGTCCCGGCGGGGGCGCTGCTCGTGGGCGCGCTCGGCGCCGCGGCGTCGTGCGCCGGCTGCGGCTCCGATTTCGATCCGGGCTCGCGCGTCGCGGGGACGCGCGTGCTCGCGGTGCAGGCCGATCGCCCCTACGCGCATCCCGGCGAGCAGGTCACGCTCACGGCGCTCGGCTACGACACGCAGGGGCGCGCGCTCGAGTGGGGGTGGACGACCTGTCTCGATCCGGACTCCACCGCGGTCACCGCCTGCCTGCTCAGGCTCGCCGACGATCTCGCGCGCGGCGCGCCGCCCCCGTTCCAGGCCGGCAGCGCGAGCACCGCGACCGTCACGGTGCCGACCGACGCGCTCTCGCGGCTTCCCGAGGCCGCGCGCGGCTCGGCGTACCTCGGCGTGCTGATCGTGACGTGCCCGGGGCACATCGATCTCACCGGCAAGACGGGCGACGTCCCGCTCGCCTGCGTCGACGCGAGCGGGCGCGCGCTGGCGCTCGACGAGTTCGAGATCGGCGTGAAGCGCGTCTTCGTGCGCGCGCAGGATCGCAACGCGAACCCGGTGATCGCGTCGGTCACCTGGGACGGCGCGCCGTGGGCGGAGTCGGACGTGAAGGAGGTCTCGCCCTGCGCCTCCGCCACCGAGAACCGCTACGACCGCTGCGACGGCGAGAAGCACACGCTCGCCGCGCACGTCACGGCCGACAGCTTCGAGAGCGGCGTCGACGAGACCGGCGCGGCGTTCACCGAGCAGCTCGTCATCCAGCACTACGCGACCGAGGGGATCTTCGAATACGACGCGCGCGTGGCGTCGTCGCCGGAGTCGGGCTGGGTCGCGCGGGCGGGCGCCTCGGGCAAGACCGTGACCCTCTGGCTCGTCGCGCGCGACGACCGCGGCGGCATGTCGTGGGCGACGCGGCAGGTGCGGGTGCGCTGAGCTTTCGCGGGGCGCTCACCCGGTCGCGCCGCCCGCGCTCACTTGCACTCGGGATCGAGCGGCACGCCGGGGCGCGCCTTCGGGCAGATCTTCTTCGGCGGCGGCGCCGTCTGCGGCTGCGGCGCGGCGGCCTTGTCCTTGTGGTTGCGCGCCTCGTCGAGCTTGCGCTGCAGGTCGGCTTGGATCTTCGGATCGGTGGCGCTCTTCACCGCCGCGATCAGCTCGGCGATCGTCGCGTCGTCCTTCGCCTTCTGCTGCTCGAGCCGCACCTTCTCGGCGGCCTTGGCGTCGTCGTCGCCCTGGATCTTCTGGCGCAGGGCCGTCTCGACGGCCGCGATGTCCTTGTTCGATGCGTCCTTGTTCTTGGCGACCGCGACGAGGGTGAGCCCCTCTTCCCAGTCGCTGCGCGCGATCGAGTCGGACTTGGTGCGCGCGAGGTCCACCGCCGTCCGCGCGTCGCGCGCCGGCGCGATCGAGACGAAGAACACGATCGCAGCGAGGGCGCCGAGCAGCGCGAGCGCGATGCTCACGAGCAGGGCGGGGTGCGCCCCTTTGCGCTTCGCGACCTGGATCTGCTGGAGCTGCCGCTGGTGATCCTGCTCCTGGGCGAGCGCCGCCATCTTCAGGCCGTGCTCCGCCTCGAGGCGGCGCTGCTCGATCTCGGCGACCTTGGCGGCCTCGATCTGCGCGTCGTCGAGCCTGCGGCGCAGCTCGGCCTTTCGCCGGCGCTCCTCTTCGTCGCGCACCTGCTGCTCTTGCTCGGCCCGCGCGCGCCGCTCGGCCTCGAGCTTCGCCTGCGTCGCGGCCTCGACCTGCTTGCGCCGGTGCTGCTCCTCTTCCTCGACGCGGCTGCGCTCGAGCGAGATCAGCTCCTGCAGCGAGAAGATGACCGAGGACTCCTGCCGCTGCTCCGAGACCCCGCTGCCGCTCGCCTTCGTCGCCATGCTCCGTGCCTCCTTGCAGTAGAGACACGGGCCCCGCGCAGACCTTGGGACGGCGCGATCGCGCGGCGAATCGCCCGGCGAATCGCGCGTGGGGCGCGGGTGCGCGCAGGTGGGCGAGCGCCGCCCGACGCGGCTACGCGCGCGTGCAGGTGAGCGGGATCGGCAGCGTGTTGCGCGCCTCGTCGGCGAGCTCGAGCTCGCGCGCGAAGGCCTCCACCAGCTCGATGCGCACGCAGCGCACGATCGCCTCGCCGAGCCGCGCCCAGGTGATCCACGAGAGCACGAGCTCGCGCTCCTCCGGCTCGGCCCGCGCGACGAGCGCGTCGAGCTCGCCGCCGTCGCGGCCGAGCAGCGCCGCGATCGCGTCCCAGGTGGCGACGGCGTCACCCGAGTCGAGGAAGACGTAGCAGGTCTCGCGGCCGCGCCGCACGTTGAACACCGAGAAGCCGCGGGTCACGTCGATGGTCGGCAGCGGGCGCGACGGCGCGTGCGCGCCCCGGTGCTCGACCTGCAGCGCCGCGAGCGTGCCGTCGATCTCGACCACCACGTCGATGGTGCCGGGCGCCCGGTCGGAGCACGCCAGCCAGTCGGCCACGCGCACGTCCGACACCAGCGTGAGCGCGATCGCGGTCGCGCGCGGGACGACCGAGTGCATCAGGTGCGGCAGGCGGCGCGGCGGCCAGGAGTCGCGGACGTCGGAGATGAGGACCACGACGTCTTCACGCGGCTCGCCCGGCTCGCGCGCCTCGCGCGCCTCGCGTGCCGACAGCTCCTCCAGCACCTCGGGCCAGCGCGCGTCGAGCAGCTTGCGGGCGCGCGCGTCGAGCGGCTCGCGGAAGGCGAGCATCAGCGCGGCGAGATCGCGCGAGGTGGTGGAGATCTCGTCGGGCGTGCGGAGCGTCTCGGGGGCCTCGCTCGCCTGGATGGCGCCGCGGAGCGGGCTGTGGGCGCGCAGGCCGCGAATGCCGCTCATGCCGTTCAACGTGCTCATGGGGGCCTCGAGTTCGTGGGTCGCGGAGTGGGGCGAGCGGGAGCGAGTGCGGCCGAGCGGACCGCGCCGTTCGTCGCGCTCTTGCAGCCAGGTACCTCTGGCGCGCGCCGATCAGACATCTCGACCGTCGCGTCGATTTCGTCCCTCGGGTCGAAGGTCGCGAACGTCAAGCCTGGCGCGCGCATCGGATCGGCTGCACGTGCACGACGTCCTCGGCTTCGACGCCGGCGAGCGCGCACGCGAACGGAAGAGCGGCCGGTGGGCGAGCGCGACCCGCGGCCGGTCCGGGCATTGCTCTGCGCGTAACGAAGGAGCTGGAAGATGCGACTCACCTCCTCAGCCGCAATCGCCGCGAGCGCGACCTCGATCCTCCTCATGAGCGTCGCGCTGCTCGCGACGGCCGACGCTCGCGCCGCGAACGGCAGCGACGCGGCCGCGAGCGGGGAGGACGCGGCGCAGGTCGTCCAGGCCGAAGAGGCCGCGCCCGCGTCCTCTTCCGCGTCGGCGGGGGAGGCGTCGGCGCGGCAGCCGCTCACCGACGATCGAGTCGCCAAGGAGAGCGACGGCGGCGCGAACGCGGAGCACCTCCGCATCGGCGTGGTCGGTGGCGTCGGCTTTCCGCGGCCGCTCTCGATCGAGGCGATGCTGAAGTTCGAGCGCGTCCTCTCGCTCGGGCTCGAGTACTCCGCCATGCCGTCGACGAGCGTCGGTGGCGTGATGGTCGGCTGGCACGCGCTCGCGCTCGACGCGCGGATCTTCCCCTTCCAGGGGGCGTTCTTCCTCGGCGCCCGCGTCGCGCGGCAGCACCTCGACGGCTCGGCGACCGTGAACGCCGGGGCGTACGGCACCTACTCGGGCGCGGTGACCATGGACACCTGGTACCTCGAGCCGCGGCTCGGCTTCCTGTGGACGTTCCGCTCGGGGATCACCGTCGGCCTCGACGCCGGGCTCGAGATGCCGCTGCAGAAGAGCTCGACGGCCTCGCTCCCGGCGGGGATCGCGGTGCCGAGCACCGTCGCCACGGTGCGCGACTTCTTCGGCGCGAGCACGCTGCCGACCGTGACGCTGCTGTCGGTGGGCGCGCTGTTCTGAGCCCGCGCGCCGCGAGCGCGCGACGCCGGCGACGACGGCGACGACCGCAACGACCGCAACGACCGCAACGACCGCAACGACCGCAACGACGGCTGAGACAGGCTGTTTCCAGCCGGAGGGCGCAGCGCTTTTTCCTTAACCCAGCGCACCGACGACCCGTCACGGGGCGTACGGACACCGTCGTTCTCGACCGCATGGCTGCGGTCCCGAGGGCGGAGCCGTAGCTCGAGCCACGCTCGTCCCGGGAGATCCGCGGACGATCGCGGCTCGCGCGCGTCGAGCGTGCGCTTCGTCCACCGCGTCCATGGCTGGCGTCCATGGCGTCCGTGGCGATGAGCAGACCGTCGCGCGCCACACCGGGAGGCAGCGATGCGACGGATGCGACTCATCGGGCTGGGGTTCTCTCTGGGCGCCCTGCTCGCGCAGCTCTGCGGTTGCAGCGACAAGGACACGCCGCTCGGCGTGCTCTCGGATGGCGCGCCGCCCGTCGAAGCCGCCACCGACGTGCTCGGCGATGCGGGCGAAGACGCGATCTCCGAGGACGCCGGGGTGGACGGCTCCTTCCCGCTCCCCGACGTCCCCTCGCAGCAGATTCCCAACCTCGGCCGGCAGATCACGCCCCTCGCGCCTCAGGGCGCGCGCTTCGAGCCGCTGACTCCGGGCTTCGCCGACGACCCCGATTGGATGGCCGGGCAGGCCTCCAGCACCGTCCTGAGCCCCGACGGCAAGACGCTGCTGGTGCTCACCAGCGGCTTCAACCGGGTCTTCGACGCCACCGGCAAGGTCATCCCGGCGAAGTCGACCGAGTACGTCTTCGTCTACGACGTCTCGAGCCCGCGCCCGCTGAAGAAGCAGGTCATCCAGGTCCAGAACGCCTACAGCGGGATCGTCTTCGACCCTTCGGGCAAGGCGTTCTACGTCCCCGGCAACTACCTGTATCTCGCGGATGGCGGCGTCGCCCTCGACGACATGGTCCACGTCTACAACCTGGGCACGACCGGCGCGTGGGCCGAGGGGCCCGGGCTCCAGCTGCACCACAAGGGCGTCGGCGTCGGCCTCAACTCGTCGAACGTCGGCGCGGTCCCCATCAACGCGCAGGTGGCGGTGAGCTCGTTCCCGGCCGGCGTCGCCCTCTCGAGCGACGGCAAGACGCTCGTCGTCGCCAACTACTACAACGACTCGATCACCGCGTTCCTTGGCGGCCTCGGCGCCTGGTCGGCCGGGCAAGAGCTCGATCTGCGCCCCGGCAAGAGCGGCGGCGAGGCGGGCGTGGCGGGCGGCGAGTATCCCTTCTGGGTCTCGGTGAAGGGGACCGGCACCGGCGCCGTCGCGTACGTCTCGAGCATCCGCGATCGCGAGATCGTGGTCGTGAGCCTCGCCGGCGCGCCGGCCGTCGCGAGCCGGATCCCCGTGAAGGGGCAGCCCGGCAAGATGACGCTGAACGCGGCCGAGTCGCGGCTCTTCGTGGTCGAGGATCAGTCCGACACCGTCGACGTCGTCGACACGGCGAAGAACAAGGTCGTCGAGACCATCCCGATCATCGCCCCGCCGGCCACGTTCCCGGCCGCGCTCGCGAAGTTCACCGGCGCCAACCCCACCAGCGTGACGCTCTCTCCCGACGAGAAGCAGCTCTACGTCACCAATGGCAACTTCAACTGCGTGGCCGTCGTCGATCTGCTCGGCTCCGACAGCGGCGATCACACGGTCGGCCTGATTCCGAGCGGCTGGTACCCGAACTCGGCCACCTTCAGCCGCGACGGCAAGACCGTGTACGTGGTCAACGCCAAGTCGCCCACCGGCGCGAACCCCGGCTTCTGCTACTCCGGCGGCCCTTCGATGCACGGCGACGCCGCCCCCTCGTGCCTGAGTCAGAATCAGTACAATCCCCAGCTCATCAAGGCGGGATTCCAGAGCTACCCGCGCCCCGACGCCGCGCAGCTCGCCGTGCTCACCCGGCAGGTGGCGGTGAACAACCACTTCGCGAGCACCGAGAGCGCGCACGACGCCGCGGTGATGGCGGCCGTCCACAAGGGGATCAAGCACGTCGTCTTCATCGTCAAGGAGAACCGGACCTACGATCAGGTCCTCGGCGATCTGGAGGTCGGCAACGGCGATCCCGACCTGACCGAGTTCGGCGAGGCCACCACGCCGAACCAGCACGCCCTGGCGCGCAACTTCGTCACGCTCGACAACATGATGGCGAGCGCCGAGGTCAGCAACAACGGGTGGCCGTGGACCACCTCGGCCCGCTCGCCCGACGTCATCGAGCGCACGACGCCGGTCGCCTACGGGCAGCGCGGCCTGAGCATGGACGTCGAGACCGATCGCAGCGTGAACGTCGCGATCGCGACGCTCGCCGGGCGCATCGCCGCCGATCCGATCCACCCGAACGATCCCGATCTGATGCCGGGGCAGGCCCACGTCGCCGCGCCCGACGGCCCCGACGGCGAGCTGAACACCGGCTACCTCTGGGACTACGCGCTGCGCGCGGGGCTCAAGGTGCGCAACTACGGGTTCTTCGTGGATACGACCTGCTACGTGGAAGCGAAGTGCCTGATCCCGCTCGTCCCGACCGATCCGTCGTCGACGAAGCTGGTCGTGGCCTATCCGGACAGCGCGGCCCTCGCGCCGTTCACCGATCCGTACTTCCGCGGGTTCGACAACGCCTATCCCGACTATTACCGATTCAAGGAGTGGGAGCGAGAGTTCGACACCAAGTACGCCCCCGCCGGCGGCGAGGACCTCCCCGGGCTGAGCCTCGTGCGGCTCATGCACGATCACACCGGCAACTTCGCCGGCGCGGTGGTCGGCGGCGGCATCGTGGCGCTGGACGGCGTGAACACGCCCGAGCTGCAGCAGGCCGACAACGATTACGCGGTCGGGCTGCTCATCCAGAAGATCGCGAACAGCAAGTACGCCAACGACACGCTGATCTTCGTGATCGAGGACGACGCGCAGGACGGCGGCGATCACGTCGACTCCCACCGGACCATCGCCTTCGTGGCGGGCGCCTACGTGAAGCAGAAGACGCTCGTCTCCACGCAGTACAGCACCATCGACTTCGTGCGCACCATCCAGGAGGTCCTCGGGCTGCCGCCGAGCAACCTGAACGACGCGCTGGCGAGGCCGATGGCCGACGTGTTCGACACCACGCCCAACGCGTGGACGTTCACCGCCGTCCCCGCGCCGATCCTCTACGCCCCCAACACGACGCTGCCGCTGCCGCCCAAGCCGGCCAGCCTGGTCGTGCCCAAGCCGACGCACGACGTGAGCTACTGGGGTCGGGCGACCAAGGGGATGGATTTCTCCTCCGAAGATCGCTTCGACTTCGCGAGCTACAACCGAGTCCTCTGGACCGGCCTCAAAGGCGACAAGCCCTATCCGGCGAAGCCGTCGGGCAAGGATCTGCGCGAGCACCGCAAGGAGCTCCTCGCGCGCAGCGGGCTGGCTCCGAGCAAGAAGTCGGCGCGCTGAGCGTCCTTCGCGGCACCGTCACCGAAAGGCACGTCATGAGTCGCGTCCGCTCGCAGTGGGTAGCTCTCTTCGCAATCTCGGCGGCGCTCGGGGCCGGCACCGCCGAAGGGAGCGAGCGCGATCGCGTCGAGCCCGAGACCGCGCGGCGCACCCCCGAGGAGCGCACGTTCGTCTTCGGCCTCGACCCCAACACGCCGAGCCGCGGCGTCGTGACCGCCGAGTCGTCGCTCGGCCTCGGCTCGGGCGTCGCCGCGCTGCGGCCGCTCCCCGCCGCGAGCGACGCGCACGTGCCGGAGACGTCGCTCACGATGTCGCTCGGGCTCGGGGGCGGCCTCGCCCCGTTCGTCACCGGCGTGCGGGCCTTCGGCGAGGGGGCCGCCAGCTCCGTCGGCGTCGTGGCGGGCCTGCGCTGGCAGCTCACCGAGGCCGGAGCCCCGCTCCGCGTCGGCCTGGTCGGCGCGGCCTTCCGCGAGCCGGGCGGCGCGTACGGGATGTCGCTGCGCGGGGCCGTCACCTACGACGTCGAGCGCCTGCGTCTCGGCAGCAACGTCCTCGCCGAGCGGGCGTTTCCAGGTGGGCGCGGCGCGCGAGACGCGCTCGACGTGGTGGTGAGCGCGGGCGCCTCGTACCGCGTGCTGCCGGGGCTGCGCCTCGGCGCCGAGTACGTGGGCCAGGATCTCGAGGAGCTCGGCGGCCCGGGCGCGGAGGGGGGCGCGAAGCAGTACGCCGGCCCCACCACCGCCATCGAGCTCGATCGCGGCCGCGTGCAGATCGTCGCGGGGCCGGCGATCGGCCTCGGCGGAAACTCCGCGCGCTGGCTCGGTCGCGCCTCGGTCGTGTTCTCGTTCTGAGCTCGGCGCAGAGGTGCGCGCGTGCGCGCGTGCGCGCGGCCTCGGCGCGGCATCGAACGAGGATGCGCAGCGCCTCCACGCGTCTCGAGACCGACAGCCTGGGCGAGATCGCCGTCCCCGCGGGGCGCTACTGGGGCGCGCAGACGCAGCGCTCGCTCGAGAACTTCCGGATCGGCGGCCACCGCTTCTCGCCGTCGGTCATCCGCGCATTCGGCCTGGTGAAGAAGGCGTGCGCGATCGCGAACCGAACGCTCGGCAAGCTCGACGCGGCGAAGGCCGCGCTGATCGAGCGGGCGGCCGACGAGGTGATCGCGGGCGCGCTCGACGAGCATTTTCCGCTCGTGGTCTGGCAGACCGGCAGCGGCACCCAGTCGAACATGAACGCCAACGAGGTGATCGCGAACCGCGCGATCGAGCTCGCCGGCGGGGTGCTCGGCAGCAAGTCGCCGATCCACCCCAACGACCACGTGAACCTCTCGCAGTCCACGAACGACGTCTTCCCGACCGTGATGCACGTCGCGGCGACGTTCGATCTCGAGACGCGGCTGCTCCCCGCGCTCGTCGCGCTGCGCGAGGCGCTCGCCTCGAAGGCGTCGGCGTTCGCGGACGTCGTGAAGATCGGCCGCACGCACCTGATGGACGCGACGCCCCTCACGCTCGGGCAGGAGCTCGGCGGCTACGCGGCGCAGCTCGCGTTCTGCGAGGCGCGGGTGCGCGCGAGCCTGGTGGGGCTGCAGGATCTCGCCCTCGGCGGCACCGCGGTGGGCACGGGCTTCGGCGCCCCCGCCGCGTGGGCGACCACGGTCGCCGCGGAGATCGCCGCGCTCACCGGGCGGCCGTTCCGCACGGCGCCCGACAAGTTCATGGCGCTCGCCGGCCACGAGGCGATCGTCGACGCGAGCGGCGCGCTGCGCACGCTCGCCACCGCCTGCTTCAAGATCGCGAGCGACGTGCGCCTGCTCGGGAGCGGCCCGCGCTGCGGCCTCGGCGAGCTCTCGCTGCCCGCCAACGAGCCCGGCTCGTCGATGATGCCGGGCAAGGTGAACCCGACGCAGTGCGAGGCGCTGACGATGGTCGCCGTGCAGGTGGTGGGCAACGACGCGGCCATCGGCTTCGCCGCGAGCCAGGGGCACCTCGAGCTCAACGCGTTCAAGCCCCTGCTGATCCACGATCTGCTCGAGTCGACGCGGCTGCTGGCCGACGCGATGGCGAGCTTCCGCGCGCACTGCGTGGAGGGGCTCGAGCCGAACCGCGAGGCCGTCGCGCGCCACGTCGAGCGCTCGCTCATGCTCGTCACGGCGCTCGTCCCGACCCTCGGCTACGACGCGGCGGCCAAGGTCGCGACCCGCGCGCGCGAGCGGGGCGAGACGCTGAAGGAGGCGGCGGTGCAGCTCGGCCTCGTGACCGCCGAGGAGTTCGACGCGCGCGTGCGGCCGGAGGCGATGCTCTCGGGCGGCGCCGACGAGCGGAGCTAGAGCGTGTCCCTGAAGTTCCTCGGGATGAATCCCTCACCATTGGTCTCCTCTCCCGCGATGCCCTGAGAAACCCCTGGCTGAAGCCAGGGGCACCCAGGCCCTCAAGCCTGCTTCGCAGGCTCCTCGGAGCTGTGGGCTAAGCCTGTTCCAAGGAGCCCGCCTTTCGGCGGGCTTGACCGCTTGGGTGCCCCGGGCTTGAGCCCGGGGAGCCAAGAACAAGGCGGATCGGAAAGATCAGACCAATGCCCAGGCTTCAGCGTCTTCGTCGAGGCGCCGTTGTTCGTGGCGCATGCGTTGGTCGAGCACGTACGCGACGCGTCGAGCAAGCGAGCCGTGATCGGCCGATCGCGTCCAGTAGCCGCTCTGCCAGCGGAGCGTGGGGCCCTCGCCGCGGAGATTCCACGCGTGGCTCGCGGCGCCCTTGAAGTGCCGCGCCAGCTCCGAGAGCGCGAGCGCTGGCGCCAAGCGCACGACCACGTGGACGTGGTCGACCCAGTTGCCGACCGCGAGCAAGTCGCAGCTCAACGTCCGCGCCTTGGCGGCGATGAACTCGGCGAGCCACGCGTCGTCCGCTGGCGTGAAGACCGGCCGACGCTCGCAGGTCGACCAGATGAGATGAACCAGCAGAAGCGTGTCGCTGTGGGCGCCGAGCATGCTCGGCATCGACCGGCGGCCGGCGCTGGTTGCGTGCCCAATGTCCAGGAGCCCGCTTCAGCGGGCTTGCGACGCCGTCGGTGCCCCGGGCTTCCAGCCTGGGGGCACCGGCGCGCGCAGGCGCTCGCCGCGCCCGCCGTCCCCCGCTCTCCCGACCCTCTACACGCCGCTCACCGCGCGCAGCGGCACGACCCACCGGAAGCCGTAGGGCAGGCGCGGCTTGCGCGCCGGATCGTCGCCCGGGCGCCAGCGCTCGACGCCGATCACGTCGCCGTTGGTCGGCGCGGGGCGATCGTAGGGGAGGCCGAAGGTGACGTAGTAGCGCTCGCCGAGGGTGTCGTCGGCCGGATCCTCGCCGCGCGTCGCGGGGAACGCGCCGACGATCGGCGCGCGATCGGCGGGCGTGACGCCGATGGAGACGAGCTCGGTGAGGTTGCCCGCGAGGTGGAATACCGCAGGCCCCTCGAGCGACGAGAAGGGGGAGCGATCGGCGAAGCGCGGGTCGGTCGGCGCGCTCGGCATCGGCGCCGACGCCGGCAGGAACCCGAGGTACTGGAAGGCCGCGACGGTCGGCCGACGCGCCATCGCGTCGCCCCAGGGGAAGATGCGCGCGTCGTTGCCGCGGCTGGCGCGCTTGATCTCGTTGAGGGTCGGCAGCCGCGCGCCTTGCGTGACCTGCGTGACCTGCGTGACCTGCGTGACCTGCGTGACCTGCGCGAGAGCCGCGAGGAACGCGAGCACGTCGTCGTAGCCGACGAAGCGCACCGGCGCCGCGAGGTCGAGCGGGGCGCCGTCGGCCTCGCAGAACCCCTCGCGCGCCTCGCGCGCCTCGCGGGACACGCGCCAGCTCGAGGGGACGCGCGCGAGCGCGGCGGCGCTCCCCTGCGCCTCGGCGAGCTGCCGGAGGAACGCGAGCCACTCGCCCTGCGTCACGAGGTTGCCGATCGCGAAGTCGCGCTCCACGCGCCGGACGTCCTCGGGCTCGATCTGCTCCGAGAGCGAGCCGTGCCGGTTGCGCGCCGGCACGCGCCCCGCGGGCACGAGCACGGCCTGCGCGGGGATCTCCCCCTCGGCGTAGAGCGGGATGCGCACCGAGTGGCGCCCGGGGCGCACCGGCAGCGGGACCTGCACCGGGTGGATCCCCGCGCCGCGCACGCCGAGGGCGGCGAGCCGGCCGCGCGGCAGCTCGAGCGTTCGCAGGAAGTGCGGCGAGGTGTCGGCGCCCTTCACGTGCAGCACGCCCGCGCGATCCTCGAGGTCCACCATGGTGAACGCGGCGTGCGCGCGGCGCAGCAGGCCGCGCGGATCGTCGAAGTGGAAGTCGACGACGATGGTGAGCGCGGCGTCCTGCACGACCTCGTGGCGCGGCGCGAGGTGCGCGATCATCTCCGTCGTCTCGCGCACCAGCGGCTCGTCGCCGGCGCGGTCGGCGTGGCGGTGCAGCTCGACCAGGAGCTCCAGGCGCCAGGCGCGGATGCGCTCGCCGGCGAAGGCCTCCGCGATGTGCTCGAGCCTCCGGATGGCCTCGCGGATCGTGCGCGCGAAGAGCGTCTCGCGCGCGAGCGGATCGGGCGCGTCGGGGTCGTCGTCGGGGGCGGCGCGCGCCGCGCGGGCGCGCTCGATCGTGGCGCGGACGTCCGCGGTCACGAGATCGAAGAGCATGTCGTCGGCGGTGGCGTAGCGGCCGTCGCGCTTGGGGGCGAGGGCGCGCAGCACGATGCGATCGAGCTCCTCGCCGAGCTCGCGATCGGGGCGCCGCTTGCTCGGCGGCGTCGGGGCGCGCCCCAGGATGTCGTAGTAGCTCGCGGCGGCGCTCTCGTCGTCGAAGGGGAGGTAGCCGGTGAGCAGCTCGTAGAGCGTGACGCCGAGCGCGAAGACGTCGCGCGCCTCGGTGTCGAGCTTCCCCTCGTAGGTCTCGGGCGGGATGTAGCCGAGGGTGCCGTTCACGCCGGCGGTGAGCTTCTCCTTGCGCTCGGCGATGCCGAAGTCGCCGAGCTTCAGGCGCCGGCGATCCTCGGTGAAGAGGAAGTTGTCGGGCTTGACGTCCTTGTGCACGACGCCGCGCCGGTGCGCGACCGCCACCGCGGCGATCGCCATCGCCCCGATCTGCCGCGCCTCCTCGAGGTGGAAGCGGCGCTTGTGGTGGCGGAGCTCGTCGACGTAGTCGGCCAGCGAGCCGCCGGTGAGCAGCTCCATCACGATGTACGGCTCGCCGCGCCCGGTCAGGCCGGTCTTGTAGATTCGAACGATGGCGTCGTCGTCGATGCTCCCCTGGATCTCGCGCTCGTTCTGGAAGAGCCCGAGGTAGAGCACCCGGCGCGTCGGATCGGGGATGGTGACGACCTTGGCCGCGACGCGCAGCCCGGTGTCGACGTCGCGCGCCGCGTAGACCTTGCCGGCGCCCCCCTCGCCGATCGGCCGCGCGCTCACGCGGTAGTTCGACTTGATCGCGATCGGCGAGGACGACTCGGCGGGCTCCTCGAGCACCACCAGCCGATGCTCTTGCTCCGTCGAGGCGCGCAGGTGCGCCGACGAAGGGCGGGCCGCCGGAGGGATCGAGCTGGTGCGCGCAGGCGCCTGCGACACGCGCGCGCCCGCTTCACCCGCCGCACCCGCCGCACCCGCCGCACCCGCCGCACCCGCCGCACCCGT
>CAIXWQ010001362.1 GCA_903923175.1 uncultured delta proteobacterium | reverse complement strand
CTGGTCGGGGCGGGCGGCGTCGGGCTCGCGGTCCTCGGCGCGCTCGCGGTCCTCGGCGCGCTCGCGGCGGCCTTCTACCGCGCGCGCGGCGCGGCGGAGCGGCTGCGCGAGGGGCGTCGGCGCCGCGAGCTCGCCGAGCGCGACGAGAGCCTCGTCCGGCACGGCAACGACGCGCTGCTGCTCCTGGACGAGGAGCTGCACATCCTCGACGCCAACGATCGCGCGCTCGCGATCTACGGCCGCACGCTCGCCGAGCTGCGCACCATGAGCGTGCGCGAGCTGCGTGATCCTTCGGTGCGCGAGCGCGCGGAAGGCGAGCTGCGACTGGTGTTCGAGGCCGGCGGCGCGGTGTTCGATACGCTCCACCGTCGCCGCGACGGCACCACCTTCGAGGTCGAGGTGAGCGCGCGCGCCGTCACGGTCGACGGGCGGCGCTGCGTCGAGAGCAGCGTGCGCGACGACTCGGCGCGCAAGGCGGCCAAGCGCGCGCTGCTCTCGCTCAATCGGGCCTACGGTCTGCTCGGCGGCGTCGGCGAGACGACCGCGAGGCTGCGCTCGCGCGACGCCATCTTCGCGGAGACGTGCCGCATCGCGGTCGAGAACGGTGGCTACTCGCTCGCGTGGATCGGCCTCGTCGAGGACGACTCGCCCGCGGTGCGCGTCGCGGTGGCGAACGGCCCCGCGCTGGCGTACCTCGACGAGATCTCGGTGACGCGCGACGAAGCGCCGACCGGCGGCGGCCCGACGGGCACCGCGATCCGCGAGGACCGCATCGACGTGTGCGCCGACTTCGCCGAGGGCCGGATGGTGTCCTGGAAGGACGCCGCCGTTCGCCACGGCCTGCGCTGCGCCGCGGCGTTCCCGCTGCGCGCCGAAGGGCGCGTGGTCGGGGCGATGACGCTCTACGCAGGCGACGTGAGCTTCTTCGGCCACGACGAGGTCGCCGCGCTCGAGCGCGTGGCCGACCTGCTCTCGTTCGCGCTCGACGCGCTCGCGCGCGAGGCCCGCCACCTCGAGGTCGAGCGCGCGCGCGCCGCCACCGAGGCCGCGCTCATCCGCTCGCAGAAGCTCGAGAGCCTCGGGATGCTCGCCGGCGGCGTCGCGCACGACTTCAACAACCTGCTGACCGCGATCCTCGGCTACGCGCAGTTCCTCGCCGACGCCCTGCCCGCGGGGAGCGCCGAGCGCGGCGACGCCGAGGAGATCCAGCGCACGGGCGAGCGCGCGGCGGCGCTGACGCGTCAGCTGCTCGCGTTCTCGCGCAAGCAGGCCATCACCCCGGTCGCGCTCGACCTCGGCGGGCTCGTCGTCGGGCTCTCGAACATGCTCCGGCGCGTCCTCGGCGAGCACGTCGCGCTCACCGTGACGGCTCCCGAGCGCGCGGTGTGGCTGCGCGCCGATCCGGGCCAGCTCGAGCAGGTCGTCGTCAACCTGGCCGTCAACGCGCGCGACGCGATGCCGAAGGGCGGCGATCTGCGGCTCGCGATCGACGAGCTCACCGTCGAGACCGACGCGGGACCGATGGGCCCGGCGGCCGGGCACTGGGCGCGCCTCCGCGTCTCCGACACCGGCCACGGCATGTCCGAGCACGTGCTCGGGCGCCTCTTCGAGCCGTTCTTCACGACCAAGGACAAGGGGCAGGGCACCGGCCTCGGCCTCGCCACCTGCTTCGGGATCGTGCGGCAGAGCGGCGGCACCATCCGCGTCGAGAGCGCCGTCGGCGTCGGCACGACCATGGAGGTGCTGCTCCCCGCGATCGAGCCGCCGTCGCTGGCCGAGGTCGCGGCGGGCGCCGCGCCTCGCCATCGGGCGCGCGCGCTCGGGGTGCTGCTCGTCGAGGACGATCCGGCCGTGCGCGCGATGGCGGCGCGCGCCCTCGCCGACGCCGGCTACCGCGTCGTCGAGGCGACGAACGGCGAGGAGGCGTCGCGGACGCTCCGCGAGTTCCCCGGCGATTTCGCGGTCGTCGTGAGCGACGTGGTGATGCCCGTGCTCGGCGGGCTCGAGCTCCTCGCGCGGGTCAAGGCGACGGTGCCGGCCGCGCGCACCTTGCTCATCTCGGGCTACCTCGACCGCCCGGCCGGCGTGCTCGCCGCCGACGGCTTCCTCGCGAAGCCCTTCACCCCCGCGGCCCTGGTGCGGAGGGTCGAGGAGCTCCTCGCGAGCCCTCGCACCTAGCGCGCTACTCCGCGTGCGCCTTCTGCGCCTGCATCGCCTCCTCGATCATCGCGTCGAGCTGCGGCGTCGGCTCGAGGAAGCGCAGGCCGACGAGGTACAGCCAGAACGCGCTCGACGGGCTCGGGTTCGGCTGCACGCGCACGACCTCGCAGCGCACGCGCGTCGGCGGCGCGCTCTCCTCGCGCTGGAGCACCAGCACGATCTGCTGCCCGACCTCGTAGGCCGTGGAACACCCGAGGAGCAGGCCGCCCGGGCTCGCGTCGCGGGTGATCCCGACGCGCGGACCTCGCGTGCCGTCGGGGCTCTCGACCTGCACCACGAGGGTGGTGTTCTGCCTGGTTGCCTGCCTGCGATCCTCCACGCGATCCTCCCGCCTGCCGCCTCCCGCAAGGAATGGCTCGGCCGAGCATAGCGTTCCTCCGCGGGCGCGCGGGGCATCGCGTGGGCCGCGCGTCAGCCGCGCGTCGGCGACCCGCGAGCGTCGCGTGGGCCTCGCGCGGCGCCGGTTCGCCGGCTTCTTGACCCACCCCCCCCACAACGCGAGACGCTTGCCCGATGTCGTCGTCCGCGCCGCTCCGTGTGCAGGGTTTCGCCCCTTCCCTCGGCGCGCGGCGCGGACCGCTCCGGCGCACGCGGCTGGCGCGTCTGCTCGCGCTGCTGCTGACGAGCTCGACCGTGACGACCGCGGCGGTGGCTGCGCCGGGTGGGCCCGCGGCCTCGGGCGCGCCGACCGCGACCGCGACCGCGCCGAAGCCCGCGCCT
>CAIXWQ010001361.1 GCA_903923175.1 uncultured delta proteobacterium | reverse complement strand
TTCAGCTCGCGAAGCTGAAGCGCCACCCGCGAGGTCCGAAGAAGCCCGTGCCGAAGAGGACGAAGTTCGCGGACAGCGGTCATGTGTCGACGGCGCGTCTGCTCGCAGAATCTCGGAAGAAGTCACCTTGAAAGGGCTGGCTTTCGGCGTGTCTGAGGCTGCGGCACCCCCTGAGCGTAGCCAGGTCATGGAAGCCAACGCCACCGGCGGCACCAGCCGCCTCCGCCCTCCCGAAGATCCCCCAGTCGAGCGCACCGTCAACGCGATCAACACCGCCATCCTCGCAGAGCCGGCCGCGTCCACGCCGTCGAAGGAGGGCGCGCCGCCGGCCTTCGACTCCGGGTACGCGGCGCAGTTCGAACTGCCCCCGCACCAGCGCCGGCTCATCGTCGAGCTCGCCTCGTGGCTCCATGCCCCCGCCGGCGGGAGCTGGGTCGCGGAGCACGCCACCGGCGGAGGCAAGACGGCCATCGCGACGATGCTCCTGCCGACGGCGCTGCCGAGGTCGAAGGAGGGGACGCCGTGACGCCGCGCGAGCCGGTCTTCGACCCCACGTACGCGGCGGGTTTCGTGCTGTACCCGCACCAGCACAGCATCATCATCGAGTTCGGCTCGCGACTCGATGCGCCCCCCGGGAGCAAGTGGGGCGCCGAGGTCGCCACTGGCGGAGGCAAGACCGCCGTCGCCGCCGAGCACGCGCTCGCCGCGGCGCGCGCGAACAAGCGCGTGCTGGTGCTCACGCCGAACGTCGTGCTCGCCAAGCAGTTTCTCGTGGACGTGTGCGCCCGGCACCAGGAGGGTGCCGATCTCGTCTGCTGGCCGCGCGCCCAGGTCCGCGAGTTCCCGACGATCTCCTCCACGCCGGACCGCGAGATCGTCGTCGCGACGACCTCGACTTGGAACGCGCGCCGCGATGGCGAGTTCGTCAACGAGCGCTTCGACGTCGTCGTCGTCGATGAGATCCATTGGGGCGAGGAGCGCACGGTCCAGCAGGCCGTCGAGGACCGCTATGCCTCGCGTGCGGTCTTCTTCGGTGTCACGGCGACCCCCCGCGCGATGTCGCAGTACCAGTTCGTCGATCCGCGCGTCGACATGGCGAGCCTCGTCGCCAAGGGCCTGTTGCCCCGACCCGTGGTGCACCGCGTCGAAACCGGCGTGTCTTGGGCTCCGGGCCGGCTCGCCGACAACGGCGACTTCGCCGCACGTTCGCTTGCCGAGCTCGCAGCATCCAATGCCCGCAACCGCCTGATCGTCGAAACCTTCGTCGCGCATCAGTCCCAGCTCGGTCGGACGCTCGTCTTCGCCTGCAACATCGAGCACACGGAGTGTCTCGCTACGAGCTTCGGAGCCGCGGGCGTCCGTGCGGCGGCCTATCACAGCAAGCTCAAGACGGACCTCCGAGATCAGCGGCTCGCCGCCTTCCGCTCCGGTGCTCTCGACGTCCTGGTCAACGTGAACGCCCTGTCGACCGGCGTCGATGTCCCCGAGATCGCCACGGTCATCCTCGCGCGGCCGACGACCTCCGACATCCTGCACGCGCAGATGATCGGCCGCGGAGCCCGCCGCGCGCCGGGCAAAACGGAGTTCCACATCGTCGACCTCGTCGACGCCATCGCGCAGTTCGGCGCGCCCGTGGTCCGTCCGACCGGCTACTTCGGCTCGGCGGCGCTGCCCCCGCTTCGTGGGCCTGTGATTCCGGCGCACGAGGCCGAAGTCGGCGACATGGAGTTGTTCGGCCACATCGCCGGCCACGAGTCGCTGTGGGGCCTGCCCGTGTCGAAGCGCCAGACCTTCGGCATCGAATTCGAGATCCGCCTCACTGACTGGGGTCGCTATCCGATGATCGGCGAGGAGCTCCGCCTCGCGCTCGCGACGACGGTCCCCACCGCGAGCTCGCTCCTCTTCGGGTCGCACGCCGAGTCGTGCGAGGACTGGGTGGTCAAGCGAGACGGTTCGTGCGGCATCGAGATCACCTCGCGCGTGCTGCGTGGCGTTGCGGGCTTCGCGGAGGTGCACGACGCCCTCCGCGTCATCGCGCCCGTCCTCGAGCGTCACGGCCTCGGCGTCGACATCCGCACGGGTACGCACGTCCACCTGGGATGGCGTTTCGAGCTCCCGCCCGTCCGTTGGCTCATTTCCGCCGTGGCCTACTTCGAGCCGGCGCTCCTCTCGCTGATCGCGCCCTCGCGTGCGCAGAACATGTTCGCGCACTCGGTGTACGAGCAGCGCGAGCAGCTCCTCTCGCTGGCGACGAAGACCTCGTGGCGGCGCATGCTCCGCCCGCACGCGAGCCGCTACAGCGGCGTGAACCTGCGTGGGCTCTTCCACGGGCCGGGGACCGCGGAGATCCGCTGGCACTCGGGCACGCTCGAGGCGCGCAAGATCCTCGCCTGGACGGGGCTCTGGCAGTACCTCATCGCCGCGGCCGAGGGCGGGCCTGCGCTCCCTGGAAACCCGCTCGACCCGCTCCCGGAGTGGCCGCTCGCGCTCGGTCCGCGCGGTGACATCACCGCGCTCGGGGAGTTCCTCGGGCTGCCGTCGTCCTTCATCGAGGTCCTGCGCGCTCGTCGTCACTACGTCCTGACGCGCTCCTGGGTGATGAACCCGCGTTACCGCGAGCTCGCGCGCCGCGCCCTCTCGCACTGGGGCGAGCCGCTGGCCGCCGCCGCGGAGTGAAGGAGAATCCATGCGTCGCTTCTACTTCGCCTTCGGTTCGAACCTCGACGAGTCCCAGATGCAGCGGCGCTGCCCGGGCGCCGAGTTCATCTCCATCGCTACGCTGCGCGATCATGAGCTCGCGTTCACGGGAACCTCGAAGACCTGGGCGGGGGCCGTCGCCACGGTTCGACCGAACGCGGGCAGCATCGTGCCCGGCGTGGTGTACCTGCTCGCCCCGTCCGACTGGCCCCCCCTCGATCGCTACGAGGGGGTGCCTCACCTCTACGAGCGCGTCGCCGTCGACATCCACCCGCCGGGCGCGCGGCCCCTGCGTTCGCTCGCGTACCGGCGGACGGAGGACCTCCCCGACGCGCAGCCGTACTGGAGCTACCTCGACACGATCGTCCAAGCCTACGAGACCTTCGGGTTCGACAAGGAGCCCGTTCACGCCGCGCTTCGCCGCGCCGCTCGCAACCGAGCCTTCCACTCCGCAAGTTGGGGCGCTGAGCCCGAGGAGACCGGTCGCACGATCGGCGAGACCCAGGTCGGCGCCGACGATGACGACGGGGCGGACCCGGCCAAGCGGTTCTACATCCGCGCCGAGGGCCTCTTCGGCGCGCCCGACCTCCCGCCGCGCGCACGGTCCCGCGGCCGAGGTGCGCGATGACGCTCGGCACCCTCCGTTGGGTCCGCCTCGGCACGGGCGCGAACTTCGAGGATCTCTCGGCCGCGGCGCTCGGTCCCACGATCAAGCCGTGGGCGCGGCTTGGCGAAAACGACGGCCTCAGGGCGTCCGTCGATTCCGTGCGAGTGCGAGGCGTGAACGCGAACCCCGGCCTGACTCGACGCCCGCGGGCGCTTTGACCCCCCAACGAACGAAGCCGAGAACCCCGTGGCCACGAAGACCCCCGATCGCACTGGCACCCGCAAGCCCGACTCGCTCGACGCACTCGTCGACGCGCGCATCGAGGCGCGCTTGGCGGCGATCGCCGAGCTCGCCACGTCGCAGTGGATGAGACGGAACAGCTCGCCACTCCCCGACAAGATCGTCGACGCACGCATCGCGGACGGCACGTTCACCGCGTCGAGACCGCCCGGGTCGAAATTCACGTACCTCCGGCGCGACGAGCACGACGCCTACCTCGCCGCGCACGCGACCACCCCGGACGCGGCGAACGACGACGAGGCCGAGCGGGAAGCGGTGCTCGCTCGCATTGGCCTCGAGCCCGTTCGGCGACGACGCTGACGAGCGACTCCGCGCGGCGTCTGCCACAAGAACGAGCACCAGTCGTTCGGGTACTCAGCGAGCCGCTTCGCCCGTGCCAGACTGCGGGCGATGCGAACCAGGAGCGCGGTTCGGAGGCGAACGAAGAGCCCCCGAAGGAGAAAGGAAGGACGGATGCCACCGGACACCCCCAGCAACGTCTACGAGGCGCGCGGCCGCTGGTTCGTGCGCGTGAGCCTCGGCGGCGGCAAGCGCCTGGCGCGACTCCTCGAGCACGCCAAGACCCAGGCCGAAGCCGAGGAGCGCGGCCGCGTGATCGCCAAGCTCGTCTCCGACCTCCGCAGCGTCGCCGAGGCAGATGAGACGCTGCGCGAAGCGATCGAGAACAACGTGAAGAAGACCGTCACCGAGGCGGCCGCCGCGAGCGACACAGTGCTCGCGGTCATCGTCGAGGGCGTGCGGGGCTTCTGCGCGGGGCGCGGCGTGAAGCTCAAGCACCTGCCGCCCGCGAAGGGGGCGCAACGCTTCCGCGACGTCGCCAAGGCGTGGACGTCGGGCGCGCTCGCCAAGCGCTTCCCGGACTACGTGAAGACCAAGCGCACGGCGAAGGGCGACGCGTACACCTTCGACGTGGTGAACGAAGCGGACGCTGGCGGCGGCGTGAAGTTCGGCGACCTCTTCCTCGCCGAGATCCGCATCGAGCACGTCGACGCCGTCATGGCGACCCTGCCTGCGAACCTGCAGCCTGCAACGCGACGGCAGTACGTCCAGGCGATCCGCAAGCTGCTGTCGTACGGGGTGCACCCGCTCCGCCAGATCGATCGCAATCCTATTGTCCGGGAGCACATGCCCAAGGCGCGGCGCTCGCTCGCGAAGGGACAGCTCCGGCCTGCCGAGGAGGCGCGGCTCTGCGGGGCGACGAAGGCGCCGATCCTCGATCGCATGGTGCTCGCGTTCTGCCACCGCGAAGGCCCGCGTCTGAGTGAGGCCGTCGGGCTCGAGTGGTCGGACGTCGACCTCAACCTCGGCGTCGTCACGCTCGACGAGAACAAGACGGACGATCCCCGCGCGTGGGATCTCGGCGCAGACGTCGTGCGCGCACTCGAGCGGTGGCGGAAGCGCAACCCGGAGGCGCGCTGGGTCTTCCAGGCTGCCGACGGGAAGCCGCACAACGTGGAGAAGCTCGCCGCTCGCTTCCGTGAGTACCTCGGCGCGGACTACGCGAAGATCGACCGCCCCGAGCTCCTCGAGCGCACGGCGTCTCGCATCCCGCTCCGCGCCCACGACACCCGGGGGGCCTTCATCACGCACGCGCTGGCCTGCGGGCGGACCGAGGCGTGGGTCACCGACAGGACCGGTCACAAGTCATCGCAGATGGTGTACGGGTACAAGCAAGCGGCGCGTACGGCCGCTGCCATCGGGCTCGGCTGGTGGGCCCCGATGGACGAAGCGATCCCTGAGGTGGCTGCAGAAGTGGCTGCAGCCCCTGAGAGACCGGACGAAGGAAGCGGAGCTAAGTCCGCGGAATCAGACCAGAAGCCGAAGTGGCGGAATCGGCAGACGCCCCCGATTCAAAATGGCGAGCGCGCCTATCGAGGGGCCGGAAACGCCGAGCGAAACGGACCCGGCTTATCCGGACGCTCCGGCCTCGGATGCCCCCGCCGCTGCCTCGCCGCTGGATAAACTGTCCGGTTTGTCCGCCGCCTATGACGCCCTCGCGAGCGTCGAGAAGGTCGCCCTCCTGGCCGGCGACGCCGCGACGCTGAGGCGGGTACGGGCCGCCATCAACGCGCTCTGCGCCCCCGTCGTCGACGCCGGGCCCGTGGCCGACGTGCGCGAGTTCAGGGGGCCGCGGTGACGCGCGGGGCGTTCAGGCGCACCATGCGAAGCGTGGCGGCGAAGAAGAAGCCGGCGAAGAGGGCGGCGCCTCGCACGAAGGCGACCACCAAGCCCGTGGCCCGCGCGCCGCGCACGCTCCTGCAGATCGTCAACGAGGCCGCGATGTCTGCGCGCTACGAGGGCGTGCACCCGCTCGCATCGCTGGCGAGCATCGTGATGCAGCGGATGAGCATCGCGATCATGGTCCGCGATCGCGCGACCATCGAGCGGCTCGCTGCCGTCGTCGATGGTACCGAGGCAGCTGTGCCGGTGCTGCTCGCCGAGTTGCGTCGAGTGTTCGACGCTATGGTGAGCGTGCTGGATGGCTCGCGCGACGTGACGATCGGCAACATGCGTTCGTTCGATCTGCCGAAGGAGCGCGACGCGCGTGCGGTTGCGCTCGCGAATCTCCTAAACCACGCGCTCAGCTACGACCTCTCCAACTGCCCCACGCTGCTCGCCAAGATGCCCAATGCGGGCGACGCGTCGCGCCCGAGTGCCAGCAAGCCAATCGTGCAAGCACTACAGATCGCGCTCATGCGTGGGGACGACGCGAAGCCTGAGATTCGGTGTGCGGCGTTGCGTGCGTGGCTACGTGCGCTGGGCGCCGAACAGCCGATCACGAAGCACGCGAACGTCACGAACCTCGTGCACAAGCGCTGATCCTCGATTCCCCTTGTTGGGGATCGAACGTGATGGTGCGCCCATCGCGTGGCGTGATGCGGGCATGGACGACGCCCGACAGATCAGGATCACCGAGAGCCGGCGACGTGAGCTGGCGGTGCGCGCGAGCGCCGACCCCAGATCGATCGACAAGGTGCTTCGCGGCGGCCGCCTGCGCGGCATGGCCGACGACCGAGTGCGCGCCGTGCTCGCCGAGGCCGGGCTCCTCCCGCCCGTCGAGGCTCGCGCGGCCTGAATTCCAACCGCGGTGCGCGGCGTCGACGTCCTGAAAAGGGCGCGGCGCCCCGGGGGCCAACCCGAGACGCCGCTGCGAGATCCACATGAACTCTACCGCCCCTCCCAAGCAGCGCAAGCTCCGCTCCCTCGAGCGGCATCGCGACGCCGCGGCCCGAGTCGGCGCGATCATCCTCGGCGCGCTCGCCGAGCTCGCGCCGCCGGCGCCCGTCGAGACGCAGTCGAGGTGGATGCGCGCGAACGTGTCGCCCCTCCCCACGAAGACCATCCGCGCGCTGGTCGACTCCGGCGAGATCGCCGCGGCCCGCCCTGGCAAGTTCCTCCTGCTCGACCGCGAGCAGCACGACGCGTGGATCGCGCGTCACGCCGTCGACGCAGCCGCGAACGACGACGACGAAGACGAGGCCGACGACGGCGACGAGCTGCTCGGCCACCTCGGACTTGAGGCCGTGCCGGCGCGGAGGTCGCGTTGACGACCACCGCCGACCTGGCCCGCGCCAAGATCGCCGCGCTTCGGAAGGCGCCGATCTCGGGCATCCCCGCCGAGGTTCGACTCGCGTTCCGCGACGAGCCGGCCCTCGAGCCGCCGCGCGAGAAGACCCCCGCCGAGCTCGCCGCGCGCGCGGCCGAGAACGCCGCGACGATCGAGCGCGGTCGCCAGGCTGCGCGCGACGCCTACGCACGACACGTGGCCCGCGCGATCGATCGGAGCGCCACGTGACCGCCGCCGCCCCGCTGACGATCATCGTCGACAGCCGCGAGCAGCGGCCGCTCGTCTTCTCCGACGCCGTTACGACGGTGCGCGGATGCTTGTCGGAGGGTGACTACGCGCCCGCGTCGCTCGTCGGCCGCGTCGCGATCGAGCGGAAGAGCCTCGCCGATCTGGTCGGCTCGCTGACCGCGGGCCGGGAGCGGTTCCTGCGCGAGCTCGAGCGGCTGAAGCCGTACGCGTTCAAGGCGATCGTCGTCGAGGGCTCGATGGCCGAAGTGGTCGCCGGCGCCTACCGCAGCCGCGCCACGCCGGCCTCGATCGTGGGTTCGGTGTGCGCGTTGATCGCGGACTACTCGCTCCCCGTCATCTTCTGCGACGACGCGAAGACCGCAGCCGTCGTCGTCGAGAAGCTGCTCGTCCGCCTGCACCGCGCGCACTGCGCCGAGGTGGCCGCGTGAACCTCGACGGCATTAACCACGGCTGGCGCGTCGAGCAGCTCCGCCCCGTTGGCGTGCTCGTGCACGACGCGCTCGACGCCCGCTGGCTCGTCACGGACGGACTGCTGTACGTCGCCGACAAGCTCGCTCCGACCTCGCCGCGCGACATGGATCACGCGAGCGCGATCACCGTCGAAATGGTGGAAGGACGCGTCGCCTACGAGGATCTTCTCGCCGCGTACGCGGCGCACGAGACCGAGGTGCGCGAGCGCGAGCGGGCCGAACGGCAGGCCACGGGTGCGCCCTCGGATCTGGATCGCGCTCGCCGCTACGTCGGGCGGATGGACGCGAGCACGTCTGGCCAGGCGGGTGCCGGGGCTCTCTTCCGCGTCGCCGTCGTCGTGGCCCGTGGCTTCGCCCTCGACGACTCCGAGGCGCTCGCGGTGCTCGCCGAGTTCAACCAGCGCGCCGCTCCGCCGTGGCCGCACCGCGAGCTCGTGCGCGCGCTGCGGAGCGCCAGGCGCACGGGACGAATGGACGTTGGGGCGCTGCTCGGCGCGCCTCGTAGGAGGGCTGCGTGAGCTCGATCGGCCTGACGGGCGAGTGCACCGACGTCCGCAACGCGGAGCGGCTCGTCGCGTGGTTCGGTGGCGAGTTCCGCTGGATCGCGACGTGGCAGCGCTTCGCGGCGTGGGATCAGACGCGGTGGGCGCTCGACGGTGCCGACGCGATCGTCACGCGGCACGCGATCTCGACTGGCCGGCGCATGCTCGCCGAGGCTCAGGCGCAACGGTCGGATGCAGAGCGCGCCTTCGCGGATGCTTCCGCGGCGGGTGACGTGCCGCCGAGGGTCTCGGCCGCGCTCGCCGCGGCGAAGGCCGCCGTCGCGTGGGCGCTCAAGTCGCAGGACGTGCGGCGCGTCGGCGCGATGATCTCGCTCGCGAAGAGCGCCGAGCAGATCGCGATCTCGCACGAGCAGCTCGACGCGAAGCCGTGGGCGCTGAACGTCGCGAACGGCACGATCGATCTGACGACCGGCACGCTCTGGCCGCACGCGCGCGAGGACCTGCTGACGAAGATCGCGCCTGTGGCCTACGACCCGAAGGCGCTCGCCCCGACCTGGCTCGCCTTCCTCGATCGCGCGATGGCGGGCAACGCGGAGCTGATCGACTTCCTCGCGCGGCTGATCGGCTACTCGCTGACGGGCGAGATCCGCGAGCACGTTCTCGCGTTCTTCTACGGCGGCGGCGCCAACGGCAAGTCGACGATGGTCGGCACGACGCACGCGATGCTCGGCGACTACGCGAGCGCCGCACCGCGCGGCCTGCTCTTCACCGCGAAGAACGAGCAGCACCCGACCGAGCTCGCGAGCCTGTACGGCGCGCGCTTCGTCACGTGCGCGGAGATCGAGGACGGGCGCACGTTCGACGAGGCGAAGATCAAGGATCTGACCGGCGGTGACGTCGTCGAGGTCCGCCGCATGCGCGAGGACTTCTGGAAGCTCCGGCCCACGCACAAGCTCTTCCTGAGCGGCAACCACAAGCCCGTCGTGCGCGGCACCGACGATGGGATCTGGCGGCGGATCTGCCTCGTGCCGTGGACCGTGACGATCCCCGTGGCCGAGCGCGACGCCGAGCTGCCGACGAAGCTCCGCGCCGAGCTCCCGGGCGTCCTGGCGTGGGCGGTCCGCGGGTGCCTCGAGTGGCAGCGGGGCGGGCTCAAGGTGCCGGCCGTCGTGCACGACGCGACGGACGCCTACCGCGAGGAGAGCGATCCGGTGGGCGAGTTCTTCGCGCTGCGGTGCGTGTTCGAGCCCGACGCGCGGGTCACGCGGAAGATGCTGCGCGCGCAGTACGAGTCGTTCGCGGAAGAGAACGGCGTCAGGCACACGCTCGACGCGAAGAAGTTCGCCGAGGCCGTGCGCCGACGCGGCGCCACCGACGGCAACGTGCGGCACGAGGGGAAGTCCTGCGACGGATGGCACGGCGTGAAGCTGGCCACGGACGCGGAGCGCGAGGCGGCAAGCACATGGCGAGCGAGCAAGGCGGCGGCGGAATGACCCCGACGAGAGGCGCTGTGGGGACGTGGGGACCTGTGGGGACCACTTCCCGGTTGATCTCCCCTGTGTGTGCGCGCGAAGCGACTAACCTGGATCTGGTCACCACACGTCACCACGTCACCACGCCGGATGGGGGTGGGGAGACCTGTCGAGGCGCCCGCTCGATCTCGCCCGGAACCGCGACGAGCCTCGAGACGCCCCGCGCCCTCGACGCTTCGCAGCCCAAAGCGCCCCGCCTGGCCCGCCTCCCCTCGAGCGCGGCGACCACGACGGAGCCCGACGCGGCCCCGACGAGCTCGGCCTCGAGCGCGGCGACGACGCCCTCGGCGAGCCTCGCCGCTACCCGCCGCCGCTACCTGGCGGCTCCGACGTCACGCGAGGCCGTGATTCCCAGTGTCGGCCCCCGACTCAAAGTCGGCTGCTCGCTCTGCCCCGCTCCGGCGGTCGCGACCCTACGCGGCGTCCACTTCTGCACCGAGCACCTCTGGCTCGCCCTCCTCGCCCCGCTGACGCCCCCGACGCTCCCGACGTGCGCGTGCCCGTCCGCGCCCTCCTCGACGCGCCAGCGTGTCAGCAGCGCGCCCGCGTCGCCATCGACGAAGGGAGCGCGCTCGTGACCGCCCCGAAGCCCCGCGGCCCTCGAGCGCCCCTCGAGCTGCCCCCCCTGACGACCGAGCTCGGCACGTGGCTCTTCGTCTCGCCGCTCGGCGTCCCGTTCGTCCGCATCGAGCGCGCGAAGAGCGGCGGCAAGCGCGTCTTCGTGAGCTTCCCCCTTCGCCTCCTCGACGATGCGATCGCTCAGATCCTCGAGCTCCGCGGCGAGGCGGTCGCCCGCTTCGGCCCTGGCTGCACCCGCGCGCACATGGCCGGCCGCCACGGCACCTTCGCCGACCCGTACCCCCGCCGCGCTGCCGAGAGCGGCGAGGCGCCTACCCCCACCGACGCCGCTCCGTGCGGCGAGGAGCTTCCTGAATGAGCGCATCCGTCCTCCGCCGAGCCTGGACCCTCACGAGCCCCGCGGCGCCCGGCTCCGTCGTCGTCGGCACCGTGTCGGGCCTCGGCAGGTTCTTCGCCGTCACCCTCACATGGACCGCCCTCGGCGCCACGGGAGGCACTACCAGCGTCTTCGCCCAGTACCTCGACGGCGCGGGCAACTGGGTCGACCTGGCACGCTTCGGCGATGTTGCCGCGGGCGCGGGCGCCACCACGTATTCGATCAGCGTCAACAAGCGCCCCTCGGCCACCGCGAGCGTCACGGTCGGCACCGGCACCACGCCCGTTATCGCCGCGAACACGGTCGCCTCACAGGACTTCGGAGACACGATTCGAATCATTGCCGTGGCGAACGCCTCGACCACGGCGGGGGCGCTGCAGACGATCGGCGTGCTCGCCAGCCGAGGGGCCGGCTGATGCCCCGCAAGTCCACGCCCCGCGACCTGTACGACCGCGCGCAGACGGCCCCGCGGGTCCGCTTGTCCGTCGTCGTGACGGCCACCGGCGCCCGCATCGAAGACGAGCACGGCGAGCCGTACGCCGTCCTGCCGTTCACGTCCGACCGTCCGCGCGACGTGGCGATCGCCGAGGCGCACCTGCTGCTCGACCTCCGGCACAACGTCCAGGGGCTCGCCGGGGCTCTGCTGCGCGAGCTCTCCAAGCCGGCGCGGGGGGCGTGCTGATGGCGATCGAGCACTCCCACGGCAAGGCCCGCCCGACGCTCCCGCGCTCGAGTGACCTCGCCGACGTGCCTGCTACCGCTGGCGAACCGTCCGGTAACCGCGACGAGCGCGGCCGCATGCTCCCCGGTAACCAGATCGCACGCGGCAAGGGGTGGAAGGTCGCCGTTTCGAAGATGCTCGGGCCCGCCGCTCAGGACCCCGAAGCCGCGAAGGTCGCCGAGGACGCGTGGCGCCTCTTCGCCGCCGCGGTGCGCGAGATGCCGAGCGACGGGAGCACCGTCAGGGGCCTGCTCGCTCTGCGCGCGCGTCACGAGGCGCTCGCCGGGTTCTGGCACGCCAAGGCGGGGGAGCTCGGCCTCACGAGCGACGCGGGGATCGCCGCCGCCGACCAGGCGCTGAAGCACGGCACTCGGGCTGAGCGGCTCGCGGTGACCGCGCTCGACGTGGCGACGAAGCTGGCGAAGAAGCCGAAGCCCCTCGAGCGCGACGCCTACGCCCAAGCGATGGCCGAGATCGAAGCCGAGAAGCGGTCGGGTGCGACGTGAGCCGCGCGCCCCGCCTAACGCTCGAGACGGTGCTCTGTGACCGGCGCTTCTTCGGTCTCGAGACGGCCACGCCCGTGCAGCGCGCGTGCTGCCGCGTGATCGACGGCCTGCCCCTCGGCGAGCTCGCGGACGACGCGAACGTGATCGCCCTGGTCGGCGGCGCGCCGGCGCTCGCCTCGCTCCCCGTTGGCCAGCCCCCGCACCGCGTCGACATCATCGGCTCGATCCGCTCGGCGAAGAGCATGACGGCCGCCGCCGCCGCGTTCGCCGCGTCGCAGACGGTCGACGTGTCGGGACTGAAGCCCGGCGAGGTGCCGCGCATCCCGATCGTCGCTCCGCGGATGGACCTCGGGCGCGTCGAGTTTGGGATGCTGTGCGCGCAGGCCGCCGAGAAGCCCGCGATCGCTGCGAGGCTGATAGGCCAGCCGACGAGCGATACGATCGTCTTTCGCCACCCGAGCGGCATGCCGATCGAGGTCATGATCACGGCCGCCTCGAGCGGCGGGACGAGCCTCGTCTCGCGCTGGGTCGCCCGCGCGATCTTCACCGAAGCGCCCCGCACCGCGTCCGAGACCGAGGGGGCGGCGGTCAACCTCGAGAGCATGCTCGCGGCCGTCGACGGTCGCTTGCTCCGGGGGGGCAGCATCATCACGAACGGCTCGCCGACGACGCCGACGGGCGAGATCTTCAACGCGTACGAGAAGCGATTCGGCAAGCCGACGCCGCACCACGTCGTGCTTCACGGCACGGGCCCGATGTTCAACCCGGGCTACTTCACGCCCGAGAAGTGCGCGCAGCTCCAGGAGTCCAACCGGCGCAGCTACGTCACCGACGTGCTCGTGCGCTTCGATGCCACCGAGCTCGGCGCCTTCGATCCCGAGATGGTCGCCGCGGCGCAGGCGCGCACGCGCCAGGGGCAGGCGAGCCAACCGGTGGTCGTGATGGACGCGTCGGGGGGTGGCGGTGACGCCTTCTGCTTCGCGCTCGCCTTCTGGATCTTCCCGAGTCCGCCCCCTGACGCCTACTTGCGCGAGGACGTGTACGACGTGCGCGAGGCCGGGCCAGCGCGCGAGATCGTGCGGGAGATCGTCGGCCGGCACGTCGTCGTGGACGGGTTCGGCACCCCGATGCTCGATCCGAAGGCTGCGCCGACGTGGCGCCCGGCGCTCGTGATCGCGAACATGCACGCGTTCACGGGCAAGTGGCGCGGGCAGATCAGCACCGACGAGATCGTGCTCAGCATCGCGAGGCTCGCCCGCGCGGCCGGCGCTCGCACCGTCGTCGGCGACCAGTTCTCGGGCGCGTTCATCGAGTCGGCGCTGCGTCGGCACGGCCTGAAATTCGAACAGTGCAATTACACGGCGTCCAGCAAGCCGCTGATGGTCTCGCACATGAACCGGATGCTGCGCGACGGCTCGCTGGTGCTGCCGAACGATCCGAGCCTCACGCGCGAGTTGATGGGCTTTCGCGAGATACCGACTCAGAGCGGAACGTACCGATACGAAGGCAAGCAGGATGACAGAGTGGCAGTCTGCCTGACCGCGATGGGCGCGGACATGGCGGGCCTGATTCGCGGCTCGATGAGCCGACGCGGAGCGGGCCGAAACGACAGAGGCGCGGAAGCGCGCCAGTAGGGGATTCGACATGGCAACTGGGAATGTGGCTGGATGGTCGTACACGACGATTGGAACGACCGTGGTGTGGAAGAACATGGGACAGACGGTCGCGCTCGGCCACCCGAAGGAGCGAGACGCGTGGTACGGCGGCGCGCAGCCTCCGCGCATGCCGCTCGCGACGTCGGGCTACGGCAACGACCTGGCGATCTTCCAGGCCGCCTGCACCGCGGCGACGAGCGAAGAGGCGTTCCTCGCCGCGTTTCGGTGGGTGCAGTCAATGGGGTACAGCATCCAGGTCGACGACTGCCCCGTTGGCCAGCGAACGGCCATGAAGTCGGCGCTGCAGCGCACGCTCTCGAGGATGGCGCGCGAGGGTCTCGACGACACCGGCTCGGCCGGCGCGTGGGGCGTCTAGATGGCCCGCCTCGAAATCGACGGCTGGCTCGTGCAGACGCACGGCGACGGCACCGTCAACGCGAGCAAGGGCGGCGCGATGGTGAAGTTGGGGAGCATGGCCGATCGCACCGCGGTCGATCCGCCCGTGCCGCGCGTACCGATCGAGCACTTCCCCGCCGACGCGGAGGCGTTCAAGGCGCTCTGCGACGGCACCACGAAGGGCTTCGCCGCCGCGATCAAGTTCGCCGAGCGAGCGGGCTACAGCGTCGGCCTGAGCGATCTCCCCGTCGTGGGGAGCAAGTGGTCGGCGAAGGTCCCCACGTCCGACGCTTGGAGGTCCGAATGACCACGAAGACCGAGGAGCTCGGCGCCCACATCGCCGCGAGCACCGCTGGCGCGCATCACGACGAGCTCGAGCGACTCTCGCGCACCGACAAGGCGGCCGCGTACCGCTACAGCCAGGAGAAGATGGGCGAGCTCGCCGCGGAGAAGCGCCAGGCCGCAGTGGCGCAGGCGAAGGCGGCGATCCACGGGCAGGTGCACGCCGTCTCGCTGATGAAGGAAGGCGCCGAGGCCCGCGCCGCGGAGATCGAGCGCGAGGCCGCGGTGCTCGCCGAGGTCCGCGCGCGCCGGATGGCGATCGGGCCGTGCCACAAGCAACTCGCCATGCTCGAACGTCGCTCGGCGGTCGCGGCCCAGGTCTTTCGCGACTGCAACGCCGTGACCTTGCGCCTCGAGCTCGATGCAGCCGAAGTTCGCGGCGAGCCGCACAACCCCGAGGCCGCGTGAGCACCGAGCCCCCTATCCGAATCCACGTCGAGGGCGGCCGCGCCGAAGCCGAGCGCTTCGCGCGCTGGCTGCGCTCGATGGGGTTCCCCAACGTCGAGATGATCGATCGCGGCGTGCGGGTCACGCCGCCGAAGGAGCCCACCATGCACGAGAGCAACGAGACGCAGCCCGGCGCGGAGCCGAGCGGCGAGGCCAGCGACACGGTGCACGAAGTCGGGGAGCTCACCCTCGACGAGTACACGATGGACGTCGACGCTTTCGAGCGGCCGAAGGGTGGTGGCGAATGACCTTCTCGCGAATCAACCCGCCGTCGTGGGGAGTCGGCGCGAAGCTCACCGCGGCGCAGATCAACGCGCTCGACATCCAGCTCGCCAAGGCGCTCGACAAGACGGGCGACACGGTCTCGTCCGGCACGATCGCCTTCGGCACGAGCCAGACGATCACGCATGCCGGCTTCCTGTCCGTCTCCGGCACTCTCGCGACGACTGGGCTCGTCGGCTTCAACGGGGGCACGGCCGCGCAGTTCGCGTCCGCCTCGTCGTGCGCCTTCGCCAGCGGGTCGACGACGACGTTTCAGTTCGGCTCGACGCTCTCGATCGCCACGCTCGGCGCAACGCTGACGGGCAAGCTCGCGATCCCCGCGCCTGGATACATCGACGTGCAGGCCGGTGGCCTCATCCAGTTCGCGACCACCGCGCAGCTCACCATGCTGGGTAACCAGTACGTGTCGAGCGGCACGGGCAGGATCACTACGACGGCCGGCGGCCGCATCGTCCTGAGCGACAACGATTGGATCCAGCTCTCGGCGGCGCGCACGCTGCCGTCGCGCGCGCTCCACCTCGGCGCGTTCGTCGCTCCGGCGGGCACGACCGGATGGACGTTCAACACCGGCGGCGCGTTGGCGGGCACGCCCGGCGCGATCCTGGCGCTGCCGATCCAGCACTCGCTGTACGACGGCGCCACGCTCGCGAGCGTCGACATCTACGTGACGCCGCAGGTCGGAACGCACACGAGCCCGACGTGGCCCGTGTTCGAGCTCAAGCGCCGAACCATCGCGGCCGGCGCGTCGCTCCCTGGCTGGACCTCGATCGGCAGCGTCGCGATGACGGGGAGCGGGTCGTGGGCGGACGGCACGATCAAGAAGTTCACGTTGACGCCGTCGGTCGCGATCTCGCCGTTCGACATGCACGAGATCGTCATCACCGACGAGACCGCGACCGGCTACTCGGGCGGCAACCTCTACCACCTGATCGGCCTGAACTATCAGGTGAACGATTGCAGGCCGGGGTGAGCGTGAGCGCGCGCCTGCACGAGATCGCCCGCTGCCGCGTCGATGACCGCGCGGAGGCGGAGGCCATCGCTACGACTGCCCGCGCGTGCGGGTGCGACGTCGAGGTGCGCGGCTACCCCGGCGGGTTCCTCGTCATCGTCGAATCCCTCGAGCAGTCGATCGCCCTCGGCGAGCGCTTGCAGCTCGTCGGGCGGCGGGCGGCCGCATGACTTCGGGCGGCGCTTCTGGCTCGACACACGAGCCGAGGCGTCGACTTCCGATGCACGGACGGAGTGAGCGAGAAGACGCGCCAGCGAGGCGCTCAGCGGCCCGACGGGCCAAGGGGATGCGATGGCGACCGACGCTCCGAGGACGACGCTGCGCGGGTGGCTCGCGATCGCCCGGCACCTTGGCGTGACCGCCTGCACCGCGAGGAGGTGGGCGGACCGTCGCGGCCTGCCGATCTACAAGCTCGGCC
>CAIXWQ010001360.1 GCA_903923175.1 uncultured delta proteobacterium | reverse complement strand
CGCGCCCTCGCCCAGCAGCCGCGCGTGATGCTCCTCGACGAGCCCTTCCACAGCCTCGACTCGCCGGTGCGCGCGGCGATCGTCGAGGACTTTCGCGCGCTGGTGCGCGAGCTCGGCCTCGCGGTGGTGCTCGTCACGCACGACGGCGACGAGGCGGCCGCCATCGCCGACCGCGTGCTGCTGCTGCGCGAAGGCCGCATCGTCCAGCTCGGGACGCTCGACGAGCTCTACCGCGCGCCGATCGACGCGTTCGCGGCGCGCTTCCTCGGCGAGGTCACGTCGCTCGACGTCGCGCTGGCGCGCGCGGCCGGCGTCGAGCTCCCGGCCGCGCTCGACGGGCCGACCGCGTGGTTTCGCCCCGAGGCGCTCGTGCTCGAGCGCATCGGTGAGGGGCACGAGGCCTCTCGCGTGGCGTCGCGCGCGGCGTCTCGCTCGCAAGACGCCGCGGCCGGGCTCGTCGTTCTCGCGACGCGACGGCGGCGCGCGCTCACCGAGATCACGCTCGAGATCCCCGGGGGCTCGCCGTTGCTGGCCCACGGCCGCGGGGATACTCCGATCTGCGTCGGTGAGCGCGTACGGGCGCGCGTCGCGTGGCTCCTGCCCGCGCCCCTCCCGGATCAGTGAGGGAGCTTCATGAGGATCTTGCGTAGGCGCCGCGGGTTCACCACCAACTCGTCGGGGGCCAACGAGTTCCTCCCCGACGGCGGGCGCGTCGGCGGCGCGAGCAGCACGCCGGCCCCCTCGTCGAGCGCGCAGCCGGTGATCACGCAGGTCCAGTCGTGGGGCCAGCCGCCCGAGATGGCCCCGAGCGCGCGCTCGGGCAACGCGAAGGCGGTCGGCGTCGTCTCGGTCGTCGTCGCCGGCGCGCTCCTCGCGGTGCCGGTGATCCGCTTCCTCACGCGCAAGAAGAAGAAGAACGACGACGAGGGGCCCGATGCGCGCTGAAACCGGCGTCTCCGCTCGGCCCGCGCCGCCCGCGCGCGCGGCGCAGCCGTTGGTGCTCCGGCGCGAGGCGTTCGGCGGCATCCTCTTCGACCCCTTCGACGCCACGCACCTCGAGCTCGACGCCGAGGGGTTCGAGGTCGTGCGCGCGGCGCTGATCGACGGTCGCGCCCCCGAGACCGACGAAGCGCGGGCCTTCTTCGAGAGCGTGCGCCTCGAGATCCCCGGCCTCGGCGCCGGCGCGCGGCTCGTGCGCGCGCGCCTCGGCACGCCGCTGCCGGTCGTCACCCGCCACGCGCAGGTGATCTCGGCGCCGACGCTGGTCGATCTGCAGCTCACCCAGCGCTGCACGATGGGCTGCCCGCAGTGCTACGCGTCGTCGCTCCCCGACGGCCGCGACATCCCGTTCGAGGACGTCGCGCGCCTGCTGCGCGAGCTCGCCGATGCGGGCGTCTGCCAGCTCGCGATCGGCGGCGGCGAGCCGCTGCTCCACCCGGACATCGTGCGCGTGCTCGAGCTCGCCCACGAGCTCGGCATCGTGCCCAACGTCACCACCACCGGCATCGCGCTCAACGAGGCCGTGCTCGACGCGATGGCGCGCTGCTGCGGCGCCGTCGCGCTCAGCCTCGAGGACGTCGGCGAGGGCTTCGCGCTGCGCCGCAAGGCCGGCTTCGGCTTCTTCGAGAACGCGCGTCGCAAGCTGCGCGAGCACGGGATCCGCACCGTCTTCCAGGTGACCCTCAGCGGCGAGAACCTCCCACGTCTGCCCGCGATCGTCGACTACTGCCTCGCCGACGACGACCTCTACGGCGTCATCTTTCTCGCGCACAAGCCGTCGGGGCGCGGCGAGGGCTACGACACGCCGCTCTCGTCCGTGCACCCCGATCAGCTCTACCCCTGGCTGCGCGAGGCGTTCATGCGCCTGCGCGGCCACACGCGCGTCGGCTACGACTGCTGCCTCACGCCCGGCATCGCCGGCATCGATCGCGAGCTCCAGTTCGGCGACGGCGACCGCCTCGAAGGGTGCTCGGCCGCGCGCTCGAGCATCGGCATCGACGCCGATCTGCGCGTCGTCCCCTGCACGTTCCTCGGCCACCGCCCGCTCGGCGATCTGCACACGAGCTCCTTCCTCGAGGTTTGGCGCGGCGGCGAGGCCGACGCGCAGCGAAGGCGCCTCGACGTGCTCGCCGACGACCGGCCCGCCTGCAGCAGCTGCCGCCTGCGCGACGACTGCCTCGGCGGCTGCCCCGAGTGGGATCTCATCCGCTGCACCCGGCGCGGACCGCCCGGCGAGGAGCGCACCCCCGAGCCGGAGCGCACGCCCGACGCGACCTGAGCGCGACCCGGGCGCGCGAGCTCAGCGCTTCACGAGGCGCTCGCCGTCGAGCTGCCACCGCTCGTCGACGAGCGCTCCCGAGAGCTCCACGTCGGTGCGACGATCGCGCACCGAGCGACGCCCCTGCACGTGCAGCGCGTCCGCCTCGACCTCCAGCGCGCCGAGCCAGTACGTCGCGCGCGCCCCGTCGCGGCCGTCGATCTCCTCGAGGTGGAGCTCCCCCGCGCGCTGGAGCGCCGGCCTCGGCAGGAACGCGACCACGTCGGTCCCGGTCCACGCGGCGTCGCGCCACCAGTGCGTGGTGACCAGGGTGATGGCCCGCCCCGCGAGCGCGATCACGCGCACCTCCGAGATCGCGGGGAGGCTCGCCGTGTGCACCGCGCCGTCGACGAGCTCGATCAGCGGCGTCTCGCTCCGCCAGGTCGGCGCGTAGGCGAACAGCACGCCGTCGGAGACGACCAGGCGCAGCAAGCGATCGGCGCAGCGGGCCGGCGCGCTCGCGGCAGGCAGCTGCGCGCAGAGCCACGCGCGCGTCGGCACGTCCCCCTCCAGAAGGTCGGGGGTGAACGCGAACCGCGACGCGTCCTCCGCGCTGCGCGTCACCTCGACGACGCCGTCGCGCTGCAACGGGTGGCCCTCGAACATCCCGTTCCAGCGGAACGTCGGCTTCCGATCGCGCGCCTGGTAGACCTCGCCCCACGACACCGGTCGGATCGACGTCCCCTCCTTGTCGAGCTCCACGATCCCCGGCGCGCGCGCGACCTTCACCACCAGCGCCTTCTCGGTCACGACCGCGAGCGGCGGCTTCTTGCGGCAACCCAGCGCAGAGAGCGCGGAGAGTGCCGCGAGTGACGCGAGCGCCGCGAGCGCGATGACGGCTCCCAGGCGGACGCCGCCGCTCTGCTGCTCGGCGCGCGTCATCGCGTCGCTCCTTGCGCGCGCTCGGCGCGCGGATCGGCTTCGCAGCGCGCGACCCAGCCGACCGCGTTGGTCATCAACCGCTGCAGGTTCACGTTGGCCCACCCGTGCGGCACGTGGTTGCCCGCGTGCGCGAGGTGCACGATCCGCCCGCTCGACGGCAGCTCGCGGCTCGCCACCGCGTCGCCCGCCTCCGGGCTGTGCGCGACGCGCGCGATCCCCGGCGCCGCCTTGACGGTCCCGACGTTCGAGGTCGAGCTGAACGAGAACGACGGTGGCAGCCCTGCCCACAGCGGGTGGCTCGCGAACGTCGGCTCGACCTCGTAGGTCACGCGCCCGCCGTGCGAGCCGGTGCGCTCGAGGAGCACCAGCGGCTCGAGGAGCTTCCACCGCGGCGTCGGCACCGCCGCGAGCTGGAACGCGGCCCACTCCGAGAGCACGAGCCCCCCGCCGTGGCCGACGAACGCGACGAGCGCCTGCTGCCCCTCGACCGGCATGTCGGTCGGCGGCGCGCGCAGGCCGCCGGAGAGCAGGACCACCGCGTCGAACGCCCCCTGCGCGGCCAGCGACGGCACGCCGCGGAAGTCGCTCGACGTGGCCTGCGTCGTCGACACGTCGAAGCCGGCCGACGCGAGCGCCATCGCGAGCGTGGCGTCGCCGCCGGGCACCTCGTCCGCGACGATCAGCACGCGCTTGCTGCACCCTGCGCTCGGCGCGCTCGGAGCGGGGCCCGGGGCGGGCGCTTCGCGACAGGCGAGCCCTGACGAGAGCGTCGCCGCGACGAGCAGGGCCACCGAGGCGCGAGAGGCGCGAGAGGCGCGGAATGCGAGAGATTGCGACAAGCGGCGGGGACCTCGGGCCAGGCGCGTGAGCATAGTCCCGCGGGCCGGGCAGCGCTCCCCTTCGCGTCACGCGCCGTCACGCGCCGTCACGCGCCGTCACGCGTCGTCGGCTCGCGCGACCGCCGAGGTCGGGGCGGCGCTCGACGCGCCGCGCGTTCGTCCGCCACGCGGTCGGCGCGGGTGTAGCCTGCGCGCGCTCGGTCCCGCGTGGGACCGGCTGGAGCGAAAGACATGTCCGGCTCGTCCACGACGCCCGCTGAAACCCCGCGCTTCCCGCTCGCGACGCCGTTCGAGGGGCTCGAGCCCGCCTCGATGTGGCGCTACTTCAGCGATCTGACCCACATCCCGCGCGAGACGGGGAACGAAGCGGGCGTGCGCGAGTACGTGCGCGCCTTCGCCTCGGCGCGCGGCTTCGCCTGCGAGGTCAACGAGGTCGGCGACGTGCTGCTGCGCGTGCGCCCCGAAGCGAAGGGGCCGTGCGTCGCGCTGCAGGCGCACATGGACATGGTCTGCGTCTCGCGCGACGGCGCCGCCTTCGACTTCGCGCGCCAGCCGATCCCGGTCCGCCGCGACGGCGACTTCATCTGCGCCGAGGGGACCTCGCTCGGCGCCGACAACGGCATCGGCGTCGCGTACGCGCTGGCGCTCGCCGAGGAGACGAGCGGCCCGCTCGAGGTGCTGCTCACGGTCGACGAGGAGCAAGGCTTCACCGGGGTCCAGGGGGTCGCGCCGGGGTGGCTGCGCGCCGAGCGGCTCATCAACATCGACTCCGAGGAGGAGGGGTACCTCACCATCGCCTCGGCCGGTGGGCGCGACTTCGTGGCGCGGCTCGACGCGACCCGTGCCGCGGCGGTCGGTGAGGGCGCGCGCGTCGCGCTCGAGATCGTCATCGAAGGGCTCAAGGGCGGGCACTCGGGGGTCGAGATCCACCGTGGGCGCACCAATGCGCTCAAGGTCGCGGCGAAGATCGTCGCCGAGGTGCGGCGGAGCGGCGGCGCCGTGTACGGGCTCGCCGGTGGCACCGCGCCCAACGTGATCCCCTCTTCGGCGCGCGTCGTCGTCGGGCTCGCGGCGGCAGACGTGGAGCCCTTCCGCGCCCGACTCGTCGCGCTGCAAGGCGAGCTCGTCACCGTCGAAGATCCGGGGCTTCGAATCACCGCGGCCTTGTCGGCCGCTGCGGCGACCGATCCGCTCGCGCCGTCGGTCGTCGAGCGGCTCGTGAAGCTCCTCGAAGGCGTGCCGACCGGCGTCATCGTCGCCTCCAAGCTCGATCCTTCGCAGCCGTTCGTGTCGAACAATCTCGCGATCGTTCGCGAGGTGCGTGAGGTGCGCGAGGCGCGTGAGGCGCGTGAGGCGCAGGCGAACGGGGCAGCCGCCTACGAGCTCGTCTGGATGAGCCGCTCCCCCTCGGACGAGGAGCTCGAGAAGCTCTATGGCCGCTACCGCGCCCTCGGCACCGAGCTCGGCGTAGAGCTCGAAGCCGGCAAGCTCGTGACCGGCTGGGCGCCCGACTACGACTCGAAGCTCCTCGCGCGCTTTCGTGACATCTACCGTGCGCGCTACGGCAAGGACGCGAAGGTGCTCGAGATCCACGCCGGGCTCGAGTGCGGCGCCCTGAAGGCGAAGTACCCCGGCCTCGACGCCATCAGCGTCGGCCCCGACATCACCGGCGTGCACGGCCCCGACGAGCGCGTCTCGATCGCCTCGTCGGAGCGCACCTACGCGCTGGTCCGGGCGGTCATCGACGCCATCCACGCGGAGGGGTGACGGCCCCAGGGTCGCCCGCTCCGCGCGAGCGCACGGGCCCGGCGCTCGCGCGTGTCGACGAGCACGTCTCGGCCGATCGCCGGGTCAGTAGCCGCGCGCGAGCACGCGGCGTCGCCGAGCCTCGCGCGGCGGAGGAAAAATCGCACCGCCCGTGTCGAGCGCGGCGGGTCGGCTCCGACCTCTTGGGGAACGCCGGGACCGACCATTCGATCACGCGTAGCAGCAGCCCACACGCGAAGGCGTTCGAACGGCGACGAAGGAGCACGGACGATGAAATTCATGCTGATGATGCACGCGCCCCGTGGCAGCGGCGAGTACCAGATCAACGCGTGGAAACCCGAGGAGCTCCGGGCCCACATCCAGTTCATGATGGATCTCAACAAGGGCCTCCGCGCGGCCGGCGAGCTCGTCGGCGCGGAAGGGCTCGCGCCTCCCGGCCAGGCGCGCATCGTGCGCGCGCAGGGCGACGGCTCGCCCGAGGTCACCGACGGCCCCTTCGCCGAGTCCAAGGAGTTCCTCGTGGGCTACTGGATCGTCGACGTCGAGAGCGCGGAGCGCGCCTACGCCATCGCCGGCGAGGCCTCGACCGCGCCGGGCCCGGGCGGGAGGCCGCTCGGCATCGCGATCGAGGTGCGCCAGGTGATGAGCGGGCCGCCGGTCTAGCGCAGACGCTGCCGTGACGCGCACGACCGCCGAGGATCTGCTCCGTGAGCTCGCCCCGCAGGTGCTCGGCGCCGTCGTCCGCCGCTACGGCGACTTCGGCGCCGCGGAGGACGCCGTGCAAGAGGCGCTCACCGCCGCTGCCATCCAGTGGCCTCGCACCGGCGTGCCCGAGAGCCCTCGCGCGTGGCTGATCCAGGTCGCCGCGCGGAGGCTCACCGATCAGATCCGATCGGAGTCCGCGCGCCGCCGGCGCGAAGCCAGGATCGTCCTCGAAACGCCGCCGGAGGAGAGCGTGGTTCCGCCGCCCGACGAGGCACCCGCGACAGGGGACGACACGCTCGTCCTGCTCTTCCTCTGCTGCCATCCGGCGCTCACGCGGCCGTCCGCCATCGCGCTGACGTTGCGCGCGGTGGGCGGGCTCACCACGGCGGAGATCGCGCGCGCGTTCCTCGTGCCCGAGGCGACGATGGCGCAGCGGATCAGCCGCGCGAAGCAGAGCATCAAGAGCTCCGGCCTCGGCTTCGCGCTGCCGCCGCCCGAGGCGCGGAGCGCGAGCCTGGGCGCCGTCCTCCACGTCCTCTACCTCATCTTCAACGAGGGGTACGCCACGAGCTCGGGAGACGCGCATCAGCGCGTGGACCTCTCGAGTGAAGCGATCCGCCTCGCCCGCGCGGCGCACGCGCTCCTGCCGGACAGTGGCGAGGTGAGCGGCCTCCTCGCGCTCATGCTCCTCACGGACGCGCGGCGCGCCGCGCGAGCGGGGCCCCACGGCGAGATCGTCCCGCTCGACGAGCAGGATCGATCGCGCTGGGACCAGGCCGCGATCTCGGAAGGCGTGCGGCTCGTGACCGACGCGATGACGCGCGGCGCGGTGAGCTCGTACCTGCTGCAGGCCGCGATCGCGGCGGTGCACGACGAGGCGCCGCGCGCCGAGGACACGGACTGGCCGCAGATCGTCGCGCTCTACGGCGTGCTGCTGCGCATGGCCGACAACCCGATGGTCGCGTTGAACCACGCGGTGGCGGTCGCGATGGCGCGAGGACCCGCCGAAGGGCTCGCGTTGCTGAAGAACCTCGACCGCGATCCGCGCATCCGCGAGCACCACCGCCTCGACGCCGTGCGCGCCCACCTCCTCGAGCGCTCGGGGGACGTCGAGGCGGCGCTCGCTCACTACGAAGCGGCCGTCGAGAAGACCGCGAGCGTCCCGGAGCGCACCTACCTGCGCCTGAAGATCGCTCGTCTCCGCGCGCGGTAGCCGTCGGTCGAGCGACGAGGCGCGCGCACGAAAGCGCGGCTCATCGCGCCTTGCCGCCGGCCGCGCGCGTGCGCCGTGGCCGCGGCTCGTCGCCTCGCGCCTTCTCGCGCTTCGCCTTCGGCGCGCCCGGCCGCAAGAGCGCGCGCAGGTGGCGTTGATCGATGGCGGCGGCCTCCATGCGAGGCAGCAGCGACTCCCAGCGCCCCTTCCACTCCTGGTAGCCGCAGAGCCCCTCGCACCGGCAACCTCGGCAATCGCCGCACGACATGAGGTTCTGGTGGCGGAATGGGTTCTTCGTCGGATCGAGGTCCGCGAGGACCTCCTCCGTCAGCGCGTCGCCGAACAGCGCGCCCAGCGTCCCGCGGCAGGCGCGCTCCGTCGCGCCGCTCGCCCGCAGGTGCATGTAGGCCGCCGCGCAGCGGAAGTAGCCGAGCGAGTCGTCGTCGCCCGCGGCCGCCTGACGCCCCACGTGCCGCCCGAGGTGCCTCGCGGCGGTGCGGAACTCCTGGAGCCGGAGGTGCAAGAAGAAGAGCAAGACGTCCGGATCGGCCAGCGTGTGCGTGAGCTGTCCGTCGTCGGTGGCCCCGATGGGCGCGAAGCGGGAGAGGGGGCCCTGGACCAGCGCCGGATGCTGCATGAACCCGCGCAGCGCCTCGGCCAATCGGCGCAGCTCGCGAACGCTCGCGCGCTCGAGGTTGCACGCGATGCGCAGCAGTTCCGGCGTCTCCAGCTCCGCCTCCGCGAGCGTGCGGTCGACGACGCAGTCGTCCGCCCACCGCGGGACGTGCACCTGGAAGGCGGGGAACGACAAGAACGAGACGTCGCGCACCAGCACGCGGCCGCCCAGCTCCTCGCACCGTCGCAGCAGGTGCGCGAGCATCTCCTCGTTGCTCGAGCGCTCGGGCACGAAGGCCTCGAAGCAGGCCGGCTCGAAGGGGCGATGGTGGAGCACCTGCTCGCCGAGCCCGCCGCTGCCGTCCTTGGTGAAGGCGAGCCGCCGCAGCTCGCGCACCGCGCCGGGCTCCTCGAGGTGCTGCGCCCAGCCTTCGATGGACTTCGAATAGCGGACCTCGCCCTCCCAGGGAAAGGGGCGCAGCCGCGCGTCGACGCGCTCCTGCCCTTGGAAGAACTCGGTGAGGCTGCGCTGCAGCGCGATCTCGAAGACCGGGTCCGAGCCGAAGTGGATGTGATGGACCCCGCGCTCGGGCGCGACCACCAAGGTGCCGATGACCGGGAAGCGGCCGCCGAGCGTGCCGTCCTTCACGTGCACCGTGTAGCCGGCGTCCACGAGCGTCGTGAGCACGCGGCGGGAGAACCCTTCCGGCACCATCTCGAGCGGAATGGTGGGCAACGCGAGCGCGTCGCGGCTCACCTGGTTGATGACGTGCCGCTCGAGGATCTCGCCGATCCCCTGCACGATCGCCTCCGCGGGCGTGTTGCCGGCCGTCATGCCGGTGCTGCTGTAGGTCGCGCGCAGGGCGTCGAGCGGCAGATAGGCCAGGTCGTCCGACTGGACGTCGTAGAATGGCACGCAAGGGACTCGCCGGTCCGCGAGCACCTGCTTCGCGTCGTCGGTGTAGAGCTGGCCGGCGGAGTCTGGATATCGCTCGCAGACCTCGGCCACCGTCAGGCTGCGCGCGTCCGGCGGCGCGTAGCGGTCCGCCATGGCCCAGAACGAGGTCTCGGTGAAGGCGCCGTTCTGGAGCCGCTCGAGGAACTCGCCGTACGCGCTGGCGAGGGCGAGCTCGCGCGAGGCCCCCTTGCCGTTCACCGCGCAGCCCTTCCAGAGGCCGTCCGCCTCGAGTCGCACCGAGAACGCCTGGCCTTCCACCTCGAACCAGCGCCGCTCGAAGGTCACGATGCCGAGCTCGTCGAGGATCGTACGGATGGCGCCGATGGTCGCCGTGGGGGAGCGGTCTTTGTGATTGAGGATCATGCGGGGCTTCGGCGCCGGCTCGCGCCGAGCCGGAGCTCGGCGGGGGAGGCGAGAATGGCGGGAGGGGTGCCATGCTAGTCCCAAAACAAGCGACTGGCGACGCGTCGGCGCCGTCCGGCGGCACCGTCGCAGCGCGCGCGCAGCTCGGCCCTCCGGCGACGCGCCGGGGTGCTGACCGGAGGTTGTGCGCAGCGAGAGCGCGCTGCGACGAGAGGTGGAGGTCGAGCCGGCCCGGGCACCAGTGCGTCGGGCGGGCGGCGCGTCAGAGCGCGTCGAGCAGCCGGAAGAAGATCGGCAGCGTCGGTCGCCACGCGAGCAGGCGGACGATGAGTTGTCGTCCGCGTAGCAGCACCTGCGCGGGGATCAGTATGAAGCTCTCGACGAAGGTGCGGAACTCCATGCGCAGCACCTGCGTCCGCTCGGCCTGATGGCGCTCGCGCCAGCGCGGCGCGACGGGCAGCAGCAGCGCGGCCCACGCCTTGATGGACCACGCGAGCGAGACGATCACCATGTACGCCCAGTTGGCCTCGAGGGTGTTGAGCGGCGCGTGCAGCGCGCGCACGCCGCCCTTCAACTGGGCGATGAGGTTCTCCTGG
>CAIXWQ010001359.1 GCA_903923175.1 uncultured delta proteobacterium | reverse complement strand
TCAAGCTCCTCGTCGCGTACCTGCGTGACACCATCCCGGTGGTGGACGATGCCCCTGTGGTTTGGCTCATGAAGGTGTGCCACCAGAAGCTCGCCGAGGTGAACGTCGACGTCTGGCGGGACCGCCCTCTCGTCGCGTCCTCTGTAGCCACCCGGCTGGCGGTGACGATGACCCGCCTCGTCCACGCCTCCGCGCGTGCGCACGGTCGGGCCGTGGCGGAGTCGATCGACGTGAACGCCGCCGCGACCTTCATCGATCGCAAGCTCGCGTTCCTTCGAATGGCTGGTGTCCAGTCGTCCGCTTGTCCCGATGGCCGTCAGACCCGGCGGAGCGGCGCGTACGACGCGTACCGGGGCCGCGACGTGCGCGTCGAGGACATCGTCGAGGCGGTCGCAGCGGACGGGGAAGAAGTCCACCCTCGGACGGTGCGCCGCGACTTCAAGCGCCTCGGGGGGCGCGAAGTCCGGAAGGGGATCTGGCGGCTCCCGCCGAGGACGAGCAACGATCGGTAGGTGTCGCCCAAGAAGGGGACGAGGGGACAACGGGATCCGTCAGCGTCGCGTTGCCGCTAGCCGTCGATCGATCTCGTGGATCCCAGCCAGAGCCCGGGCCCTCGAACGATCCGCGCCATCGATCAGCGTGCTGCACCAGAGCGACAACACGCACGCCTGAACGGCTGGCGGCCACCCCGCCAACACGCCGAGGGCGAGACATCGATCGCGAACAACGAGGTCGGCGTGGAGCACCGTCACGTCGAGGAAGAACTCCTCGCCTACGCGGTCGACCTGGAGATCGATCTCGTGCCCCTCCTCCTCGAAGGCTGCGGCGACCACCGGAAGGAGCGTGCCGTGGCTGGCGTGATCAAGGCCCGCGAGGACGCGGGGAGAAATGGAGCGGATGTCCGACATTACCTCCCTACCCGTGACGCAGCGTGCCGATCAACCCGCGCGTGCGGAGCGAGGCACTTCCGCCCGGAAGCCGATCCCCTCAGGAACATGGGTATCCGTGGATCCGAAGGCGCGGTGGCTCCCGGTCCTCCGTGGAGCCGGGACATAAGCAGACCCGAATTCGATCTATTTTCGGTGGCTCGGTTTAACAGCGGCTCTCCCAGCGGTAGGAGGATCATGAACTCCTCCACCGCCACGCAGGCCCACGACCTCGAAACCGAGAACTCCACGCAGCCGGAGCGCTGCCCCATCGAGCCGAGCGAGAAGATCGCGGAGCCCTGGACGTACAAGCTCAAGCCCGTCGGGTATCTCGGACGGGATGAGCTGAAGCCGCACGCGCTCCACAACAGGTACTTCGGGCTTGGGTCGGGGGACGACCTCGAACCCCTGCGCAAGTCCGTCGAGCGTTTCGGCGTGCGGACGCCCCTGATCGTCACGGGCGACGGCTGCCACAGCGGCAGGAACGTGATCCTCTCTGGCGTACGCCGTCACGCGGTCGCCAGGGGCGATGTGCCCGTCATCCGACTGGACCAGCTCAACGCCGAGCGCGAGGAGGAGTGGCTCCTCACCGCGAACTACAACGAAGAGCAGTGCCGCCGGAAGCTGACGGAAGCCAAGAAGGCGGAGATCGAGCGCCGGCTTCGAGAGATCTACGGGCTCGCCTTGGGCCGCAAGCGGAAGGGGATTGCTGCCAATCCGGCTTCCGAAGGCCGGGCGGACCAGAGGATCGCGAAAGACACCGGGGAACCGATCAACGCCATTCGCGATCGCAACAAGGTGTTCAACGCTGCGGTGAGCACCCCGGAGGCGAAGGCCGAGGCCGAGAAGCCGCGCAAGCGATCCACCGTCGCGAAGGTCATTCGGGCGGTCGAGTCGGAAACGAAGGAGCGCGGGGACCAACTCGACACCCCCGGCCGCCATCGAGAAGGCGCAGGCCGACGTGAACGCGCGGCTCGCGGCTCCCCCGGCCGAACCGAAGCGGGCGAAGGCGGCTGGGAAGAAGGGCAAGGCGCCCAGGTCGGCACCCGAAGTCGGGTACACGGGGGGCGCAGACACGGTCGGGGAAGATCAGCGCGACGTCGCGTCGAGGCCGGAGCTGCAGGCGTTCACCGTGTGCGAGAACGACGTCCGGTTGCTCGAGTGCGACGCAGTCGTGATCCGCGGGGTCCACCGCACCGCCGAGGCCTACGAGCACCTTGGTCTGGTCGCCGGGGAAGGTGACCCGACCGTCCGCGACGTCTTCGCCGCCGGGTTGGCCGCCTACGAGAATTCGGGGCCGGAAGGGCTGGAGGCGACGATCGTTGCGCTCTGGGCCGAGATCGTCCGGGCCGGGACGGCCGGCGGACCGTCGGACCCTGGCGATGGCAAACCCCCGCCGACGGGGGGCGAGGACGTCGCGCACGAAGCGCGCCCGGTCGCACCGCCCGAAGTCGCCGTACCGGACGGCCTGGTTGACGACGCAGCCTCGGAGAGCACGGCGCTCGCAGACGAGGCGCGGGCCGCGACCCAAGTGGCGGGCACGGAACGAGATGTGATCGTGCTCGGGGACTCGATCGACGTGCTTAAGACGTTCCCCGACTGCTCGATCGACGCCTGCGTCACGGACCCGCCCTACGGACTCGGGACGCGGCAGCCGACCGGACCGGAGATCGACGCCTACCTCAACAAGGGCTCGCGGCTCGACAGCGGGGGAGACTTCATGGGCCATGACTGGGACATCCCCAGCGTTGCCCTCTGGCGCGAGGTCTACCGAACCATGAGGCCGGGCGCGGTTCTCATGGCCTTCGCGGGGACGCGGACCCTGGACCTCATGGCCGCCGGCATCCAGGCGGCGGGCTTCAAGTACATCGGGCTCCTCTCCTGGATCAATGGCCAAGGATTCCCGAAGTCGCTCAACATCTCGAAGGCCATCGACAAGAAGAAGGGGGTCGAGCGCGTGGTCGGCCGCGCCAAGGGCGCAGGGTCACAGAACACCAACTCGCTCGGAGCCTTCAACCCCGAGTACGACCTGACGGAGCCGGTCAGCGAGGAGGCGAAGAAGTGGAAGGGGTGGGGGACGGCGCTCAAGCCCGCGTGGGAGCCCGTCCTGGTCTTCTCGAAGGAGGAGACGACGTGGAGGATGCCCTGGCCGACGTTCCTCTACAACGCGAAGGCCAACAAGAAGGAGACCTCGGTCGGCGGG
>CAIXWQ010001358.1 GCA_903923175.1 uncultured delta proteobacterium | reverse complement strand
CCGCGAGCGCGCACCGATTTCATCGAGGCGCAGCGCGGCGCGTGGGCCGGCTCGGCGAGCGTTCACGCGCCCGCGCGGCGTCGGAGCTCAGTGCGACGGGCGGGACTTGAACCCGCAAGCCTCTCGGCGCCGGAACCTAAACCCGGTGCGTCTGCCAATTCCGCCACCGTCGCGTGGCACGTGACCCAAAAAGACGACGACGCCCTCTCCGCAAAGCCAGAGAAGGCGTCGGTCGCGCGCGGGGCCACGTGGGCCCCGCCGGAGATCAACCCTGGGCCTGCGGCTCGGTGCCGACGCGGCGGTCGATCGCGTCCTGGAGGCCGATCCGGAGTCGCCCCGAACGCTTCATCTTCTTGGGCTTCAGCGGCTTGCTCAGCCACTCGTGACGCTTGCGCATGCTCCAGATCGCACGGTTCGACATCGCTATCTCCTGAGTCCTCTCGGGGAACGCACCGGGGGGACGCCACACGGCGCTCCCCGGAGGAAGGGGCGCGGACCTTACCCGACGAGGCCGGAATCCGCAACGCCGGGGGGCGTGCGCGGCCGGAGTGCGCCTGGCGCGGTTGCCCCGCGGCGCATGCGTACCTAGCTTTCCCGCCCCCCGCGAGGCGCTCGACGCGCTCGAACCCCGATCCCCCCGAGCCGACCCTCGATGAACCAAGCTCCTCCGATGCGCATCGCCCGCGACGCCTTCGTCGTCCTCGACTACGCGCTCCACGACGAAGACGGCGACGTGATCGAGGCGACCGACGAAGAAGGCGGCCGCCCGATCGGCTTCGTCTTCGGCTACGGCACGCTCGTCGGCGGGCTCGAGGCGCGCCTGGCGGGCATGGCGGCCGGCGAGACGCGCGAGGTCGTGGTGCCGCCCGAAGAGGGCTACGGCGCCTGGGACGAGGAGAAGGAGTTCTGGGTCGACCGGGCCGAGCTCCCCGCGGCGCTGGCGCTCGACGACGAGCTCGAAGCGACCGACGAGGCCGGCGACGAGCTCACGATGCGGATCGTGGAGATCGGCGAGGACGCGGTGCTCGTGGACACCAACCACCCGCTCGCCGGCGAGACGCTCTACTTCGACGTCATCGTCCGGGCCGTGCGCGTCGCGACGGCGGAGGAGCTGTTCAAGACCAAGGCGGTCGCCCCCAAGGCCCGCCTGGCCGTGCTGCCGAACGGGCCTGCGAGCGAGCCCCCCTCCCCCGAGGCCCCGCATGCGCTACAACCCCCCTCCGCCCTCCCCGAAGTCGAAGCCCCGGCCGGCCGCGCCGCGGGCGGCGCCGCCGACGACCAAGAGGGCGTGCGCACCGGTCGAAGGCCGGGCAAGTTGACCGACGACGAGCAGTGATCACCAGAGCGACGGAGACATCGACGAACATGCCGACCAAGCACATCAGCAAAGAGCAGCTCTTCGACACGCGGACCATGCAGCGGAACGTGTCCGACGGCTTCATCACGGAGGCCGAGGTGCAGGCGCACATGTCCGGCCTGGTCGACGTCGCCGCCAAGGGCGAGCCGCTCCGCGCATCGCGCCCCGGCGCGGACGACGACCTCGACGACGAGACCGAGGAGTGAGCCGATGCCCGAGGCGCTGCCGTCGATCGATTTCACGACGCTGATCCTCTCGCTCTCGCAGACGGCGCTCCTCCACCTGGGCGAGGCGCCGAGCCCCGACGGCGAGACCCCGGCCGCGAACATCCAGCTCGCCCGGCAGACGATCGATCTGCTCGGGGTGCTGCAAGAGAAGACCAAGGGGAACCTCGACGGCGACGAAGAGCGCCTGCTCGATCAGGTGCTCTACGACCTGCGCCTGCGCTTCGTGGAGATCTCGAAGGCCGCGGAGAAGAAGGAGTGAGCGTCGCGGGGATCGCGAGGCGCCCGGCGCTCGTCGGGCTCGCGTTGATCGCGGGCGTCGCGGGCGTCACGGGCGTGGCGTGCAAGCGCATCCCCGGCACGGGCGGCACGGTCGACGAAGCGAAGAGCGCGGCGCTCCCCGCGTCGGCCACGCTGGTCGGCTCGCCGACGGTCGGCATCCCGACGTCGAACCCCGTCGTGGTGACCACCCCGACGATGCTCGCCATGCCGCCTCAGGGCGCGCCGATGAGCTTCGCGCCCCTCGCCCGCAAGGTCGAGCCGGCGGTCGTCACGATCGTGATCAAGAAGAAGCGCGCCAACGGCAAGCTGCGCATGCAGGGGCTCGGCTCCGGCTTCTTGATCGACAAGAAGGGGACCATCCTCACGAACAACCACGTCGTCGCCGGCGGCTCGGCCATCGAGGTCGTGCTCTGGAACGACAAGACCTACGAGGGGAAGGTGCTCGGCACCGACCCTTCGACCGACGTCGCCCTCGTGAAGATGGAGCCGATCGAGGGGATCGAGCCGATCCCGCTCGGCGACAGCGACGCGATGTCGGTCGGCGACTGGGTGGTGGCCGTCGGCAACCCGCTCGGGCTCACGCACACGGTCACCGCGGGCATCGTGTCGGCGAAGGGGCGCACCAACAAGGACGTGCCGCTCCACCCGCCCGGCGGCGGCGAGGCGTACTTCGACTTCCTGCAGACGGACGCCGCGATCAATCCCGGCAACAGCGGCGGTCCGCTGCTGAACCTGAAGGGCGAAGCCATCGGGATCAACACCGCGATCAACGCGCAAGGCCAAGGCCTCGCGTTCGCGATCCCGATGAACATGATCAAGCAGATGATCCCCTCGCTCGTGAACGAGGGGCGGCTGGTGCGCAGCTACCTCGGCGTCGGCATCGCCGACGCGCAGCTCGACGAGAAGACGATGCTGCGCGGGGCCGAGGTCACCGCCATCGGCAAGGCCACGCCGGCCGAGACGGCGGGCCTCAAGCTCGGCGACGTGGTGCTCGCGGTCGACGGTCAGTCGGTGCGCGACTCGGCGCACCTGCGCTGGCTGGTGTCGGTGGCGGGGGTCGGCAAGAAGGTCACCCTGCGCGTCGTGCGCGAGACCAAGGTCTTCGACCTGCCGGTGACGCTCAGCGAGAAGAAAGAGAAGCCGGCGAAGCCGCACGCGGACGACGACGACGAGGACGAGGACGAGTAGCGAGGCGCGGCCCGCGCGCGCCTGCGCGCCGGCCCCACGCGTCGACGAGCTCCGACACTCCCCAGAAAGCACGAGCGCTCGGTGCGACTCCCGTACATCACGATCCCCGATTTCCACATCGGCCCGCTGCCGCTCCACCCGTTCGGCATCCTGGTCGCGACCGGCGTCGTCATCGGCTCCTCCCTCGCGCTGCGCCGCGCGCCGCGCTTCGGCCTGGAGCGCCGCAAGCTGGAGTCGCTGATCTCGTGGCTGTTGGTGGTCGGCTTCGTCCTCTCGCACATGCTCGACGAGCTGATGTACCGGCCGGCGGAGGTGCTCGCCGATCCGGTGCAGCTGCTGCTGATCCCCAAGGGGATCTCCTCGTTCGGCGGCTTCATCGGCGCGACCGTGGGCGCGCTGCTCTGGAAGCTGAAGACCAAGGAGAAGATCCTGCCCTACCTCGAGCAGGTCGCGGCGGTGTTCCCGATCTCGTGGATCTTCGGGCGCGCCGGCTGCTCCGTGGCGCACGACCACATCGGCCGCGTGACCACGTCGTTCCTCGGCGTCGACTTCCCGAACGGTCGCCGCTTCGACCTCGGCCTGCTCGAGATGCTGATCACGATCCCGCTCGCCGCGGTGATCCTCTGGTACGCGCGCAAGCCGCGCCCCACCGGCGCGATCCTCGGCCTGCTGTCGGTGCTCTACGCCCCGATCCGCTTCCCGCTCGACGCGATGCGCGCGACCGACATCCGCGGCGCCGACGCGCGCTACGTGGGGCTCACGCCCGGGCAGTGGCTCTCGGTGGGGCTCTTCGCCGTCGGCGTCGTGCTGCTGGTGCGCGCGTACAAGTTCCTCCCGCCGCCCGCGCCGATCGTCCCAGCTCCGGAGACGACCTCGGACGAAGCCGACGAGCACGTCACCCCCGAATCGAAGGCCTGAGCGCTCGAACGAGAGAAGGCGCGGAGAGCCGCTGCTCCCCGCGCCTTCGGTCACCCCGCGTGCGCGCACGCTCGTGCGCGCGCGGGCGTCAGCCCATGCCGCCGGGGCTCCAGATCTTGTTCGCCTCGTCCTGCAGGATGTACGGGATGGCGAGCGCGGCCGGCAGCCCGAGGAAGAACTGGATGGCGTAGCAGATCCAGATCGTATTCGACTTGTCCTGCGCGCCCGGTCGCCCGGCGCGGACCTGCGCCTCGTAGATCATGCGCGCGGTCTTGCCGTGCGTGATGATGATGAGGATGCCGCACGTGACGAACCCGAGCAGCGCCTGCGTGAGCGGGTTGTACTCGTCGGTGCGCCCGAGATACGCGCGCAGCTCGGGGATGAGCTTCCAGTACAGCCACCACACGCCGTAGAAGCCGCACGTCACCACGCTGAGCAGCGCGACGGTGATGGGGCTCTGCATCTGGCCGACCGGTCCCGTCGGACCGCCGCCCATGCCTCCCGGAGCGCCCGGCATCATCCCGCCCGGAGGGAGATAACCGCCCGGCGGCGGGTACCCCTGCGGCGGTGGGTAGCCCTGCGGCTGCGCGCCGTACGGCGCCTGCGGCGGGTACCCCTGCGGCGGCGGGTAGCCCGGCTGGCCGCCCTGCTGCGGGTAGCCCGGCTGACCGCCCTGCTGCGGGTAGCCCGGCTGCCCCCCCGGCGGCGGATAGCCCGGCTGGCCGCCCTGCTGCGGGTAGCCTGGCTGGCCGCCCTGCTGCGGGTAGCCCGGCTGCCCCCCCGGCGGCGGATAGCCCGGCGGCCCTCCTCCACCCGGCGGATAGCCTCCTCCCGGCGGGCCCTGGTTCCAACCACCTTGCATCGTCGTCCTCCTGCGCGCGCCAGACCTCGGAAAGCCCGAGCATCGATGGCGGCGACGCTGCACCGATGATGCACGCGACGCGGCGCCGATGGGACGAAATCGCGCGCGTTCGAGCCCGCGCGACGCGGCTCTGCGCGGTCGTACGCCGCGCCGGCACCGACCCCGTGATCGGCTCGCGCTAAGGACGCGTCGGGGTCGCCATCAGCGCCTTCCAGCGCGTCAGCGGGATCCCGAGCTGCTTCTCGATCTGCGTCTGTTCCAGCGCGACGTCCTGCGCGGCGACGCCCGCGGCGAGGCCGCGGCGCACGCACACCATCGCGGACACGTACTTGCCGCGCCGGAGGAAGCCGCGAGCGAGCAGCGGCATCACGTCCTTCTCGGGCGCGCCGAGGAAGAGCGCGCGTCGCAGCGGCGCGATCGCCTCGCCTGGGCGGCCATCGGTGAGGAACGTCTCGCCGAGCCGACGGAACAGCTCGCCCGCGAGCGGCGACTCGCCGGCGTACTGGATGCCGAGTCGCAAGATCTCCTCGGCCTGCGGTGACTCGCCGAGCTTCGCGCACGCGGTGCCGAGGAGGCCGAGCCCCTTGGCGAT
>CAIXWQ010001357.1 GCA_903923175.1 uncultured delta proteobacterium | reverse complement strand
CGGGCAGACCGTCCTCACCTTGCTCGCGGCCCACAAGTCAGGACGCTTTAACACCCTCTGGTCCGTGCTCTCCGAGGGCTACGCCGCGAACGTGACCCGGCCGAGGGCGGCGTAGGCGCCCAAACGGTGGATATGCACCCACTCCTAATAGGTCGTCTTCGAGACGGGGGACGGACCCTTGTCGGAAACATCTGGATCGCGCGCGCGGCGGAGGGGGTATATTCGCTGGCTACGGGATGGCTGCTCACAACGAAGAACACGGCCTGTGGCGGGCTCGAAGCGGGGCAGGATCCGAGGCAGCGTCTGGTCTTCGCGATTGATGCCATTCAGGTCGCGGCGCGTGTCTGTGCCGGGAGGGCGGAGCCGCCTTGCGAGAAGTTCTTCACCGAGGTAGACGCGGGTGCGAGTCCCGGACTCGTGCCCGTGCGACGCATAGAGCAGCCTGATTCGCAGTCTAGCGTCGGCCCGGAATCGTTCTGTTGGCGCTGACGGGCTCCGATCGACCGAGAAGGGCGTGTTGCGGTCGATGCGGCACGCCTCACGCAGGCGTGCCGTGCGAAGAGTCCTTTGGGGCCGGTGCGAGTGTTGTATTCGCACACATGGTTCTGTGACCACGCCCCCCTCTGTAGAAACAGTCCTCGCCGCGCTCTCCTCCGGCCGCCTCCTCGACCTCTCCCGCCTCTTCGGCTGCGAAATCCACGACATCGCCGGCGGCCGCGACCGCGTCCTCGCGAAGTTCGCCGCCCACCTCAGCGACCGCCTCCCCGCCCTCCTGCGCGAGCTTGGCCGCGACGAGCTCCGCGCCGTGTGCCGCCGGCACGGCCTCGACGCGATGCGCGCCGCCCGCGCGCCTTGCAGGCGGAGCCAGCGCTTGGCGACGAGGCCCGTGAGGAGGACGCGCGCGACGAGGCAGTGGATGAGGGCGAGGAGCGCGTTGAGCATCGGGGGTATCTCCGCGGCGGCCGCGCGCCTTCCGGAGCCCGGCCGGTCTGGCGATCCCGTCGAGGCCGGACGGAGCAGCTCCAACGACTCGCGTGGGCCAATGTGGGACTTGGTGCCCGCTGCGCCACGGCGCTGACATGGCGGCGGACATTGATGCGACGTGCGCCCCTACGTCACGTGCTGGGCGGGTATTCCGGGCTTCCAAGTTATTCCGGAACACGGCATCCTGCCCGCGAATGGCCGAAGGGCGCTCGAAGAGAGCAAGCGGAGAAGCCATCGAAACGGTCGGTGACCGCCTCTACTCGGCCTACGCGAACCTCGCGATGGCGAGCGCATCCGTGGCGCGGGGAATCGCCTCGTACGACGCTCTCTCGTACATGGTTCGGTCGAGGCTGGCGAAGGGGCTTCGCACCGGCGCCATGAACGTCGGCTCGTTGTTCGACGACACGCGCAAGATGCCCACGGATCGCTGCGTCTACTGCGCCGCCGTCCCGCCGCCTGCCCTTCACGCCGATCACCTGATCCCTCGCCATCGAGGAGGCCCGGAATCTGGCGACAACTTGGTGTGGGCCTGTCGCACCTGCAATGTCCGAAAGAGCTCGCGGGACATGCTCGAGTGGTACGCGAGCCAGGAGCAGTTCCCGCCGCTCGCGGTGCTCCGTCGCTACCTCAAACTCGCCCTTGCAGAGTCGCGGACGCGCGGCCTCATGGACGTGAAGGTCGTCGACGAACCGGAAGTGACGTTTTCGCTGAGGCTTGTGCCTGTGAAGTTCCCGCCGCCGTCGGGGCTGCGATGGCTTCCGTAGCCGCACGTGTCGGAGGTGCGGACATTGCTCGTCCGCAGCTGAAAGCCCGATCAGTTCCGCGCGCTGCGCGCGTCCGTACCCTCGACGCGTCGGGAGCGATCGACGTCACGCGTAATGACGCGACGCCGAGCGCCGACAGTGAGGCGACGATGGCAGCCAGACGAGCGCGGGGACCGAGCTTCACCGCGATCGACTTTGAGGCTCCCCCGCTCTCGTAGACACCGGGGCT
>CAIXWQ010001356.1 GCA_903923175.1 uncultured delta proteobacterium | reverse complement strand
GGCTCCCTGCTCGATCTCCCGCACCGCGTTCGCGTCGCCGAGAACGCCGAGAACGCGCACCAGCTCGCTGAGCGCGAAGCTCGATTCGAACTCGGCGAAAAGCGAACGCCACCCCTCGACCGCCTCTTCGAGCAGGATTCGCGCGCGCCCCTCATCGCCGATCGCTGCGTAGGCGCGCCCTAGGGCGCCGAGGAGACGAAGGTCGTCCGCGTGCCGTTCGCGCGCCGGAGGCACCAGCCTCTCAGCGCGCGCGATGGCGTCTCGCGCCGATGCATCGTCGCGATCAGCAGCCGCCTGGACCACGTGCGCCCACAGCCTCGACCGCACCGCCGTTGGATACCGGCCGAAGTGCGCAACGGATGCCTCGATCAGGGTGGAGCTCCCGCTGTGACGATCCGCAATCGCCTGCGCGATCTGCGCCTCCCAGCGCGCCGCGTCGGCGCTCGCTGATTCGATCCCGTCGAGACGATCCGCGACAGCGCCAGCGGCTGCGGCGATGCCACGCCAATGAAGAAGCCGAGGCGCCCCTTCCACCGCGACGCGAAAGAGCTCGTGAGCGGCCGCTAGGGCTTCCGCCTCCTGCGACCAGCCCCGCGAGACGTGCCCCTCGAGATCCGGGAACGCGAGCGAGAAGGCCTCTGCGAGCGACGATGCCTCGATGACTTGTAGGTCGGCGCCGAGGCGACGCACGATCTCCTTCGCGCGGTCGGCCTGCCGCGCTGCCACGAGCAGTCGGCGCACGCCGAGCGCGCTCCCGGCGACCAACGCGACCTTCTCTTCAAGCCCGTCGACGACGCCGAGCGAGCCGTCGCTCTCGATCACCGCGGACGCGACGAGGTCGCGGACGACTGGACGGGCGAGCAAATGGGATGCGAGCGCGAGGCACATCGAGGCCCCGAACGACGCTCCCTCCAAGCGCGTGTCGACGCCGTGGCCCTGACGCGCCATTCGCTCGACGCCCCACTCCAAGCTCCGATCGAGCGGGCGAGCGGTGCGGAGGACGGGCAGGTCGCGAGCTGCGAGTTGGGCGGCGCGGCGCAACGACTCGAGCGCGGTTCCGACGAGCGGCGGCGCGAGTGCGTCGGGAGCGCCTGGGCGAAGTCGGTACAAGGCCGAGCGCCCCGTCGCGACGGCGAGCAAGACGACGTGCCCTGGCGGCGGCGGAGGCGGTGGGGCCCCGGCCAAGTGACACGCACGCGCTTCGAGGGCGGCCTCGTGGGGCCAGCACCAGGGATGCCGAAGCGCCTCACGAGCCTCGATCCGCTCGTGCGCTCCGAGATCGGCCCGTTCGAGCCGCAGACGGAGCGTAGTCACGCGAGCTGACCCCACCAGAGCTCCGGAGCCTGCCAGGCGAGCGAGGCGAGACGTTCGTCCGCGGCGAGAACCTCCCCGGCTGCGCGCAATGCGCTGGCGTGGGTGCGCGAACGCGTGTCGAGCTCATCGAGTTGGAGGCGCAGGCGGTCGCCGCGTCCCACAGAGTCGAGCACCCATGCGATCGATTCGAGATTATCCCGATGGTGGAGCAAGAGAACGGCGAGCGGCGCGCCGGCTTCAGGATTCGCGACGAGCGAAAGCAGCTCCGATTCGAGCGCGCGTCGCCAATCTTCGGCGTCGCGCAGCGCAAGCTTCGTGAGGGAGTCCAGCGTCGACTCGGCCAGCGTCTCCGCCCACGCACGCACGCGAACGATCGGAACGACGAGATCGCCGCGCGCGAACGCCGCGCGCGCCGCAGCATCGGGCGGCGACCAGGCGCGAGCGAGCAACCCCAACGCCGCGACGCGATCGGCGAAGCGCAACGAAAGGGCGAGCGCCTTCGTCGCCTCTAGCAACCAGGCAGCACAGCCGAGCCCGTCGAGGAGGTGCTCCGGCGAAGGCACCGCGGTGACAGGCTCGTCTTCGCGCGGCGCCGGTTCGGCGCGCTCGCGTGTCATCGACGAGTTCAGCACACGCAGGACCAGAATGCGCCCAGCGACGTTCGTCACGACGAGCTCACCGGTGGCCGTCGCGAGCCGCACGGCGCAGCCTAG
>CAIXWQ010001355.1 GCA_903923175.1 uncultured delta proteobacterium | reverse complement strand
CCCGCCGCGCCGCCTGCCGGATCGACATCGTCGCGATCGGCGTGTCCACCGGTGGCCCCAACGCGCTCGCCAGCGTGTTCAGCCACCTCCCGGGCAACCTCGGCGTGCCCATCGTGATCGTGCAGCACATGCCGCCGCTGTTCACCGCGTCGCTGGCCTCGCGGCTCGACAGCCTCTCCGAGCTGACCGTGCGCGAAGGGGCCGCCGGGCTCGCGCTCGTTGCGAACAAGGCCTTCGTCGCGCCGGGCAACCTCCACATGATCGTGACGCGCGAGGGGGGCGTGCCCCAGCTCGCGACGCATCAAGGGCCCCCCGAGAACTCCTGCCGTCCCGCGGTCGACGTGCTCTTCCGCTCGGTCGCCGACGTCTACGGCCCGGGCACGCTCGCCGTGATCATGACGGGCATGGGGCAGGACGGGCTGCGCGGGGCCGAGCAGGTCCGCGACACGGGCGGCGAGATCTGGGCGCAAGACGAGGCGAGCTCGGTCGTGTGGGGAATGCCTGGCGCGGTGGCGAGAGCGGGGCTTGCGACCAGGCTCCTGCCGCTCGACCGCATCGGAGTCGAGATCGCGAGACGCGTGCGTGACTCACGTGAACCCATTGGCGCTGTGAAATTCAGCGCTTGAGATTTCCAACGTGCCGAACGTGTGCCCCGCTGACTACCAGTTTCTCCAGGCGCTCCTGTACAAGCAGGCGGGTCTGGTGCTCGACGCGGCCAAGGAGTACCTCGTCGAGGCGCGCCTCGGGCCGCTGGCGAAGAAGCTCGGCATGGAGAGCATCGACGCGCTCGTGCTGGCCGCGAAGAACCGCAGCGCACCCGACCTCGAGCAGAAGATCGTCGAGGCGATGACGATCCACGAGAGCTCGTTCTTCCGCGACTGGAAGCCCTTCGAGGCGCTGCGGCAGAAGGTGATTCCCGATCTGATCAAGGCGCGCGAGAACACCCGAAAGCTCTATTTCTGGAGCGCGGCATCGTCGACCGGGCAGGAGGCCTACAGCATCGCGATGCAGGTGCGCGAGCACTTCCCGCAGCTGTCGAACTGGACGATCACCATCATCGGCACCGACGTGTCGGCGAGCGTGGTCGCGCAGGCCCGCGCGGGCGCCTACTCGCAGCTCGAGGTGAACCGCGGCATGCCCGCGCGGCTCCTCACCAAGTACATGCGGAGCGAAGGGGCCAATTGGGTCGTGCGCGACGACATCCGGAAGATGGTCGACTTCCGGCAGATGAACCTGATCCGCCCCTGGCCGTTCCTACCCCGCATGGACGTCGTCTTCCTGCGTAACGTGCTGATCTACTTCGACGCGGGGACCAAGCGCACGATCTTCTCGCACGTGAAGGAGATCTCCGCGCCCGACTCCTACCTCTTCCTCGGCGCCGCCGAGAGCACGCTCGGCCTCACCGAGGAGTTCGTGAAGGACCCCGCGGAGGGCGCGACCTGGTACCGCCAGAAGAACCGCGGCGAAGTGACGCTCTGACGCGGACTCGCCACGTCGAGTCCGGTCGACGAACCGGCCAATCGCGACGCCAGCCTCCGGCTCGCGTCGGGCGGTGGCCGATTCCATGGACACCGAGGCGCCGTCACGCTTCGATGCCGTGACGCCTCATGCGCATCATCTTCCACGAGGCCTTCCACGACTCGGGCTACACCGACGACCGCTACGACAACGCCGCCGAGCCCGGCCGGCTGGTCGGCATCCTGCAGTCGCTACGCGAAGAGGGGCGCTACTCGTTCGAGGAGCCTCTGCCCGCCGAGCCCGCGGACCTGCTGCGCGGACACTCCGCGGAGTACGTCGCCTCGGTCGAGGCGAAGCCGCGGCTGTACGCGATGGCGTCGCTGGCCGCGGGCGGCGCGCTGCTCGCGGCGGAGCGGGCGGCGCAGGGCGAGCCGACGTTCGCGGTCGTGAGGCCGCCCGGCCACCACGCGAGCCGCGCCTCCGCGTGGGGGCGCTGCACGTTCGGCAACGTCGCGCTCGCGCTCCTCCGGCTGCGCGACGCGGGGCGCATCCGCTCGGCGCTCCTCTGCGACTTCGACCAGCACACCGGCGACGGCACGCTCGACCTGCTCCGCGCCTGGCCCGAGGCGCGCGTCTTCAACGGCTACGGCAACGACGCCGCCGAGTACGTCTCGGTGCTCGAGGCCCACCTGAAGAGCGCGCCGCAGGTCGACATCGTCGCGGTCTCCGCGGGCTTCGACGGCTACGTCCACGACGTCGGGCGCAAGCTGACGACCGACAGCTACGCGGAGATCGGGCGCCTGCTGAAGGCGTACGCGTTCCGGCTCGGGCACCAGCGAAGGTTCGCCGTGCTCGAGGGCGGGTATTACCAGCCGGACCTCGGTCGCAACGTGCTGGCGTTCTGCAAAGGCTTCGAGTGAGGCCGCGGCACGGCGCGAGACGCGGCGCGAAGCCCGTCCCGCCGCCGCCGCAGCCGAAGTCGCGCGCGTCGCTCGGCGTCCCCCGCCGCCCATCGAGGTGGCGCGCGCGGCCCGATCGCCCCCTCCGCGCTACGCCAATCTGACGCATTCGACGCTTCGCCCCGATCCACGAGTCCGGCCCCACCGGCCGCTCCGAGCGATTCCGGGGATCTCGCCCCGGCACATGCCTTGCGACTCCTCGGCCTCGGACTCCCCGAGCCGACCTCCTTCGCTCGCTCGCGCGCGAGGGCGCGAGGGCGCGAGGGCGCGAGGGCGCGAGGGCGAGGACGCGGAGCTCGGTCCAGCGAGCCTCGGTGGCACCGGAGAAGGACGAGGCAGCGGTGATGGCCGAAGATCGCAGCGACCACGTTCCGAAGCTGATCATCACGCATCGCGCCGGCCCCTCGGAGCAGGACCGCATCGACCTCGATCTGCCGCACGCCCGCGTCGGCACCGTTCGCTGCTTGTTCCTGGGCGAGAAGGTGATCGTGTACTCCATCCGGGTCTTCCCCGAGTTCGAGGGGAACGGCTACGGCCGCCTCACGATCGAGATGCTGAAGAGCCGATTCGCGGTGGTCGTCGCCGATCGGGTCCGCTTCACCGCCCGCGGCTTCTGGGAGAAGCTGGGCTTCCAGGAGTGCCCGGATCACAACTGGGAGTACGTGCGCCCCGAGCTCGTGGTCGACGCGATCGCGCCCACGCACGTCCAGACCTGAGGCGTCGCCGGCCGGGCCGCGGCGGGTCGCCTCCGGCGCGTGGAGCTCGCCGACGTGCGCGCTCCCCCCGCGACGCGGGCGCGCGCCTCGTGTAAGGGGCGCCTGGCAACCATGCGGCCGCGGATGAAGACGAGCGCGAACTCCGACGACGCCCGCGAGCCCTGCTGCCTCGCGCCCGCGAGCCGATGCGGCACGCGCTGGGAGGCGCTGCGCGCGTGGTCGTGCGCGCTGACCGGCAAAGGGGTGCGCGTCGTCAGGCTGAGCGGCGACGCGCAGGGCAAGGCTCCGTTCTACGCGCAGCCGGTCGGCTTCGACGGGCGCGCCATCTTCCTCGCCTTCGATCACGGCTGCGACACCGAGAAGCTTCTCCACGAGGTCTGCCACTGGCTCGTCGCGCCGCGCGATCGCCGCGGGCGGCAGAACTTCGGCCTCGGCCCCGGCCCCGGGCAGCGCGTGGTGACCGACGTCGAGGGGGACAACGAGGAGGTCACGGTGATGCTCCTCGAGCGGCTCCTCGCGCCTCATTTCCAGCTGCCGGAGGCCCGCATCGCGCGCCCCGACTACAACGTCGCCGATCGCCGCAACGTCGACTGGGACGCGTGCGAGGTGCGCGCGACGGAGATCTACGCGCGGCTGCGCGACGGCCTCCCCTGAGTCTCGCGGGACTTCGAGGCGGCTGCGCGCGCGCCCCAGAACGCCTCGGCCTGTCGGCCCGGCACCGCCAGCGACGAGCTGCGCACCGTCGAGGCCGGCGCGTCGCCTGCGCAGGTCGAGCGACGCACGCGACGTCCGATTCCCGGCGCGAGCGGTTCCCGGACGGCGGCGGACGTGCAAAACGACTGGCCGTGGCCCCGATCCGGCTCCCGCCGCCGCGCCGATGGGCGCTCCTCCTCGCGCTCGCGGCGAGCGCTTCGAGCTTCGCGTGCAAATCGAGGAGCGCGCCGTCGTCCGGGCCGGCAGACGCAGGCGCCGCCGGCGCGGACGCCTCGCTCGGCGAAAGCGACGCGCGCGCCTCGAGCGATGCGGCTGACACGAGCGCGGCCGCCGCCGACGACGCGCCCACCGAGGCGGACGCGCCGGCCGCTCCGAATGCCGGGCGGTGCCCCGCCGACATGAAGTACGTCGCGGGGGAGTACTGCAAGGTCCTGCGCCACAAGTGCGTGAAGGGGCGCGACGAGAAGAAGCACGTCCGCTGCCCGGAGGGGTGCTACCTCGATCCGCGCGAGTGCCAGGAGTGGCTCCCGGGATCCGCCGAGTGCCTGGGGACCAAGTACCAGTTCAAGAATGGCAAGGAGTCGTACGTCCCCGAGTACTTCCACCTCGAGTTCTGCATGGACGACGCCGAGTGGCCGAACAAACCGGGCGAGAAGCCGACGGTGTTCATCGACTACTTCCAGGCGCAGAAGATGTGCGCCTCGGTCGGCAAGCGCGTCTGCACGTCGGCCGAGTTCACGCTCGCGTGCGAGGGGCCGGAGCAGCTGCCCACGGCCACCGGCTGGAAGATCGACGGGAGCGTCTGCAACGTCGACAAGGAATGGCGCGACTGGCACCGGGTGAACCTGGCGACCAAGGAGGGATTCGCGAAGATCGATCAGAGCGAGCCCGTCGGCTCGCGCGCGACGTGCGTCTCCCCCTACGGCGTGCGCGATCTCACGGGGAACGTCGACGAGTGGACGACGCTCGACAAGATCGACCACGCGATGACCGACCACCCCGCGCAGCTCAAAGGAGGCTACTACGCGCAAGGCGCGCACCCGTTCTGCCGGGCACATACCGACTTCCACCCGCCGGACTTCTCGTTCTACCAGATCGGCACTCGCTGCTGCTCGACGCCGACGCCCCTCGTCGGCGGCGACGCAGGCGCGGACGCGTCGCCACCGCCGGCGTCCGCGGTCTCGTCCGCGCCCTCGTCGGTCACCTCCGCGCCGCCCGCCGCCTCGACCTCCGCCGGGCGCTGAGCCGCCTCGCGCGGGTGGCTGCGAGCCGGGCGCGGCGTCCGCGCGCAGACGGCGTTTGACGCGCCCCCTCCCCCGCCGCTACCTCGCGCGACCTTGCGCACGCTCGCGCTCACCGTCCGCGCCTTCTACATCGGGCTCGTGTTCACGTTCGCGATCGCGCGCTACCTCGGCCTGCGCCTCGTCGGTCGCGGCCGCACCCCGGAGGCGCGTGACCGCCTGCGCGGCGAGGTGCTCGCCCGCGCGCTCGAGACGCTCGGCGCGACGTTCGTGAAGTTCGGCCAGATCCTCGCGACGCGCCCCGACATCCTCCCCGAGGGGATCACCACCGCGCTCGCGCGCCTGCAGGACGGCGTGCCCGCCGCGCGCTTCGCCGACGTGCGCGACGTGGTCGACGGCGACCTGTCGGCCGAGGCCCGCGCCGAGATCGCCGAGATCGAGGAGCTGCCCGTCGCGGCCGCGTCGGTCGCGCAGGTCCACCGAGGGCGGCTGCGCGACGGCTCGGTCGTCGCCATCAAGGTGCAGCGCAAGGAGGCGCGCGCGCAGATCGAAGGCGACCTCGCGCTCATGCGCCTCTTCGCCCGCATCGTGAACCGGCTGCCGCGCATGAAGTACGTCTCGCTCCCCGGCGCGGTCGAGCGCTTCGGCGACGCGCTCCACGCGCAGCTCGATTTCCGCCTCGAGGCCGACAACAACCGCAGGCTCGCCAAGAACTTCGCGGGCGACCCGCGCATCCGCGTGCCGCGCCTCTGGCCTGCGCTGTGCGGCCCCCGCGTGATCACCATGGAGTTCGTCGACGGCGTGAAGGCCGAGAGCCTCCAGGGCCAAGGGGTCGAGCTCGCGCAGGCGGGCTTTCGTTGCATCGCGCAGATGGTCTTCCTCGACGGCTTCGTGCACGCCGACATGCACCCTGGCAACATCCTCTATGCGCGCAGCGGGGAGATCTTCCTGATCGATCTGGGCCTGGTCGCCGAGATCCCCGAGCCGATGCGCAAGCCGTGGACCGAGACGTTCGTCGCCATCGCGACCGGCGACGGCAAGCGCGCGGCGGAGCTGTTCTACGGCTACGCGCCTCTGGTCCAGGGCACCGACTTCGCGGCGTTCCAGCGCGACATCACCGTGCACCTCGACCGGCTGAAGGGTCGCCCGCTCCACGAGATCGAGGTCACCGACGCGATCGGCGGCGCGATGGCGATCCTGCGGCGACATCACGTGCAGGTCGACCCGGTCTTCACCGTGGTCCAGCTCGCGATGCTCGTGGCCGAAGGGGTCGGCAAGCAGCTCGATCCCCACTTCGACCTGTACGGGTGCGCGATGCCCTTTCTCATGGAGGCGATGGTCCGCTGGGCCGGCGGCGCCGAGCCGAATCGACCGTTGCCGACGGCCTGAGCGCCACGGGTGCCACGGGCGCCACGGGCGCCACTCGATGCGCTCGCGGCGTGCACCGCGCGTGGCCGCGATCGGCGTCGACTGTGCGCGGTTCCCACACCACGCACCGGTACGCCCGCCGCAAGGTCAGCTCGGTATGACGCGGCGACTCTGCGTGCGATGGACGATCGGTGACCTGCTCCCGTATGGCATCGAGGCGCTCCGCCTCTCCGTGTGGGGCGCGTTCCGCTGCTTCGGCGACGGCGCGCGCTACGTGATCGGCGTCCACGACGTCGCGCCCGCGCGGGCGCAGGCGCTGGTGCGCGGGCTCCCCGACGCGGTCGCGTGGCAGCGCGTCGACCCGAGCCAGCTCCCGAGCTGGCTGCGACGCGCCGACGTCTCTCCACGCTTCGCGCTGCGCTTCGCCCCGGTCCTCCTCGACCGCGAGGACCGCGAGCGCGCCGAGCTGCGGCTCGATCGCGGCTGCGTGCTCTTCGCGACGCCGCCGACCGTCGCGGCCTGGCTCGACGATCCGAACCCGCGGGCATGCGCGCTCCTCGCCGATCACGGCGGCGAGCCGAACACCACCCTCCGCGGCGCGGGGCGCGGCTTCGACCTCGAAGAGGCGCTGCGCGAGACGCTACGCGAAGCGCCGCGTGCGCTCCGCTCGCGCGAAGACGCCGAGCGGCTCGAGCTCGACGCGCTCTCCCTCCTCGAGCCGCCCCGCCTCGTCCCGCCGCGCGAGGTCGACGTGACCGAGCTCGGCTCGCACGGCGTGCGCCTCGCGCCCCCGCTCGACGGGAGCGCCCCGAGCGCGCCCCGCGATCGCGCACGATGGGAGCACACGCTCGCGGAGCTCCACGCCCGGCTCGGCGTCCCGCGGCCCGCGCGCTCGCAGCCTTCGCTGGCCTCCTAGCGAGCCGCGCGCGCCGCGCGAGCCGCGCGCCCTCGGCGCGAGCCGTTCGCGAGCGGGACCACGGAACGGACCTCGGCCGCGCAGCGACGACCTCGGCCGTACCCGGCATCCCCATCCCCGACGGCAGCGTCCAATACCCAGAACTCGTATGCGAACGCTTGCGCCGCTTGCGCAAAGGCTGCGCGAACCGCGGACGTCGCGTCGCGGATTTTCTGGGGAATTTCTTCATACCGGTCGGAGGTTCCCGTGTTGCAAACGGGGCAGCCGAAAGTGTCGGAGGCCATCGCCACGGTCACGCGCGCGACCATCACCATCCCGGTGTCCGGGATGACGTGTGCCGCCTGCCAGGCCCACGTCCGGACCGCGCTGCTCGACACGCCCGGCGTCGTCGACGCGTCGGTGAACCTGATGACGCGCGACGCGAAGGTCGAGTTCGACCCGGCGCTCGCGAACGTCGGGGCGCTCGTCGCAGCGATCGTCGCCGAAGGCTACGAGGCCGAGATCCCCGCGCCGACCGAGGACATCCTCGCCGAGCAGGTCGCGCGCGACGCGGCCCTCCTCGCCGAGGCGCGCGGGCTGCGCAACCGGGCGATCGTGGCCGGCGTGGCGGGCGTGGTCGCCATGGTCGCGTCGATGCCGCTGATGGCGGCGCACGCGCACCTGCGCGACCCGGCCGCGTTCGACCCGGTGATGCGGGCGTCGATGCGGTGGCTCGACGCGCCGCTGCGGCGCGCGCTCCCCTTCCTCTACGCGGTCGATCCGCGCGTGCTCTCGTACGGCCTCCTGGCGCTCACCGTCGCGGTGATGGCCTGGGCCGGCGGGCACTACTACGTGCGCGCCTGGGCCTCGCTCAAGCGCCGCAGCGCCGACATGAGCACGCTGGTCGCGGTCGGCACCTCCGCCGCGTTCCTGCACTCGCTCGTCGCGACCGTCGCGCCGTCGGTCTTCCTCTCGCGGGGCCTTCCGCCCGACGTCTACTTCGAGGCGGTCGTCGTCATCCTCGCGTTCCTGATCGCAGGCAGCGCCCTCGAAGCGCGCGCAAAGCACGCGACCTCTACCGCGCTCCGCGCCCTCGTGGCGCTCCAACCGAAGACGGCGCGCGTCTCGCGCAGCGAGCAGGAGGGGGGTGACCTCGACCTGCCGCTCGGCCAGATCCGCAAGGGCGACGTCGTCCTGGTGCGGCCCGGCGAGCGCGTCCCGATCGACGGCGAGGTCCTCTCGGGCGCGAGCGCGGTCGACGAGTCGATGCTCACCGGCGAGCCGATCCCGGTCGAGAAGGGCGCGGGCGATCACGTCGTCGGCGGCACCCTCAACGGCCGCGGCGCGCTGCGCGTGAAAGCCGGCGCGCTCGGCGAAGGGAGCGTGCTCGCGGGGATCGTGCGGATGATGCGCGAGGCCCAGTCGACGCGCGCCCCGATCCAGGCGCTCGCCGACCGGGTGAGCGCGATCTTCGTCCCGGTCGTGCTGGTCCTCGCAGCGCTCACGCTGCTCGTCTGGCTCGCCGCCACCGGCTCGCTGCTCCGCGGCGCGACCTCCGCGGTCGCGGTGCTGGTGATCGCGTGCCCTTGCGCGATGGGGCTCGCGGTTCCGACGGCCGTGATGGTCGCCACCGGCCGGGGGGCCGAGCTCGGCGTGCTGGTGAAGGGGGGCGAGGCGCTGCAGCGCGCGGCCACGATCGACGTCGTCGTCTTCGACAAGACCGGCACCCTGACGCACGGCAAGCCCGAGGTGACCGACGTCTCGTTCGTGGAGGGGGCGGCGATGACCGAAGCGCGGCTCTTCTCGCTCGCCGCGGGGCTGGAGGCGAGCTCCGAGCACCCCCTCGCCGACGCGATCGTGCGGCACGCGCGCGAGCTCGGCGCCTCGGTCCCGAAGGCCGACTCGTTCGAGGCACGGCCGGGGCGCGGGGCGCACGGCAGCGTCGACGGGCGCGTCGTCGCCCTCGGCAACCGCGCGTTGTTCGACGAGCTGAGCATCGACACCCATGCGCTGGAGGCGCAGACCGATCGCCTCGCTGCGCAAGGAAAGACGACGATGCTCGTCGCGATCGACGGCGCGGTCGTCGCCGCGATCGCCGTCGCCGACCGGCTGAAGCCGGGCGCGGCGGACGCCGTGCGCGCGCTCGAGAGCCTCGGCATCGAGGTCGTGATGCTCACCGGTGACGCACGACGCACCGCGGAGGCGGTCGCGCGCGAGGCCGGCGTACGCCGCGTCGTCGCCGACGTCCGCCCGGACGGCAAGCTCCGGGAGGTCCAGAGGCTTCGGCACGAAGGTCGCAAGGTGGCGATGGTGGGCGACGGTATCAACGACGCGCCCGCCCTCGCAGAGGCCGACATCGGCATCGCGATGGGGAGCGGCACGGACGTCGCCATGGCCGCGAGCGACGTCACGCTCATGCGAGGTGACATCCGCCTCGTGCCCGCCGCGCTCGCCCTCTCGCGGGGCGCGATGCGCATCATGCGGCAGAACCTCTTCTGGGCCTTCTTCTACAACGTCGTCACCATCCCCATCGCCGCGGGTGCCCTGGTCCCGGCCCTCGGCTTGCAACTGAGCCCGATGCTCGCAAGCGCGGCCATGGCGATGAGCTCGGTTTCCGTCGTCACGAACAGCTTGCGCCTGCGGGGATTCACCGCTCCGCGCGTCTGATTCCCACTCTTCCCACTCTCCTCTCTCTCTCCCCCCGCCCAACGCCCCTCATGGAGGCCACCGTGTCCAAGCCCGCCATCTCCATCGTCGATCCGATTCCCCCGGCTGCCGCGCTCGCCTCGGTTCCGCGGATCGAGGCCCGCAAGGGTCTCGCCGTCGAGGCCGAGGTGAAGTCGTCGAACCTGAAGCGCCTGGCCCGGATCGAGGGGCAGGTCCGCGGCATCCGCAAGATGGTCGAGGACGACCGCGAGTGCGCCGACATCATGGTGCAGATCAGCGCGGTGCAGGAAGCCCTCCGCGGCGTCGCGCGCGAGCTGATGCGCAGCCACCTCAAGCACTGTGCGACCGACGCCTTCCGCGCGCCGCCCGAGGACGCGGGCCCGATCATGGAGGAGCTCGTCGAGCTGATGTACCGCCACGCGCGGTGATCCCGGCAACGCCGACGAGGCACGGGGCTCGAAGCTCCGAGGGCTCGGGAGGAGCGGCTCAATCGCCGCGACGTCGCGTGAGTGACGCCGCGGCGACGAGTTGACGCCGCCACTGGCCGTAGGCGGCCCCCTGCGACTCCAGGCGCGTGACCGCGCGCTGCGACTCGTCGTCGACTCGACCCGCCGGGGCGTCCTTCAGCGGCGTCCCGGGGAGTGGCATGAACGTGTGCGCGTGAACGCGCGCGCCGAGCGCCACGAGGCGCTCCATCGCCTCGATGGTCGCGCGCGCGTCTTCGGGCTCCTCGCCGGGGAGCCCGAACAGGTAGTCGACGTTCGGCCGGAACCCGTGCGCCATCGCGACGCGCACCGCGCGCTCCACGTCGTCGACGCCGTGGCCCCTCCGCGTGCGATCGAGCACGCGCTGCGAGCCCGACTGCCCGCCGATCACCACGTTGTCGTTGTCGACCCAGCGCGCGAGCACCCGCATCGCCGCGTCGGTCACGTGCTCGGGGCGCAGCTCGCTCGGGAAGCTCCCGAGGTAGACCTTGCCGGCCGGGCCGATCTCCTCGCGCACCGCCGCGAGCAGCGCCTCCACGGCGTCGAGGTTCGGCTCGATCCCCTCGGCGCCGTACGAGAGCGCGGTCGGCGTCACGAAGCGGACGAAGCGCAGGTTCTCGCGGCGCATGATGCGCGCGTGCTCGCGCACGTTCGCGACGCTCCGATGCCGGAAGCGCGCCTTGAACATGAACGGCGTCTGGCAGAAGGCGCACGCGTAGACGCACCCGCGCGTGAGCTCGATCGGGTTGAACCGCCGGTCGGGGACGTTGAACGCCGGGAAGTCGTCGAGCTCCACGCGCTCGCCGGAGCCAGTCGTGCGATAAGCCCCCTGCGCGTCGAGCCTGCCGAGGCCGCGCACGCGCGCGAGCTCCTCGAGCGTCACGCCGGCGTCGGCCGCCTTCACCAGCTCGAGGATCGTGCGCTCCCCCTCGCCGAGCGCGACGAGGTCGAACCCGGCGCGCAGCGTCTCCTGCGGCTCCGCGGTCGCGTGCACGCCGCCGGCGACGTGCACGACGCCGAGCCCCTCGAGCGCGCGCTTCGCCGTCGAGAGCGCGGCGAAGAGGCTCGCGGCCTCGGGCGAGTAGAACGACCACCCGGCGAGCACGCGATCGCCGGGCCGCGCAGCGCGGGCCGCCTCCGCGCAGGCCTCGATCAGCGCGTCGACATCGCGGGCGAACCGGATCGTCGTCCCGGCGGTCGCGGGGTCGGCACGCAGCGCGGCGGTGAGCACGTTGAAGGCGTACACGCCGTTCTTCGCGTGCAGCACGACGAGCGTGGTGGACATCGACTCCTCCCGAGCGGGCGCCAGGACGGCGGTCGGCTCAACCGCCCGAGCGCGGCGTCGCGGCGCCCCCCGCGAGCGGGGCCCCCGCGTCGAGGCAGAGCAGCCGGACGCTCCCCTTCGCGACGACGCGCGCCTGCTCGTCGGTGATCGAGACCTCCCAGACCTGCGTCGTGCGCCCGCGCGTGACGGGCTTGCCGGTCGCGCGCAGCCGGCCGCCGCGCACCGCGCGGATGAAGCTCGTCTGGTTTTCGAGCCCGACCACCGACTGGCCGCGCGACATCGCGTTGATCGCGGCCCCGACCGAGGCGACCGACTCGATCACGCCGCAGTGCACGCCGCCGTGGACGATGCCGTAGGCCTGCGTGTGCTTCTCCTCGACGTCCCACTCGGCGACGACCTCGTCGAGCGTCACGCGTACCCAGCGCACGCTCATCGCCTTCAGCCAGCCGTCGCCGGCCGCGTTCATCGCCTCGGTGAAGTCCTGATCGCTCACGAGCGACATCCTGGCGTCGCACGCGCGGGGCCGAAAGAGGGGAGTCGCGGGCACGCGCGCCGCACACGCCGCACGTTCAGCGCGCGCAGCGGAACCCGAGATCCTCGGCGCGCGTCGCGGGCGCGAGCGACTCGCGGTGCGCGGCGCGCGCCTCCTCCGCGCGGGCCGTGAGGAAGCCGCCACCACGCACGACGAAGCGATCGACGACGCACGCGCTCCCACGCGGCCCGCACGCGGGGCTCGCCGTCCACTCACGCACGTTCCCCGCGAGATCGAGCGCGCCCTCCTTGCTGCGCCCCGCCGCGAATGAGCCGACCGCCGCGGTGTTGGGCCAGCCGTCGCTGGTGGCGAGGAGCGTCTTGGGCTCCGGGAGCCCCTCCTCTTTGCGCCAGTCGACGAGCGAGCGATCGGCGAAGTTCGCGCGCGCCACGTCGGGCTCGTCCGCGCCCCAGGGGTACACGCGCCCCTCCTCGCCCCGCGCGGCGAGCTCCCACTCGTCCTCGCTCGGGAGCCTCCGCCCGATCCACTTGCAGAACGCCTCGGCGTCGAGGTGGCGCACGCAGTCGATCGGGTGGTCCTCGCTGTTCGGCGTCGCGGCGTTGCAGCCGCGTTCGCGCCCCGCCTCGGCGCACGCGCCCGCGCCGACGCAGGCGCGGTAGGCGCGTACGGTGACCTCGGTCTCGTCGAGGTGGAACGTGGCGAGCGCGACCGCCCGACCGTCTTCGGTGCGGAGCGTCCCCGCCGCGATCGCGACCTCGGCCGCGCCTTGCGCGGGGTCGCGGGCGGTGACGCGCCGGAACACGAGGTAGCCCGCCACCACGACCGTGATGACGATCACCATCATCGTCGCGCGGGTGCCGAGGTCGAGCCCCTCCGGCGCGGCGTCCTGGGCTCCGCCGGGCGCGTCGCTTTCGTCACGCACCTCTCGCGCCTCGCCCTCTGCGCCTCGCTCTCGCTCCTGCATCGCTCGCGACGAGCGTCTACCACATGCGCGGATTCTGGCCGCTCCTGTCCTTCTCGACGTCGACGATCCGCCCGAAGAGCTCCCTGCACGCGTCCAGGCTCACGCCCTGGCACGCCACGCTGACGTTGCGCCCGCGCTTGACGAGCTTGATCGGGGCCTCGGCGCAGCGCGCGAGCACCGAGTCGTCATCGCCCTGCGTCGTGCAGCCGTAGCGCGAGGCGCGGCGCCGGAATTCGGCCAGGAGCCCTGGCGCGTCCTCCGAGAGCTTGTGCTCCCAATGGACGATGCCGTCGGTGCCGCCGGCGCCGTCGTCGTCGTCCCCCTCTCGCTCCACGTCTCCAGTGCGCTCGCGCTCACGCTCGCGAGACGCGGGGAGCTTGCGCGACGGGCGGTGCTTGCGGGCCGCGACGAACTCGTCGTCGTCGTGCTGGGCGCCGGCGCAGCCGAGCATCGAGAGCGCGAAGCCGGCGAGCAGCGGGGCGAGCGCGACCGCCACGGCGAGCCGCGAGAGACGCGGAGAGCGTGGCCGGGCGACGCGGGCGCAGGGGGCGGGGCGAGCGAGGATTTCCTTCATCGGAGCGGTTCCCGGTGGGCCGACGTCGATCACGGTAGCATTGCCCGCGGCCGGTGCCGTCGGGGTCTCTCGTGGGCCGTAGGGGTCGGAGGCGCGTAGCGACGGGGTGAACTCGGCGAAAACCGCCTGTGCTCCCCTTGCTTGTCTCCTCTCGGCGATACACAACTAAGGGGAGCTCGTTGGGGCGCGGCACAGAGCCCACCCCTCGCGACGGTCGCACCGCTTCCGTCGCCGAGCGACTTGACCCCCCTGGTCGCGTTTTGGCCCATACAGGCGCCAGGCGCGGCTAGGGCGGGCCGAGGCCTACCCAGGGCGCTGGAGCCACCGGGTGGCGGTCGACGTCGGCGGCGAGCTTGGTGTCCGCGCCCCGCGCGCTGCGCCCCTCCGCGCTCGTCGGATCGTGCGTAGCGCCTCGCAACACGTCGCAAAAGGAGACACTCCTACGGCGGCCCAACCGTCTCCTTGGAACGCCGGTTCCGTCGGCAATTGCCGACAAATTCGGCAAATTCGCGCGAGCGCCGAGCGTTCGAGCGGCGGCGCGCCGATTGCTGTGGGTCCCTCCGCCCCGGCGCTCTCGCCGAGGGGACCGCGCCGGCGAGGCCGCGCGCGCCGTTTGGAGGACGCCCGATGCCCGAGGTTCTCACGTCGCACCTGGTCGCCGTAGTCGCACCTGATGACAACGTCCGGAGCGAAGCCCGCGCGGCCTTCGAGGAGGGCGGCTTCCGGGTCCTCGACGTCGCGGCCGACGCGCTCGGCGGCGTCGACGAGCCGGTCTCGCTCGTGTGGCTCGACCTCGGCGCCGAGGGGGCGCCCGGGCTCGACCTCATCCCGCGCCTGCGCCTGCGCGGCCTGGAGGCGCCGGTGATCGTCGTCTCCGATCGAGCCTCGCCGGACCTCACCCGCGAGGCCATCCGCCACGGCGCCTACGACGCCTGCGCACGCCCCGCGGAGCGCACGTGCGCGCTGCGCCTGGCGACGCGCGCGATCGAGCACGTCTCGCTCGCCGCGCGCGTCCGGCGGCTCGAGGTCGAGCTCGACGCGCACGAGAACGTCCTGTCGCTGCGAGAGCTCGAGCGACGCGCCAT
>CAIXWQ010001354.1 GCA_903923175.1 uncultured delta proteobacterium | reverse complement strand
TCGCGCTCGGCGACGCGGAGCTCGTCGTCGAGGTCGTTCGGACGACGACCGCGCACGTCGCGTCGCTCGGCGCGCTCGCCCGCGAGCTCGCCTCCGCGCTCTCGACGCTCGCGCAGCTCGACGCGCGCCTCTTCGACCGCACGGCGCGAGAGCTGCTGGCGCTCGGCGCGGCCCGGCTCACGGAGGTCCGGGCGGCGATCCACGAAGGGAGCGGCGCTGCGAACGCGTCGCTCCGCATGGCGACGCTCGAGCGCTGGCTCGCGTCCGGCGCGCAGTCCGCCGAGCGGGTGGGCGTGCTGCTCGAAATCGCCACGCTCGCCCGCGATCAAGGCGATCCTTCGCGCGCAGCCGACGCGGCGTGCCGAGCGCTCGCCGAGCCCGCGGCCACGCACGACGAGCGCGCCCACGCGCGCGGCGTGCTCGGCCCGCTCGCAGACGCGAAGCTGACGCCCGACGCAGAGCTCGCGCTGCGCGGCGCGCTCGTCACGCGCGACTCGGAGGCGCTGGCGGACGCGCTCGGTCGCCGGAACCGTCAACGCCTCGACGCGGAGCTCGAAGAGCAGCTGCTCGCGGTGGCCGACGCGCACCGCGCGCTCGGGCGCGACCTCTGGGACCTCGCCGAGGATCGCGACGCCGCGCTGCGGACGTGGCTCAAGGGGGCGCTGCTGCTCGGCGACGACGGCGTCGACCGCCTCGAGACCGACATCGCCTTCTTCGGCGGAGACGCGGCGGCGCGCGACGCGCTCTTCGAGCTCGCGCACCGCGTGACCGACGTGCGCGGCTACCTGCAGACCGACGGGCCGTGGCCGCCGGGCAGGCTCGCCGCGGGCTGGGTCGCCGCGTTCCACACGCGCGCCTGGGATCGCGTGCTGCGCTGGCCGCCCAAGTGGGTCGAGCCGGTGAGCCTGGCGCGCGAGGCCGCGGCGATCTCGCCCGACCCGTCGGCGCTGCTCCCGTCGGTCGAGGACGTCGCCGCGCGACTGCATCGCCCCGACATCCTGGCCGACGTCTACGAGATCGCCGCCGGTCGCGCCGCGGGGCGCTACGGCGAGCGCGGGGTGCGCTACCGCGCCGCGCGCGTGCTCGATCGGCTCGCGCGCCCCGAGGAGGCCTTGGTGCAGGCCGTCCGCGCGTTCGGCGCGGTGCCGAGCGAGGGGGCCATCCTGCTGATGCTCCAGCGCCTCTCGCAGACGACGGGCGACGCGGAGCCGGCCGTGCGCGCGCTGATCGAGGCCGCCGAGCAGGCCGAGGACCCCGAGAAGCGAGCGACCTGGCTCGATCGCGCGGCGACGATCGCGGCGGTCGGGATCGCCGATCCGTCGGATCGCGTCGACGTGCTGCTGCGCCTCTTCCTGACCGCCCCCTCGGCCAAGACCTGCGCTGCGGTCGTCGACTCGATGCGCGCGGCCGTCGCGCTCGACGCGAACTCCCGCGACACTTGGTCGCACCGGCTGCTGCGCGCGCACAAGAAGGTCGACGCCAAGCTCGGGTACGTCGACCGGCTCCCGGTGCTCGCCGTGGTCGCGACGGCGATCGCCGAGCTCACCGACGTCGGCGCGGCGCTCGATCTCGTCGCCAACGGCGCGCAGAGCACGCCGCGCAGCGATCTCGATCCGCTGCGCGAGGTCGCCGAGGCGATCGCGCGGCGCGAGCCCGAGAGCGCGCTCGCCTGGCTCGACAGCAACCCGCGCGGCAACGTCGTGCGCGCCCACGTCGCGTGGGGCGCGGGCGACGCCGATCGCGCGATCGCGCTCCTCGGCGAGTTCGCGCCCGAGCAGGACGACCTCGGCTTCGAGGAGGAGGGCGACACCGCCGGCCGCGAGCTCGCGCTCCTGGAGGCGTGGGCCAAGCACGCGCAGGACAAGCGCGCGGTCGCCGCCGCCTGGGGGCGCTTCGGCAAGTCCGCCGGCACGGGCGTCGAGCTCGAGACGGTGCGCGCGCAGCTCGAGGCCGGGCAGATCGAGAACGCGGCGCGCGCCCTGGTCGCGAGCTGGAAGGGGCGTGACGCCTCCGACGTCGCCCAGATCGAGGAGCTCGCGAAGCTCGCGCGCGACGTGCTGCCGCTGGTCGCGATGTACGTCGAGCTCGCCGCGATCCTCGAGGAGGATCTCGCCCGCGTGCCCGACCGCGACATCGACGCGCGCGTGGCGCGCTGGCGCGAGCTCGCGGTCATCCGCGCCGAGCACCTCGGCGACAAGGGCTCCGCGCTCGACGCGCTGGTCGAGGCTGGGCGCGCGTCGCCGACGAACGACGAGCTCTGGACCGAGATCGCCGAGCTCGCCGAGTCGATCGGCGCGCACGATCGCCTCGCCGCGGCGCTGGCCCAGCGGCTCCAGCGCGCGCGGCCGGATCGCCGCGTCACGCTGCTGCGCAAGCTCGCGCGCGTGCTCGAGCACGATCTCGGGCGCGACACCGAGGCGGCCGAGCGCTGGGCCGAGCTCGTGCGCCTGCTGCCCCTCGACGCCGAGGCGGCCGACGCCCTCGAGCGCATCGCGGAGCGGCGCGGCGATCGGAACGTGCTGGTGGAGCTGCTGCGCGCCCGCGCGTCCCGCCTGCCGGTCGGACACGCGGATCGGACGCGCGCGCTTCGCCGCGTCGCGCGCGAGCTCGACGCGCAGCCGGGGCGTCGTGGCGAAGTCCTCGCAGCGCTGCGCGAGGTGCACCAACAGGCGCCCGCCGACGCGGAGGTGGCGCTGCAGCTCGCGCGCATCGCCCGCGCGGCCGGGGACGTCTCGACGGCGGCCGAGGCGCTCATGCGGGCGTACAAGGCCGCGCCGCCCGGCTCGGAGCGCATGGCGATCGCGCTCGACGCGGCGCGCGCGCTGCTCGAGCTGCAGGACCACGACTCGGCCGGGCGCGTGCTCGCCGAGGTGGTGAGCGCGCCGGGGTTCGAGCGCGATCCGCGCGCGCTCGACCTGCTGCGGCTGGAGCTCGAGGTCGCGATCGCGCGGGGCGACGCGCGCGCGGAGGCCTACGCCCGCATGCGGCTCGTCGAGCTCGACGTCGACGCCCCGCCCGCGCGCCGCGCGGCCAACGGCGCGACGGCCGCGCGCGCGCTGCTCTCGCTCGGCGAAGCCTCGCGGGCGCGCGATCTCGCGTGGATGGCCGCGCGCGCGACGCCGAGCGACGCGTCGGTCCTCGCGCTGCTCGTGGAGCTCGAGTTCGGCACCGTCTCGGGGCGCGCGCCCGGCGAGGCGCGCAGCTACGACGAGGAGCTGCTCTCGCTGCTCGGCCGCGTGCCGCACGGCGCGCAAGAGGCGCCCGAGCTGCTCGCGCTGGTCGCCTTCGGGCGCGCCGAGATCCTCGATCGACGCGATGGCATCGGCGCGGGCTACCGCGACCTGCACGGCTGGGCGGAGGAGGTCCGCGCGCAGCCGCTGGTGCAGCTCGCCCTCGCCGAGCGCCTCGCCGCGGAGTGGAGCTTCGCGCCGGCCAGCGTCGCGTTCGAGCGCGCGTTCGGGGGCGATCTGAAGGGCGTGCGCGCCGTCGGGCCGACCGCCCTACGCGCCGCCGAGGCCGCCGCGCGCTGCAACGATCCGGCGCGCGCGGGGACGTTCCTCGAGCTCGCCGCGCGCGATCCAGCCTGCCGCATCGACGCGCGTCGGCGCGCCGTCGAGCTCGCGCGGGCCCGCGGCGACGCCACGGCGACGCTCGACGCGCTCCAGCGCCTGGCCGCGGAGTCGACGGGCAACGTGCGCGCGCAGGCGCTGGCCGAGCAGGCGCGCATGCTCCGCGCGGCCGATCCGCTCGGCGCCATCGAAGCGATGAAGCGCGCGCTCGAGGCCGCGGAGGCGGGGAGCCCGCTCGCCGCGACGCTCGAAGCCGAGCTCGCGGAGATCGACTCGGCGAACGAGCGCACGTCCCTGCCGCCGCAGCCTCCGCCGTCGCTGCGCGACAGCGTGGGGCAGACCACCGCCGCGGGGAGCGAATTCGAGCGCGCCTGGGCCGAGGCACAGCGGCGCGCGGGGCTGCCGGTGGGCGAAGCGCCGCCCCCGCCTCGCCGCGGGAGCAGCGCGAACCTCCAGGCGCGCGCGGTCTCCGAGCCGCCGCCGGCCGACCTGCTCCCGCGCCGCAAGTCCTCGTCGCAGCAGTTCGCCGCGGTGCACGTCCAGACGCCGACGCCGCCGACGGCGCAGCGCGCGGAGCAGGCGCCGACCCCCGAGGCCGCGCCCCCGGCCCCGCCCACGACCGATCCGGGCGACGCCGCCGCGCAGCCTTCGTCCGACGCGCACGTCGCGGTGCCGAGCATCCCGGCGCCGATGCTCGAGGCGATGCCGATCGATCTCGCCCAGCTCGATCGCATCGCGCTCGACGCGGCCGCGCCGGTCGACGCGCGCATCCACGCGCTGGTGACGCTCGGCGAGACCCTGCACGCGTCCGGTCGCGACGACGACGCGACCCGGCACTTCATCGCCGCGCTGGAGCTCGGCGACGTGGCCGCGGGCGACGCCGCCGCCGAGATCCTCGCGCTGCTTCCCGGGCGCGCCGCCGACGTGCTGCTCGTGCGCCGGCGGCAGGCGTTCCTCGTCCCCGGCGATCGCGGGCTGCTCGATCACCTCCACGCGGCGGCGCTGCTCGGCCGCGACCACGTCTTCGCGCGCGCGATCGACCACGTCCGACGCTCGTTCGACTCCGTCGCGGGCCCCGTGCCGCCGCCTCCGCTCGAGGCGCAGCTCGATCGGCCCGAGCTGATCGTGCCGCTGCTGGAGCGCCGCGCGAACCCGGTGGCCGCCGAGGCGGTGAAGCTCGCCATCGAGCACGCGGCGTCGGTGTTCCGGCACGACTTCTCCGCCTACTCGCTGCAGGCGAGCGACCGCGTGCCGCCGATCGCGACGCACCCGATCGGCCGCCTCATCGCCGTGGCCGAGCGGCTGCTCGGGCTCGGGCGCACCCCCGTCTACGTCCGCCCGCGCCGCGGACGCGACGTCGAAGCGGTGCTCTTGCAGCCGCCCTCCGTCGTGCTCGGCGGCGACTGCCGCGAGGACACGCCCGAGGTCCGCTACCTGCTGGGCGCGGGGCTGTTGGCCGCGCACCCCGCGCAGGGCCTGCTGCTCGCGCAGCAAGAACCGCAGGCGCGCGCGACGTGGCAGGCGCTCCTCTCCGCGTTCGGACCGCCCGAGTTCGGCCGGGGGGTCGCGCCCGAGGTCGGCCGGCTGGCGGCCCTCCTCTGGCAATCGATCCCGCGCGGGCCGCAACGACGGCTGGGCGAGCTGCTCGGTCAGACGCCGCCGTCCTTCGAGGCGGCGCTCGACGGCGGCCGGCAAGTCGCGCGGCGCGCCGGCCTGTACCTGTCCGGCGATCTCGCGACCGCCGTGCGACTCACGCTCGAGGAGACCGGGCACGGCGCGATCCTCGCCACCCCCGACGCGAGCACCCTCGCGCGCGTGTGCGCCCAGAGCGGCGCCGTGGCGGATCTCGTGCGACTGGCGACCAGCCCCGAGTTCGCCGAGGCTCGGTGGCGCCTGCCGACGGCCACCGCCGGTCGCCGTCAGACGCCCACGCCCCCGGGCACCCGCCTCCCTCGCTGATCCGCGACATCGATGTCACGGCGCTCCCCCACGAACCGAGCCTCCTCACCCGCCGCCCGCGCGGTCGTGGCGGCGCGCGCACAGCGCTTGCTTGGCTGGCTCGTCGTGAAGAGCACGCTCGCGATCGTCACCTGCGCGCTCCTCCCGGGGTGCGTGGTGACCACGGCGCCGAGCTACAACGATCAGCCCGACTGCCCGCCGTCGTTCATCCCGAGCGAGGCGGATCCGCCCGTCAACGTGCCGAAGACGATCTTCGCGAACGACCCGACGGCCGAGTTCGTCGGGACGGTGGCGCTGCGCTCCTGCGCGGTCACGAAGACCTACGCGGCGCGCTATTTCCTCGACGGCAACATCTTCAAGTTCGGCGTGATCGATCCGACGGGCGACACGACGCGCTCGACGACGTTCCACGTGCCGTTCCTGAACGTCGCGCCCGGGTGCCACCGCGTCGAGCTGCTCGCTACGACGGCGTTCCTCGCCACCGAGTTCCGCACGCCGCAGACGCAGGGCGATCTCGCGTACATCGTGTGGTTCGTCGACGTCAAAGACGGCGCCAGCGGGAGCTCCTCGACGCTCGCGAGCTGCCCGCAATGAGCGTGAACGACGCGAAGCACGCGAAGCGCGAGTCGCGCGTCGAGCGTCCGCCGCGGGCGCTCCGAGGCCTCGCGACCGCGCTGCTCCTCGCCGCTTCGGCGAGCGCCGGCTGCAGCGTCAGCGCGCTCGAGGGCGCCGGCTACGTCGGCCCCACCAACGCGTGCAGCGACGCCTGCGCGGCGGGCGCGAGCTGCGTCGACGGGGCGTGCGTCGCGGCGAAGACGAGCTACCCGTTCTTCCTCGAGATCACGCCGCCGACCACGGCGCACTTCGCCCCCAACACGACGTTCGCGCACTGCATCGGCGAGCAGAGCGGCGGCGAGCGCAACCTGGACCTCCCGGCGCCGGCGATCGTGTTCGCGCGAATCGAGGCGACCGCGGTGACGTGCACGAACGGCAAGCCGCTCGGCGCCTCGCTGCGCCTCGTGCGCGCGGGCGCGATTCCGGGCGCCGCGCCGGGCACGTTCGAGGTGCAAGGGGCCCCCACGGAGACGACCCCCGATGGCGTGTCGCTGTCGGTGCCGCCCGGGACCTACGACGTCTACGTCGCGCCGACCGACGACTGCGCGATCGAGCAGATCCCCCCCTACCCGCTCGGTACGCGCACGTTCGGCTCGGGCGCGCAGAAGCTCGTCGTGAGCTACCAGACGTCGCTGCCGCAGTTCGCGGTGAACCTGGTCGACGAGACGGCGACGCCGCTGGTCGCCCTCGGCGCCAGCGATCCGACCGAGGCGCGCGAGCTCTCGCTCGTCGCCAAGAGCACGGGGAACGTGGTCTCGACGGTCGCGCGCACCTGCGGCCACGAGTCGACCGCGACGCTCACGTTGGCGCCGGCCGTCGCGCGCGATCCGAACGATCCGCTCACGCACGACTACACGCTGCGCATCGCCCCCTCGAAGGCCGCCTGCGGCACGGTGACGCCCGCGAGGGTGCAGCCCAGCTACGACGTCGAGTTCGCCGGGCTCAGCGTCGACGGCGGCTCGTCGGGGACGGTGGCCGTGCAGCGCGCCTCGAAGGTCACCACGGTGAGCGCGTTCGGCGACGTGCGGGCGATCGTCTCGTCGACGCCGGTCGCGGCGTCGGTCGTGCTCCGAAGCACCGCGCTGGTGATGCCGAACGGCGCGAAATTCGGCACCCCCTTCTTCGTCGTGAACACCGAGGCCGACTCGACGTCGGGGAAGTACTTCGTCGAGGCCCCCGCCGGGACGTACCACGCGGTCGCGGTGCCGGACGTCGCGTCGGCCTACGCCGTGTGGGCCGCCGAGCTCACGCTCGCGCGCAACCAGTCGATCGCGACGATCACGGTCCCGCCGAAGGCGCCGGTGCAGGGCCTGGTGATCGCGCCGGGCGGCGCCTCCTTCAAGATCGGCACCATCGACGCGCTCGCGATGCTCGACACGTCGGCGGGTGCGCTGCCGAACCGCAGCCAGAGCTCCCCTTTCGCGCTGGCGAAGGACGCCGGCGCGGCCGACTACACCCGCAACTTCTCACTCTCGCTCGATCGCGGCAGCTACGACTTCGTCGCGCGCGTCCCGGAGGCCTCGGGGTATCCGTGGCTGCTGCTGCCGCTGGTCGACGTACCGCAGCCGACCACCAGCAACCCGCACCTCGCGCTCGGCTCGCTCACCGTCGCGTCGCCGGTGCGGCTGTCGGGCGTCGTGCGCGATCCGAACGGCGATCCGGTCTCGCACGCGACGGTGCGCGCACGCGCGGTGCTGCTCGGTACCGGCGCGAAGAGCGACCCTTCGACCTGCAGCTACACCAACGCCCGCGCCGTCGCGATCGCGGAGACGCAGACCGACGAGAGCGGCGCGTACTCGCTGGTGGTGCCCGCGGACTTCGCGGGCGTGCCCCGCTCGACGACGCCGTGAGCGCCCCCGACGAGGTTCGCGCGCCGAGCGACGGCGTCCTCGCGGGCGCCCGGATCGGCGGCCGGGTGGTCGAGGTCGGCTCCGACGCGATCTCCCTCGCCGACGCCTTCGCCGTCGTGCGCCTCGCGCGCGCTTGCGCCGACGAAGTGGCGGTGGGCGAGCTGGTCGTCGCGACGCTCGACGAGCGATGCGCCGCGCGCGGCCTCGAGGTCGTCGGGCGCGACGTGCGTCCACACACCGACGCGAACGGCGAGACGGCGCGGCTGCGCCAGCGCGCCCGCGGAGACCGCCTCGCGAGGCGGGCCGCGCTGATCGCCGAGGTGCGCGCGTTCTTCACGGCGCGCGGCTTCCTGGAGGTCGAGACGCCGCTGGCCGTCCCCTCGCCCGGGCTCGATCTCCACCTCGACGCGTTCGCGCTCGAGACGCGCGACCCGCGCGACCCGCGCGACGAGCCGCGCTTCCTGATCACGAGCCCCGAGTACCAGATGAAGCGGCTGCTCGCGGGCGGCATGCCGCGCGTGTTCCAGCTGGCGCGCTGCTTTCGGCGGGGCGAGCGCGGCGCGCGCCACAACCCCGAATTCACGATGCTCGAGTGGTATCGCGCGTACGCGGGGGTCGAAGCGATGATCGCCGAGACGGAGGCGCTGATCGCGACCATCGCGCGTGCGGCGCATGCCGCGAGCCCGGGCGGCCCCCTGCCCGTCCTCCACGCGCGCACCGCGCGGGGCAAGCGCGCGATCGACGTCACGCCGCCGTTCGAGCGGCTGCCGATCGCGCGCGCGTTCGCGCGCCACGGCGGGATGCGCGAGGAGCAGGCGCTCGCGCTCGCGCTCTCGGGGAGCGCGGCCGACGAGGAGCGCTTCTTCCGCGTGCTGGTCGACGAGGTCGAGCCCGCGCTCGCCGAGGGGCCGCCGGTGGTGCTCTGCGACTACCCCGTCACGCAGGCCTCGCTCGCCCGCAAGCGCCCCGACGATCCGCGGGTCGCCGAGCGGTTCGAAGTGTTCGTGGGCGGCGTGGAGCTGTGCAACGGCTTCGGCGAGCTGGTCGATCCGCACGAGCAGCGCGCCCGCCTGCTCGCCGATCAGGCGGCGCGGCGGGCGGCGGGGCTGCCGGTGTACCCGCTCGACGAGCGATTCCTCGCGTCGCTCGAGGAGGGGATGCCGCCGAGCGCCGGCAACGCGCTCGGCGTCGACCGCCTCGTCGCGATGGCGCTCGACGCCGAGGAGATCGGCGACGTGATGAGCTTCCCCGAGGGGTGGCTCTGATCGAACGGCTCACCCGCTCGTGATCGGCGCCTCGGGGAGCGCGCGCCGGCCGCCCACGGCCTTGAGCGCCTCCAGCACCTCGATCGGCAGCGCGAGCACGACCGTGTTGGACGCGCTCGGCCCGAGGCCATCGACCGACTGCAGCACGCGCAGCTGCATCGCGCCCGGGCTCGCGGCCATGGTCGCCGCGGCCTCGGCCAGCGCCGTCGCCGCCTGCCGATCGCCCTCGGCCTTGATGATCGTCGCGCGCTTCTCGCGCTCCGACGACGCCTGGCGCGACATCATCTTCTTGAGCTCCTCGGGCACGTCGATGTCCTCGAGCTTGATGGCCTCGACGTGCACGCCCCACTGGCTGCCGGCCATCTCCACGCTGCGCGCGACCTCGGCCTCGAGGCGCTCCTGGTGCGATAGCAGCTCGTCGAGCGAGAGCTTGCCGACGACGTCGCGCAGCGTGGCCTGCGCCAGCCGGAAGATGGCGGTGCGGTAGCTCTCGACCTTGAGCGCGGCGGTCGCGGCGTCGGCGACGCGGAAGAAGATGACGCCGTTCACGAGCACCGGGACGTTGTCCTGGGTGATGGCCTGCTGACGCGCGACGTCGACGGTCTGCACGCGCATCTCGACGAAGATCGGCGTGTCGATGATCGGGATCAGCAGCCGCAGCCCCGGCTCCGCGACCCCCTGCAGCTTGCCGAGGCGCAGCACGATCATGCGCTCCCACTGGGCGACGACCTTGACGCTCGCGGCGAGGAGCACGCCCACCAGCAGCCCGACGCCGATTGGCGTGGCGAAGGAGAGCGGATCCTTCGACTGCGTGAAGAGCGCCAGGCCGAGCAGCAGGCCGGCGCCCGCCGAGAGAAAGAACAACAGCGACGAAACCGCGGAAGAGGGCCTCATCCGAGAGAGCGTAACCACGCGACTTTCGGCGGCGAGAAGGCACGGAACTCGCGTGGTCCTGCCGCGCGCCGCGACGCGAGACGGACGAGCGGCGCGCGCTCCGACGCGAGCGGACGAAACCGCGACGCGCTCGGGCATAATGCCGCCGATGGCGCTACGCCCCGAGCTCGGATACGCGCCCGACGAGGTTAGGCGCCTGCTCGCGCCGCTGCGCAACGAGCTCTCGGTCGCCGTGTACGCCTTCGGCAACGCGTTCGCCGTCGGCGCGATGATCCGCGTCGCGCACAGCTTCCTCGTGCGGGAGATCATCATCGTCGGCGACGAGCCCTGGTACGAGAAGGCGAGCATGGGCATGCAGAAGTACGAGACGATCGTGCGCTGCGCCGACGACGACGCCTTCATCGCCCACGTCGGCGACCGGCCGCTGTGGGCCCTCGAGCGCGAGCGCGCCACGGTCGGGCTCTTCGACGTCGAACGCTGGCCGCGCGACGTGGTGCTCGTCTTCGGCAGCGAGCGCTTCGGCCTCCCCGACCGCGTGCTCGAGCGCGCGCAGGCTACCGTGGCGATCCCGATGTACGGCGTGAACCAGTCGTTCCCGGTGGCGATCGCGGCGGGCATGGTGCTCAGCGAGTGGGGGCGACGCCGCTACCGCGGGCCGTGAGCCCGGGCCGCGCGCCCGTCGATCTTTCGCCATCCTGATGCGCGAACGCGAAGCGCCGTCGAATGATCGGCGTTCTCTGCTCGTCCAAGGCTCGCGCGCACGCCTCACGCACGCGCCGCCGCTTCCTCCCTCCCCCGCGCCGTCCCGCAGGAGCCGCTGCGTGCCCCGTCCTCGCTCCCCTCGCCGCCCCTTCCGTGGCCTCGCCGCGCTGCCGCTCGCGCTCGCGCCGTTCGCGCTGGCGAGCCACGCCGCCGCAGGGACCTTCGTCGGCGCGCCGCCGAGCCCCGCAGCAAACGTCGCCGCGGCGACGCCCGCCCCGGCGCGGACGCTCGAGGAGTACCGCCGCTTCCGCGCGCTCTCGATCGATCTGGTCGGTCGCATGCCGACGCGCGCCGAGATCCAGGAGCTCGAGCGCGCGGGCTTCGATCTCGATCGCTGGATCGACGCGCGGCTCGGCGAGCGCGGCGTCGTCGACCGGCTGCTGCGCGTGTACATGGACGCGCTGCGGCTCGAGGTATCGCCCGCCTTCACCGTCACGCCGCAGGCGACCACGCTGCGGCGCGTTCAGCTCAAAGGGCCGGGCGGCGCGGCGCTCTTCGTCTACTACCGGCTCAACCAGCGAAGGGCGCGCGAGGCGACCGACGGCGAGTTCTGCCTCACCAAGGGCGAGTCGGGGCTGCAGGTGCCGGCCGCCGATCGCGTGCCGACCGGCGAGCCGATCGAGGTGACGCAGAAGGTCCTCGACGCGAACACCGTCGAGGTGAAGCCGTGGTGGCTCTACGGCGACTACCGCGCGGGCGATCCGGTGCTGCGCTACGGCGACGCGTGGAAGACGGCGAGCGCGCGCTACCAGCCGCTCCCTGCGCTCCTGAACGGCCCCGACGGCAAGCCCGCCAGCGCGGTCCGCGTCTGCCGCGAGGAGGCGCAGTCGGGCGCGACCGGCAGGCTGCTGCTCACGGGCCGCAAGCGCGCCCCCGGGCCGCCGCCCTTCGATCGCCTGCGGCCGCTGCCGCTCGACGACGGGTACGCGGTCCAGCACAAGGCCGAGCCGATCGCGTGCACCTCGCAGGCCGCGCATACGCTCTCGAGCGAGTGCGGCTGCGGCGTCGGGCTGGAGCGCTGCCTTCCGAGCGACGCCAACACCGCCGACGGCCGCGCCTTCGCGCTCCCCGACAGCGCGCCGCTCGGACTCGATCGGCCGCTCAACGCGGGCCCGCAGACGCTCTCCGCGTGGCGTCGCTTCTGGTGGACGCAGGAGGCCGTGCGGTTCCTCGAGGACGTGCTCGCGAATGACCGCGATTTTCGCGACGTCGTGACCGCGCGGCGCACCTTCGTGAACGGACCGCTGGCGCAGTTCTACCAAGCGCCGACGTCGAGCACGCCGCCGCAGACGCGCCGGCCGTTCGGGCTCGTCGACGAGGGGGAGCCGCTCTTCGATCCCGCGCGGCTACCGAAGGATCTCCTCGTGAACGACCTCGACCGCTGGGACCGCGTCGAGGACCGCGGCCCGCGCGCCGCCGGCGTGCTCACGATGCCGGTGTTCCTGACCAAGTACGCCTCGCGCCGCGCGCGCGGGGCGGCGGTCTACCAGGCGTTCCTCTGCAAGTCGTTCCTCGCCGCGGGCGTCGAGCTCACCCCCTCGGACGAGCCCGATCTCACCAAGCGCGCCGGCTGCTCGACCTGCCACGCCACGCTCGAGCCGCTCGCCGCGTACTTCGCGCGGGTGCCGGAGACCGACTGGAGCTTCCTGCCGCCGGCGAGCTTCCCGGTCGACAGCCCGCTCTGCAAGAAGAACGCGCAGGGCAAGGCGGCCGGCTTCTGCGCGCCGTTCTACGACCCGGCCTTCTCCGACGACGCCCACGGCACGTTGCGCGGCGCGTACGCCGCGCGCGCGCACGTCGACGAGGGCCCCGCGGGCGCCGGCGCGGAGCTCGCCGCCAGCCCTGATTTCGCGACCTGCGCGGTCGAGCGCGTGAGCTCGGCGTTCCTCGGGCGCGCGCTCACCTCCGACGACGCCGCGCTCGCGACCTCGTTGCGCGAGACGTTCGTCGCGAGCGGCTACCGCATGCGGGCGCTGGTGCGCGCGCTGGTCAAATCGCCGCGCTATCTCGACGCGTCGCCCTGGAGCTCGACGCTGCTCCGCTCGGAGCGCGGCGCGACGGCGGGCGGAGGCGCGCGATGAGCGCCCCCGAGACGAAGCGCGACGCCCGCGCCCGACGGACCTCGCCGCTCCTGCTGCTCGCGATCGCCGCGGGGGCAGCGTTGCTCGCGAGCGGCGCTTCGTCCTGCGGCGCGCGCCCGCCGGAGCTCGTCGCGCCGACCGCCGCGCCTGCGATCGCGCCCCGCGCCTCGATCGCGCAGGACTCGGCGCCCAAGGAGGAGCCGCGGCTGGTGCCGGCCGAGGCGTGGCTTCGCACGTACCTCCAGCTCTTCGGCGGGCTCGCGCCGCTCGACGCCCAGGCGCGCCTGCGCGGCGCGGACGGAGCGCAGATCTTCGACGACTGGGCGACCTACGCCTCGGCGATCGGCCTGCCCGATCATCGGTTCGATCTGCCGCGCGGCACGCAGACCAACGCGACGATGCTCGCGACGTTCGAGCGGCTCGGCGAGGCGCTCTGCGCGCGCGCCGTCGAGCACGATCTCCAAGGGCCCAAGGGCGGCACGCCGCCCGGGCCGCCGCCGCTCGAGGCGCGGGTGATCTTCGCGTTCGAGGCGCCGAGCCCGGGCACGAAGCTCGAGCGCGCGAGCTTCGAGCCGCGCTTCGACGTGCTCCACCGAACCTTCCTCGGCTACCCGGCGAGCCTCGCGCCGACCGATCGCACCGGGCGCTTCCTCTCGCTCTACCAGGACGTCGTCGCGCGGCACGCCGCCAAGGACGCGCCGAAATCGCGCTTCACGCCCGAGCAAGCGGGCTGGTCCGCGGTGTGCGAAGGGCTCATCCGACACCCGGAATTCCAGCTGTACTAGCGCGAGCGAGCAAGCCATGGACGCCCACGGACGACGCACGTTTCTCCAGCTCCTCGCCGGCGGCTCGCTCGGCGCCCTCGCGGCCTCGCAGGCGAGCCCGGTGCTCCGGGCGCTCGCCGCGACGACCGCGCCCGTCGCCGCCAGCGCGAAGGACGACTTCTTCGTCTTCGTGCACGCCGCCGGCGGCTGGGACGTCACGCTCTTCGCCGATCCGCGCAACGAGAAGCGCGGGCTCGTCGATCCGGCGACCACCGACAACACCGACGTGCGCGACCTGCGCCTCTGGGTCGACGCGCCGTTCGACGGCGACGTGAAGTCGTTCCAGATCGTGCAGCCGAAGGGGTGCGCCATCCCGTTCGGCCCCGGCATCGGCGGGCTCGTCGATCACGCCGATCGGATCTGCCTGGTGAACGGGCTCGCGATGAACACCGTGAGCCACCCCGACGGCGCGGCGTACGCCTCGACCGGTCGGCACCTGGTCGGCGGCCGCGCGCCGGCGTCGAGCGTCGACACGATGATGGCGAACGAGCTCAGCCGCGAGCAGCTGATGCCGACCATCTCGCTCGATTTCCCGTCGTTCTACGTGGGCGACGCGCTCGATCGACGCGTGGTGCCGCTGCGCATCGGGCAGGTCGGCACGCTCACGCGCATCCTGCACCGGCCGACCTTCTACCAGACGAGCGGCGACCGCGACGCGATCGGCAAGGCGCTCGCCGACGAGGCGCGCGAGCTCGCGGCCAAGGCCGACGACGCCGAGGTGTTCGAAGGGATGGCGCTGCAGTACGAGGGCGTGCGGCGCATGCTCGGCGAGAAGCTCGAGGAGGCGCTCTCGCCGGCGGCGCTCAAGAAGGCGTACCCGGAGCTCGACGGCAAGGCGAAGCTGCACGGCGCGCGCGCACTCGGGCTGTCGTTCGCGGCCGAGGCGATGCGCCGAAACCTCGTGCGCTGCACCAGTCTCGCGTTCACCGGCTTCGACACGCACGCCTCCAACTACCGCCAGCAGGCGCGCCTGCAGCAGGAGATGTTCGACCTGCTCGCGGCCTTCTTGCAGATCCTCGATCGCACGCCGCACCCGACGCGCGCGGGCGAGAAGCTCGCCGATCGCACGCACGTCCTCGTCGTGAGCGACTTCTGCCGCACGCCGCAGATCAACCTCGCCGGCGGGCGCGACCACTACCCGACCGGCTCGGCGGTGGTCATCTCGCCGCGCTTCAAGGGCAACTTCGTCTTCGGCAAGAGCGACGCGGCGCAGCTGCTCCCCGCGGCGGCGCGCAAGTTCCAGGACGGCACGCGCGCGATCGCGCCGCCCGATCTGCTCGCGACCTTCGTCTCGGCGTTCGGCGCGAACCCGCGCGCCTACCTGCGCGACGGCGAGGTCGTGCCGGAGCTGCTGCGCGCATGAGCGCGCGCGCGCTCCCACGGCTCCGAAGGCTCGCGCCCCTCGCGCTGCTCGCGGGCACGCTGGCCGCGGCGCCGCTCACGCTCGCCGGCTGCGCCCCGCGCGCCCGCTACGCGCGGGGGAGCGACCAGGTCGGCGCGCTCGAGCTGGTCGACGTCGACTGGAACCCCGCGCACGCGCCGCTCGGGCGCGCGGCCGCGGTGGTCGACGACGGCGAGGCGGTGGTGGTCTTCGGCGACGCGGGCGCGGTCGTGCTCGCGGGCGGCGTACCGGTCGCGACCGACGGGCGCGTCACGCGCTGGCGCGGCGGCACGACGATCGCCGCGGCCGACGGCGACGGCAGCTGGATGGTCGGCGTCGACGGCGACGGGCGCGTCCTGCGCGTGCGGGCGCGCAGCCGCCTCGAGCCGATCGGCGATCGCTACGCCATCCAGGCCGACACCGTAGTCGCCGTGGCGTGGGCCGGCGAGCGGCGCGTGGCCTTCGTGCTCGCGAGGCCGGGCAAGACCAGCGCGCCGGGCGACGGCACCACGCTCGCGCTCGCAGACGGCGCGCGCGTCGCGTTCTACGACTACGGCCCGGTGCGGGCGCTGGCCGCGGGCGGCGGACGCCTCGCGCTGCTCTCGCCGCCGGTCGCCGCGGGGGCCGACGCGACGCTGCGCGTGATCGATCTCGAGCACGCCACCGACGTCCGCTACGCGCTCCCCGGCGCCGAGAGCGTCGCGGTCGACGCGCGCGGGCGCGTCCTCGCGGCATCGCGCGACGCGCTCTGGTCGGAGGACGGCCTCGGCCAGCTACGGCTCCGCTACGTCGCGCGCGCCGGCGAAATCGGCGCGCTGGTGGCCTCGGGCGACGTCGCCTGGTTCCGCGAGGGGCGCGAGCTCGGGCGCCTCGTG
>CAIXWQ010001353.1 GCA_903923175.1 uncultured delta proteobacterium | reverse complement strand
TGGCCTCGACGCCCTCGAGGCCTCCTCGCAGCCGATCGTCGCCGCCGTCGAGTACCTGCTCCACTACGCCTTCGAGCAGCGCGCCAGCGACATCCACGTCGAGCCGCACCGCGAGGAGTCGACCATCCGCATGCGGATCGACGGCGTCTCAGAGAGGACGACGCGGGCGTGGAGGAGCGGCGAGATTCCGTCCGATTCGAGCTGCGTGCTCGCCTTGTTACGTCACCCGGCAGCGCTGGAATCCGCGAGGTACGGCTGGCGCTTCCCAGCCCCCGCACCGAGCGGCCCGAGGCTCACCCATCGCCGGGCACGCCGTCCGCGCCGTCCCCATCGCCTCCCGCGTCGACCGTGTTCGCGCCGCAGCAGTAGACGTCGTCGGTCGCCGAGTGGAACATCGTGCTGGCAACTCAGCGCCTTCGGCGCGCGCGCAGGGCCAAGGCGAGGAGCGCGACGGACGCGGCGCCGGCGAATGCCCCGCGCGCCGGCTGGCCGGTCGAGCACCCGCCACCGCCGCCGTCGGGCGGTGGGGCAACGCACTGACTCTGGTCGCAGATGTCACCCGGCGCACAGTCGTCGGTCGTCTTGCACGCGCCGAGGCATGCGCCGAAGGGGGCCGAGCAGGCGTAAGGCGCGCATTCGAACGCTACGGTCGCCTCGGTCTTGCACGGGCCGCCGAGGGCGGCGCAGTACGCGGGGCCCTGCCCAGTCGAGGCGCCCGTGCACTGGCTCGGCTGGCACTGCACGCCGGCGAAGGCGGTCACGCACGCGCCGGCGCCGTTGCACGTCTGCAGGCACTGCCCGCCCTTCGCGCAGTCGCCCTTGGGATCGAGGCCGAGCGCCACCGGCGTGCAGCGTCCGGGGGAAGACGCGCTCGTGCACGAGAGGCACGGCTGATCGCACGCCGAGTCGCAGCAGACACCGCTCACGCAGAAGCCAGACGCGCAGTCCGCGCCGACCTTGCACGACTGCGCCGTGCCCGTGATCGTCGAGTCTCCGACGGGGACCGCGTCGTTGCCGGTGGCGTCGAGGCCGACGTCGGTAGGCGCATCCACGGGGGCATCGGCCAGGCCGTCGGGGGGCACGGCCGCATCTCCGGCTCCCGCCTCCGACGCGTCCGCGTCACCCGTGGTGGCATCCGCGAAGCTCGAGTCCGCCACCGCGGCGTCGGGCACGCCGCCGTCCATCATGGCGCCATCGACGCCCGCGTCGGCCGCCACCAAGTCGAAGGTCGCCGTGATGCTCGTGTTTCCGCTCGCCACCACTGCGCACGTCGCGCCCGTGCCGCAGCCGCCGCCGCTGTAGCCGGTGAACGTCGAGCCCGTCGCTGGCGTCGCCGTGAGGCTCATCGCGACAGGCGTCGGTGCGCGCGTGCTCGTGCAGGTTACGCCGCACGAGATGCCGAGCACGTCGCTCGTCACGGTGCCGCTGCCGCTGCCCGCACGCACCAAGGTCACCGTCGCGCGATCGAGCTCCACCGCGCCGATGTCGCACGCGGGCGCGGCGCTGCGCAGTCGGCCGCGCTGATCGACGTCGCCGCTCGCGCACACGCCGGCGCCGAGCAGCGGGCTCGACGGGCTCGCGAGCATCGTCGTCGTCGGGCCGCCATTCGCGGCGAGCGCGCCGAGCAGCGGGTCGACGCCCGCCCGATCCGTCGCGCCGAGCGTGCACGCGTTCGCTCCGGTGGAGTTGGTCTGAATGAGATTGTTGCCCAGCGAGGCGAACCAGCCTCCAGCCTCGATTCCGCAGTCCGCGGCCGACCCCGCGAGCACGCTGTCGCCCATGGTCAGCGACGCGGCGGTGGCTGTGGAGGAGCGGAGCACGTAGACCGTCCCGCCGACGTTCCCGGCCAACGTCGACTCGCGGATCGTCGCCGTCGCGTCGAGCAGGAACACGGCGCCCGTGCCGACACCGGGGCCGCCGTTCGTGGACGCGAAGACCGAGCCGGCCCTCCCCGCCCCGCCGGCGCCGCCGAGCGAACGGTTGGACGCAAGCGTGGAACGCACCACGTCGAGCGTGCCGCCACGCACGAAGACGGCCCCCCCGAGGCCCGCTCCTCCGCCGCCTCCGCCTCCGTGATCGTTGGACGTCATGGTGTCGCAGTACGAGCTGCCGCCGACGCCGCCGCCCCACACGCCGAGGCTCGGCGTTGGCTGCGTCACCGTCGTCATGGAGGCCGCGCAACCGTTTCCGCCGGCCCCTCCACCGAATCCGCCGACGCCGCCCGGGTCCCAGCGGTAGACGAGCCCGGGCGCGTAGAACGCGCCACCGCCACCGCCGCCTCCCCAGCCGCCGTTGCCGCCAGCCTCGAGCAGGGGATGCCCACCTCCGTCGAGGATGGTGCAACCGCCGCTCCCACCCCCGCCGGCGCCGCCAGCGTGGCCGACGTCTACGCTCGCCGTGCCACCGTTGGGATCGCCGCCTGCGCCGGAGAGCGTCGTCGTCGCCGCCGGCGCGCCGGCGTTGATTAGGCCTCCACCTCCGCCCCCGCAGTTGCCCGCGATGCCCGCACCGCGGCCGTCTGCGCCCGCGCCCCCGAGCGCTCGGTTCTGCAACATCGTCACGCCGTCGAGCGAGAGAGCGCTCCCGTCGGCGACGAACACGCCCCCGCCGAAGCCTCCCGCGCCGCCGCCGCCGTAGCCGCCCCCGGCGCCTCCGAGCGCGCGCCCGTTCTGCACGGTCACGTTCCTCAACGTGAGGTGGCCGCCGTTGATCACGACGAACACGCGCCAGGTGCTGGCGCCATCGATCTGCACGCCAGGCGCGCTCGAGCCATCGATCGTCACGTCGACGTGGTCCACGACGAGCGCGGTCGGGCCGAACGGGATCAGCGGCGAGCCCCCGACGAGCGTGCGAGGGTCGGGCGTGACGAGGTTGATGAGCGCGCCCGCGAGCGACGGGTCGAACACGATCGTGTCCCCGCTGCCAGCAGAGGTGAGCGCAGCGCGGAGCGATCCCGCTCCGGCGTTCGCGCTGCTCGTGACGGTGAACGTCGCTGCGCGCGCGACGCTCGGAACCAACACGGCCAGCGTCAACGTAATGGCAGCCACGCGCGGACGATCGATCATGTGGGTACTCCCCCCTCTTCAAAGTGCCGTACCGCCGACCGCTCGACTACGACGGGGCGCCAATCGTGCGCCTCGCGGTCGCCGACCCCTTGGTTCATGCAGGAACGCCCTCGCCAATTCGCGACCGCCCGCAGAGAGCTCCTCGGCGAGCGCAGGCGCGAGACCTGCCGTGAGCGGCGCAAGCACCAGGGAAGCGAGAACTATTGCACGAACGTGCCGTTCGAGATCGCTTCGTGCGCCGAACGCGACCGGCCGTACGCCACGCGGATGCGAGGCTCGCCCCGGCTCCTCGTGCTCGGCCTCCTCGCGCTTGGCGGCGCCTGCGCGCCGCTCCCGCCGCGACCCGGCGCGCCGTTTGGCAAGCGGACGGTCGAGACGACGAACCCCGACCGGCCTGGTCGCGTCGAAATTCGGCCTGTGGGGATCGACTACGTCGTCGCCGAGTCTGCAATCTCGAGGAGCTCGTCCCTCTCGTGATCATGGAGGACCACCGGCGCGGCCTGCTGACGAACGTCCACCGAGTGCGCGTTGCCGCAGCCGTCATGGCCGACGACGAAGTCGTCGCGACGTGGCCGCACGGCGGCCGTGCCCTAGCGACCGGACGCTCGACGTACCCCGACGTGACCGTCGTGTGCGGCAAGCTCGAGCGCGCCGGGGACGATGAGGACGCGGTCACCAACCCGACGTCGATCGTCGAGGTCCTGTCCGAGTCGACCGAGTCGACGCGATCTACGCGAACCCGCTGGGCTGAAGCCGAACAGGCAGACGACGTCGCGAGAGAATCCGGACGGTCGGCGACTTCGTGCGGCAGCGGTAGCGTGCCTCCAGGGTTCGCGCCAACGCTCAGGGAGACGGCGCGGGCGCGGAGGAGCGGCGAGATTCCGTCCGCTCCGAGCTCCGAGCTCGCCGCGATAGGCCCACTCGCGGAACGGAATCCATGGCCGACGCTCGGAGCTCGTAGCCCCGACGAGCGGCAGGCCGTTCCGGATTGGACGGATGATGAGGTTCGAACCGGGGCACTACGACTGGGTCGTACGGCCTAGAACAGCTCCCCGATCTTCGACGCGAGCGACCCGCCGCCGAAGATCGCCTTCGCCCCCTTGAGGGCCCACTTGAGCAGCTCGGGCGAGTAGGGGAACCAGATCGGCTCGCGCTCCATCGAGGCGAAGCGGTCGTACATCACGTGGCGCACGTCGCAGAAATCGCGGAGCGCCTGCTCGCCGTGCACGCGGCCGAGCCCGGACTGCTTGACGCCGCCGAAGGGCGTCTCGGGCGCGGCGTGGTTCACGAGCACGTCGTTGACGACCACGCTCCCGGCGACGACCCGCTCGGCGATGCGGCGGCCGCGATCGCGGTCCTTGGTGAACACGTACGCGTTGAGCCCGAGGTGCGAGTCGTTCGCGTGCGCGATCGCCTCTTCCTCGCTCGCGACCTTCATGAAGCCCACCAGCGGGCCGAATATCTCCTGCGTCATCACCGTCATCCGGTGATCGCACTTCGCGAGGATGGTCGGCTCGAAGAACATCCCCTGCCCTTCGCGGCGCTTGCCGCCGGCGCGCAGCTCGGCCCCCTTGCCGAGCGCGTCGCGCACGTGGGCCTCGGCGATCTCGAGCTGCTTGGGGAAGGTGATGGCCCCGACGTCGACGGTGCCCGTGTCGGGATCGCCCTGGCGCAGCTCGGCGACGAGCCCGACCACGCGCTCGAGCAGGCGGTCGTGGATGGCCTCGTGCGCGTAGACGCGCTCGACCGACACGCAGACCTGGCCGCTGTTGACGAACCCGCCGAACACGATGGCGCGCGCGGTGCGCTCCACGTCCGCGTCGGCGCACGCGATGAGCGGCGCCTTGCCCCCGAGCTCCAGCGTGCACGGGATCAGGCGCTCGCCGCACATCGCCGCCACGCGCTTGCCGGTCGCCACGCCGCCGGTGAACACGATCTTGTTCACGCCCGCGTCGATCAGCGCGGCGCCGGTGCCGCCGTAGCCGTGGACGACCTGGAAGAGATCCTCCGGGAGCCCCGTCGCGTCCCAGATCTCCTTGCTCTTCTGCGAGACGAGCGGCGTGACCTCGCTCGGCTTCAGCACCACGGCGTTGCCGGCGATGAGCGCGGCGATCGCGTCGCCCATCGAGAGCGTGAACGGGAAATTCCACGGGCTGATCACGCCCACCACGCCGCGCGGCGAGTAATGCACGTACGCGCGCTTGTGCTTGAGCAGGTGGAGCTCGATCTCCTGCGGCGCGAGGATGCGCTCCGCCCGCTTGGCGTAGTAGGTCGTGAGATCGGCGACCGGGACGACCTCGTGCAACAGCGCGTCGGGCTTCGGCTTGCCGCACTCGCGCGAGATGACGTCGACCATCTCCTCCGCGCGATCGATCAACGCGTTGCGGAAGCGGAGCACCCGCTCGGCGCGCTCGGCGACCGGCAGCAGCCCCCACGCCTCCTGCGCGCGCCGCGCCCGCGCCACCGCGCGCTGCACGTCCTCCGGCGACGACACCGGCACCTCTCCGAGGAACGCGCCGGTCGCGGGGGCGTGGCTCTTCAGCATCTCACGCGCCTCTCGCGGTTCGGGGACGCGACGCTCGCTGCTCGTGGCCGTCGTCGTCGTCCGGGCGTCGCCCGCGTGAGAGCTCGGAGTCGCCATCTCGCCTCCCGTTTCAGGTTTCAATTGTCGATTGTGGGGATCTGGACCGGAAGATCGGCTCGTTCAGGATGCGGCGGGCGCCCAAACCGCGCAGGCCGGAACCCTAAGACGCTCCGCGTCGACTTTCAACGTGCATTCTGCAATCACGGAACACGCCACGATCATGCGCTTTTTCCCGAGCGCGAGCGGGTCGAGCGGAGGCCGACCGAGGTTTCGCTTGACGTGTCGGGCACGCACCTACGATCGTGGAGTGACGGCGCCTCCGGCCGCAAACCCGCATGAACTCCTCGCAGACGCCTTCGATTCAGGACCTGAAGAAGACGCTGGTCGCGGCGGGGCTGGAGATCTTCCGGACGCGTCCTGACGCCGTCCACCTCGCCGAGCGCCCGCGGCCGAACCAGATCCTCGACGCCGGGATCTCCGTCCGCCCCGCCGGCGCCGGCCACGCCGACGGCGCCTTCGAGCTGCGCGTCGTCCTCCGCTGCCAGCGCAGCGACTTCCCGCGCGAGACGCCGGATCAGCTCTGGAACCGCGTCCGCGAGCTCGCGCAGCCCGACGTGACGGCCGTCGGCTACGACGAGATCGAGCAGCGCGAGCTGCCGGTCTTCGATCCGGGCGACAAGACCAAGACGCTCGATACCTGGTACGAGCTCGTCTACTCGCGCGTCCTGCCCGACGTCGAGCACGCCATCGACGAGGCGAAGCGCGTGCTTCCCGTCGAGAAGTTCGTCAAAGGCGGACAGTAGCCCCGAGGATTCGACCGGGGTCTGGGGGCAGACGCGCAGCCGCAGCCACGGCGTGACCGTGCGCGTCCCTCGACAGAGGCGCCCGCCGCCCGGAATCGCGAGGCCTCGTGCAGCCAGGGCGCGCCGCTACTTCGGGCCGCGCCAGCGGTGGATGCGTCGGGGCCAGCGACCGCCGCCGTCGTCGGGCGGCGTCACCGTCGCGAGCCGGAACGCCTGCTTTCCGAGCTGCTCGACGAACGACGCGTCCTTCGCGGTGAGCGGATCGGACGGCTCGCCGCGGGCGGCGTACTTCAGGCGCGACTCGCCGCTCGCCACGTCGATCTCGAGCGTGACCGCCACCTCGACGCCCGGCAGGTACGCGAAGCCGCGATAGCGCGCGCACGCGGCGTCGCCCGGCTGGGTCGAGGGCTCGAGCTCCAGCGCGACGCGCAGGCCGCGCTCGGGGTTCGTTCCGGCGATCGTCACTTGTTGCTGCTCGCCGGGGCGGGCACGGGCTGCGTGGCGACGCCCGGCTTCCCCTCGTCCTGCTTGATCGTGTAGCGGACGAGCGCGCGGAGCACCTGGTTGCGGTCGACGTTGCCGAGCACGGTCTTCAGATCCTCGTAGATCGACGGATCGACGAGCAGCGCGCCGATCGTCCCCTTGCCCGCGCGCATGTCGGCGACGAGCTGCCGCAGATCGGCCACCATCGCGGCGAGATCCTTCTGCATCGCGCCGCCCGACTCGCCGTAGATGAACTCGTGGAGGAAGCCCTTGCCGGTGCGCACCTCCTTGATGGTCGTCGCGAGCTCGTCGCTGGTGCGGGCGAAGTTGCCCACGAGGGCCTCGCCATCCTTGGAGTAGAGCAGCGCGTGCAGGAAGCCGGGCCCCGCCTTGGCCTGGGCGAGCAGCCCGCGGACGTCGCCCGCGACGTGCTCGAACTGCTTGGCCGCGCGCGCGCCCGACAGGAACGTGTCGTCGAGGTGGTCGGCCATCTTCGGATCGGTGAGCAGCCGGTGGACGAACCCGTCGCTCGCCGCCGCGTCCTCGAGCATCTTGCGCGTCGCGGCGAGGCTCGCCTTGAGATCGGCGGCGACCTTCTCGTCGCTCAGCGTGCCGGTCGCGGCCTTGACGTTCTTGAGCACGTCGTTGGTCAGGTCGAGCACCTCGCTCGCTTTGGTGACGTACTTGCCGAAATCGTCGGGGGCCTTGGAGGGGATCTCGCCGCCGGCCGGGATGGCGGGGCGCCCCTCGCTCCCCTGCGAGATCTCCAGCATCTTGTCGCCGAGCAGCCCCTTGTTCGTGATCGAGACGACCGAGTCGTCGCGCACGCGGCTCTGCGCCGAGGCGTCGACCGTGAACACGACGTGGAGCTCGCGGTCTTTCGAGTCCTTCGAGAAGCCGACGCTCTTGACCGCGCCGACGTCGACGCCGCCCATGCGCACCGGCGCGCCGGGCTTGAGGCCGGCGATGTCGGTGAAATGGGTATGCAGCTCGATGTGGCGGTTGAAGACGCCGCGCTCGTCGCCGACGAGGAAGATGATGATGCCGGCGACGACCAGTCCGAACAGGACGAAGACGCCGACCTTGATCTCGCGTTTGACGGCCACCGAGCGTTCCTTGTAACCCGCGCAGGCCCTGTGGAAAAGGCCGCGCTCGCACTGGATGCGGCGAGGCGGTCGGACGTCGCGCGACGAGCCGCGCGCGCGTCAGCGAACGGTCATCAACCGGAGGTCGCGAGGAGCGTCGCGACGTCCTCGGTGTGCGGGGCGATCCCCTTGATGAAGTTCTCGATCCGCGGATCGTTCGAGGTGCGGAAGACCTCGGGCGGCCCGTGGAGCAGGATGCGCCCCTTGTAGACGAACGCGAGCCGGTCGCTCACCGCGAACGCAGTCCCCATGTCGTGGGTCACGACCAGCGACGTGCACTGCAGCGCGTCGGAGATCCCGTTGATGAGGTTGTTGATGCGCGCGGTGTTGATCGGATCGAGCCCGGTGGTCGGCTCGTCGTAGAGGATCACCTCCGGCTGCAGCGCGATGGTGCGCGCCAGCCCGACGCGCTTGCGCATGCCGCCCGAGAGGTCCGAGGGCATCATGTCCTCGACGCCGGGGAGCCCGACGAGCTCGAGGCTCGTCGCCACGCGCTGACGGATCTCGCCGCCGTCCATCGAGTGGTGGAAGTGCTCGTGCAGGCCGTACGCGACGTTCTCGCCGACGTTGAGCGAGTCGAACAGCGCGGCGCTCTGGAACAGCATGCCGATGCGCCGCCGGATCTCGCCGTACTTGCGATCGCTGAGCTTGGTGAGCTCGAGCCCGTCGAACAGGATCGAGCCGGAATCCGAGCGCAGCAGCCCGATCAGGAGCTTGAGCATCACGCTCTTGCCGACCCCGGAGCCGCCCATGATGGTGACCGTCTCGCCGCGGCGCACCTCGAGGTCGAGGCCGTCGTAGACGACCTTGGGGCCGAAGCGCTTCCTCACGTCGGTGAAGCGGATGAGCACCTCCTCGCCCGCGTGCGAGTGGTGCGTCGTGGGGGTGCCCCGGGGCGGCAGCGAGGTCATGCGTGGCTCTTCCGGCGAAGCTGGCTCGGGTCGCTGCGCGAGGCCCGCGCGCTGGTGGGGGCGGCCGAGGAGAGCGCGCCGTGCGCGATCGGCCCGCGCCGGAGCGTCGGCTGCTCGAGCCCCTGCACGAGCGCCTCGATGATGGGGAGGTCGTGGGTCTGCAGCGCCAGCACGCGCCCGCCCGTCACGCGGCCGATCAGCCCGTAGGACGCGTGCTCGGCGAGGATCCCGATGACCTCGAGCCCGTCGAACGGCGCGGCGCTCGCGAGCGTGCTGCGGCCGGTCAGCAGCGAGAGCACGTCGCGGTCGGCGGGCGGCCGCACGCTCGAGGGGGCGCCGGCGGACGAGGCCGCGCTGCCGAGGGTGTCGAGCGTCGCGGCGCGGATCCCCTGCGCGAGCCCCAGCGCCGACTCGGTGCCGTCATGGGGGGCGTGCATGCCGATGAGGGCGTCGCCGCCGCGCGTCGCTTCGCGCGCCAGCGTCTCGAGCAGCGACCACGCTTCGCGGAGCGGGAGATCGATCGGCACGAACGGGCCGAGCCGCTTCGGCAGCGCGAGGGGCGGGTTGCCGAGCCACTCGATCGACGTCGAGAGCAGCCCGGCGAGCGGCCCTTGCGGATCGTAGGGCGCCCAGCGCTCGGCGCGGCGGCGCGCGATGCGGAGCAGGCGCGAGAGATCCTCGCCGTCGAACGGGAAGCTCGCGACGCCGACGCGCAGCGGGAGCTTCGGCTGCGAAGAGGAGCGCTGCTGGCTCTGGAGCCGATCGAGCACGCGCCGCCGCAGCGTGCGCGACCCCTTGGTGCTGGTCTCGGGGAGCAGGACCAGCAGCTCGTGCTCGTCGGCCCGCGCGACCACGTCGGTGTCGCGCACCGCGCCGAGCACCAGCTCGACCGCGGCGCGAGAGTCGAGCGCGACGTCGGTGGCCCCCGGCTCGACCTCCACGCTCGCGAGCGCGAAGCGGCGACCGTGGCGACGCGCGAGGTCGATCTCTCGCCCGGCGATGTCGACGAAATACGAGAAGGAGTAGGCCGACGTGGTCGGATCCTTCATCGGCGAGCCGGCCTCGCGCTCGCGCGCGACCGCGGTGCCGAGCGCGCTCGAAAGCGAGGCGAGGAGCGGCGTGCGCGCGTCGCGCGAAGGGATGGTCTCGAGGAGCGTCGCGATGCGCGCGCCGATCGAGTCGAGGTCGTCGAGGCCGTCGAAGTGCGAGGACGCGTCGGAGGTCGGCGGCGGCAGGCTCGCGGCTCGCTTCGGCAGCGAAGAGACCACGTTCGCGAGGTGGGCGGCGCCCGGAACGACGCGCGCGAACGCGCGCAGCACGTCGTCGCCGGTCACCTCGCCGAGCAGCACGTGGGCGGCGCCGAGCGACGCGGCCTGCTTCACGAGCTTGAACCCGCGCTCGGTCTCCTCCGGCACCAGCGCCACGACCGCGAGCTCCGGGGCCGCGGTCGGCAGGAAGTGCACGAGGCCGATCCCCGCGTCGTGCCCGATGGTGACGTCGAGGAAGACGAGGCTCGGGTGCTCGGACGAGGTGAACGCCAGCGCCTCGGCGGCCGTGTGCGCGTGC
>CAIXWQ010001352.1 GCA_903923175.1 uncultured delta proteobacterium | reverse complement strand
CGCTGGTGAGCGTGCAACCCGCGGCCGCCCCGTCGCTGCCGCCCGCGCCGGCCGCGCCGGCCGCGCCGTCCTTGCCGTCCCTCCCGCGACCGCCCGCGCCCGCCGTGAGCGAGCACGCGCGCAGCGCGACGTTCTTCGCGTTGGCCGCGAACAGCGCGACGGAGCTCGCGCCGACGTCGCCCGCGACGGGCGCGGTGACCGCGAAGCTCTCGATGCGCGCGCCGACGGTGAAGCCCCGGAGGACGATGGCCGGCGACACGGCCGGCGCGAGCGCGGTCGGCGTCGCGCTCTGCTTCCAGCCGTCGAGGCAGTCGAGCCCGCCGTAGAGCTGGACGCCGTCGATCCCGACCACCTGCTCGTTGAACGTCTCGTTGCACACGAACACGCGGCCGCGCCCCGTCAGCGCGGCGGCGCTCTGCAGCCCCTTGGTGATGGTCCGGAACGGGTGGATCTTCGAGCCGTCGCCGGTGGTGTCGTCGCCGAGCGACTTGGACACGAACACGCCGTACGCGTCGGCGACGATGCAAGCGTCGTCGAGCGGCGAGGTGGTCGGCGGGCACGTCACCGCGTCGAGCGTGATCGCGTCGTCGGGCGAGATCACGTCTCCGACGATCGCGTCGCCGATCGTGATCACGTCGCCGCCCGTCGCGTCCGGCTGCGCGTCGGTCACGCCGATCGAGTCGCCGCCACTCGCGTCCGGCAGCGCATCGGCCACCGTGATCGAGTCGCCGCTGCCCGTGTCCGCCAGCGCATCGAGCATCGAATCGCCGGTCGCATCGCCCGGCGCGTCGAGCGTCGTGTCGGGGCTCGCGTCGACCGACGTGTCCTGCCCGCCGACGTCGTCGCCGCCCGCCGCGTCGGGGGGCGTCCCCGCGACCGCGAAGTCTCCGCCGCTGCAGGCGACGAGCAGAGAGAGCAAGGGGAAGACCGCGAGCGAAGCCGGACGTGCGCGCATGAAGCCTCCGAAAGCCGAAGCAGCCGCGAAAGGAGAGGGTGAAGGAGGAGCATAGCGCGTCCGTCCGCGCGTTCCCGCGAACGCCCCCGTCACGCGACGCCGAGCGGACCGAGCGGACCGAGCGCTCGCGGCGCGGGCCGATCGCCGTACCGCGGAGCGGCACGACGACGCGAATCGCGCGGCCCGCTGCAGACGCGAGCCCTAGCTTCGCCTCCGAGCCCGCGCACCTCCGCGGCGGGGCGTGCGCACCGGCGCCCGCCGCGCCACGCCGATCCCGCGGCGGGCTCGCGGAGCCCAGCCATGAAGCGCGTGCCGACCCTGCTGCTCTCGACGCTCTCGACGCTCGTGCTGCTCGCGCCGCTCGCGCGCGGCCTCGCGCTCGCCGGAGCGCCCGCGTCCGAGCTCGCCGAGCCGCGCACGGCCTTCGAGACGCGCTTCGCGGCCGTCAACGCGCGCCCAGGTGGCCTGATCGCGGCGACCGTGGCGTCGTCGGCGGTACGCTCGAGCCACGACGTGCGGGCGCGGCTCGCCGAGGTCGATCTCGCGGCCTCCGGCACGCTCCAGGTCTGGAAGACCTTCCTGCCGAGCGTGGGCGTGACGGCGCGCTACACGCGCCTTTCGCCCATCGAGGCCGCGCCGATCGGAACGGTCGTGGTCGCCCCCACCGTCGGCGCCGGGCTCGTCCCCGCCGGCAGCCCGCTGCTGAACGCCCCGATCGCGTTCGACATCCCGACCTCGCAAGCGCTCGTGCAGGGCACGCTCACCGTGCCGCTCTCGGACTACCTCCTGCGACTGCCGCCCGCGCTCGCGGCGTCGGCGGCCAACGAGCGGCTCGCGGCGCTGCGCGTGAAGGCGACCGAGCGGCAGATCACCGTCGAGGCCTACCGCGCGTACTACGGCTGGGTCCGCGCGCGCTTGCAGGTCATCGTCGCCGAAGAGGCGCTCGCGCAGGCCAAGGCGCACCTCGCCGACGCGCGCGCGAACCTGTCGGTGGCCCGGGCGTCGCCCGCCGACGTCGCGCGCGTCGAGGCGACGGTCGCCTCGGCGACGCTCGCCGTGGAGCGGGCCGGCAACCTCGCCGCGCTCACCGACGACCGGCTCCGCACGATGATGCACGACGCGGCCGCCGCGGAGGGGACCGCGGGGGCGACGGCGGTCACATCGCCGGTCGCGCCGGTCGCGCCCATCACGTACGCCATCGGCGAGGACGTCGCGCGCGAGCTCGAGCCGTTCGCCGCGAGCGAGCTCCCGAAGCTCTGGAAGGAGGCGCTCGATCAGCGCCCGGAGGTCGCCGCGATGAGCGCGGCCCTCGACGCGGAGCGGCAGCAGGCGAAGCTGCAGCGCGCGGCGCTCGCGCCTCGGATCGATCTTTTCGCCGACGCGATCTACGCGAACCCGACGCCGCGCGTGATCCCCGCCGAGACGAGCTTCCGCTTCACGTGGGACGTGGGCGTTCAGCTCAGCTGGTCGACGCGCGACGCCTTCGTCGGCGATCAGGCCGGCAAGAGCGCCGACGCGCGCGTCGCCGCGCTCGAGGAGCAGCGGCTCGCGGTGCTCGACGCCGTGCACGCGCAGGTCACGCAGGCGTACCTGACGGTGCGCGAGGCCGACGTCGCCGTCACGACCACCAAGCAGGCGCTGGTCGCCTCGGAGGAGGCCTACCGCGTCCGGCGCGATCTCTTCGCCAACGGCCGCGCGACCAGCACAGAGCTGCTCGACGCCGAGCTCGCCGTCACCCAAGCCCGCCTCGATGCCATCGGCGCGCGCCTCGATCAGCGCATCGCGCGCGCCAACCTCGCCGTGGCGCTCGGGCGCCCGCTCGCCTGACCGGAGTCGAACCATGCCCTCGTCGCCGCGATCCAAGTTGCTGCCGTTGCTGCCCGTCGTCTTCGGCGTGCTCGCCGGCTGTCGCGCCCCCGCCACCACGCCCCCCACCCCGCAGGCCGTCAAGGTCGCGCTCGTCGAGCGCGCGGCCTCGGCCTCGGCCCGCCGCTACTCCGCGCACATCGAGCCCGCCTCGCGCGTCGAGCTCGCGTTCAAGGTCGGCGGCTACGTCGAGTCGATCGCGAAGGTCCCCGGCGTCGACGGGCAGCCGCGCACGCTGCAGGAGGGCGATCTCGTCGAGGCCGGGCGCGAGCTCGCGTCGATCCGCAGGACGGACTACGCGCAGAAGCTCGCGGAGGCCGAGGCCGCGCTCGCGCAGGCCAAGGCGGGGGCCGATCAGGCGCAGCTCGACGAGGGGCGCGCGGCGAAGCTGGCCGAGCGCAACAGCATCGCGGCCGCCGAGCTCGACGGCGCGCGCACCAAGCTCGCGAGCGCGAACGCCGTGCTCGCGGGGGCCAAGGCGCGCGTCGACGAGGCGAAGACCGCCCTCGCCGACACGAGCCTCCGCGCGCCGATGGCCGGGGTCATCGTGCGGCGTTCGATCGAGCTCGGGACGCTCGCCGCGCCGGGCGCGATCGCCTTCTCGATCGCCGACGTGCGCTCGGTGAAGGCGGTCTTCGGCGTCCCCGACACCGCGCTGGCCCACGTGCACCTCGGCGCCGCGCAGACGGTCACGAGCGACGCCTTCGCCGGGGTCGCGCTGCGCGGCCGCATCACGCGCATCGCCCCCTCGGCCGACGCGAAGAGCCGGGTGTTCGAGGCCGAGGTGCTCCTGCCCAACGGCGACGATCGCCTGAAGATCGGCATGGTGGTCGCGCTCTCGCTCGGCGACGGCGAGCCCGCGGCCGCAGGGGCGCTCGACACGCCGCTGGTGCCGCTCTCGGCCATCGTGCGCGCCGCGCCGGGCGCCTCGACGTACGCCGTCTTCGTGGTCGAGGACGCGTCCGGCGCGAAGCTCGTGCACGCGCGCGTCGTCGAGCTCGGCGACTACCTCGGCCGCGTCATCCCCGTGCGCAGCGGGCTGGTGGGCGGCGAGCGCATCGTCGTGCAGGGGGCCGGCCTGCTCTCGGACGGCGAGCACGTCGAGGTGGTGCCGTGACGCCGGCCGGCACGAAGGAGCCTCACGCGCCGCATGCGCCGCATGCGCCGCATGAAGAACGCGAGCGCGCGCGCGATCGCGAGCGCGTGGCGAAGCTGCACAACCTCGCGCGCTACTTCGCCGAGAAGCGCGCGGTCGCCTGGGTGCTGCTGGCGCTCACGCTGATCTGGGGCGTGTACGGCTACGCGCGCATGCCCAAGGCGAAGGATCCGACCATCGAGGTCCGCACCGCGGTGGCGGTGTGCCTCTGGCCCGGCGCGCGCGCCGACAAGATCGAGCAGCGGATCACGCGCAAGCTCGAGCAGCGGCTGGCCGAGAGCGCGAGCGTGGAGAAGCTCGAGTCGGTCAGCCGCACCGGGGTCGCGATCGTCTACGTGACGCTCAAGGAGGGGGTCGTCGATCGCCAGAAGGAGTGGAGCGATCTGCAGGGGCGCCTCGCCGACCTCCACGACCTGCCGCAGGGCGCGCTGCCGATCCAGCTGCAGAAGGATTTCGGCGACACCGCGACGCTGCTGCTCACCGTCGCGAGCCCGGCGGTCTCGGACGTCGAGCTCGACCTGAGGGCCGCCGCCGTGCAGCGCGCGATCGAGGCCACGCGCGCCGATCCGACGCTCGCCCCGGGGCCGCGCGCGACGCTCGTCGTCAGCTACCCGCCCGAGATCAACGCGCTCGCCATGGAGCGGCTCGGCGGCGAGGCGCAGCGCTTCTTCGACGCGCGCCCCGGCACGCGCGACGCGCGCTACTTCCAGCATCCGGGCTTCCTCGGGCTCGACGTCGCCACCACGCTCGACGACGACGCCCTGCGCGCGCGGCTGCGCGAGCTCGCCGACACGCGCCTGCGCCGCTCGGAGCTGCACCCGGACGTCTGGCCGGTGGCGGTCGTGCGAGAGGCGCGAGGCGCGGGCGGGATGCGCGAGGTGCGCGAGAAGCTCGCCGCGGTCGCCGGCGAGCGCTTCTCCTACCGCGAGCTCGATCGCTACAGCGACCTGCTCCAGCGCCACCTGCAGGCGCTCCCGGCGGTGTCGAAGGTGCTGCGCTCGGGCGTGCTCCCCGAGCAGATCCACCTGGATTTCTCGCAGCAGAAGCTCGCGTCGTACGGGCTCGACTCCAGCCGCCTCGCGGCGATCCTCGCCGCGCGCAACATCACCGCGCCCGGCGGCGCGCTCGAGGTCGACGGCAAGAACGTCACCATCGACGCGTCCGGCGAGCTGACCGACGCGGAGCAGCTCGGCGACGTCGTGGTCACCGTCGGCCCGACCGGCACGCCGGTCTACCTGCGCGATCTGGTCGACGTGAGCCGCGACTACCAGAGCCCGGCGCGCTTCCTCGGCTTCGTGTCGCTGCGCGGCGAGGACGGCCGATTCACGCGCCGACGCGCGATCACGCTGGCGGTGAACATGCGCACCGGCGAGCAGATCGGCGAGTTCGCGCGCCAGGTCGACGGCGAGCTCGCGGTGGTCGCCAAGCTGCTGCCGCCCGAGCTCGTCGTGCGGCGAACCTCGGATCAGCCGCTGCAGGTGAAGGAGAACGTCGAGCTGTTCATGACGTCGCTCTACGAGGCGATCGGCCTGGTGGTCCTCGTCGCGCTGGTCGGCTTCTGGGACACGCGCACCGCGCTGCTGCTCGCGCTCTCGATCCCGATCACGCTGGCGATGACCTTCGGGCTCATGCACGCGGCGGGGATCGATCTGCAGCAGATCTCCATCGCGTCGCTGATCATCGCGCTCGGCCTGCTGGTCGACGTGCCCGTGGTCGCGAGCGACGCGATCAAGCGCTCGATCGGGCACGGCTTCGGCGCGCGCGTCGCGGCCTGGCTCGGGCCGACCAAGCTCGCCAAGGCCATCCTCTTCGCGACCATCACCAACATCGTCGCCTACCTCCCGTTCCTCACGCTCACCGGCGACGTCGGCAAGTTCATCTACAGCCTGCCGGTGGTGCTCACGCTGTCGCTGATCGCGTCGCTGGTGGTGTCGATGACGTTCGTGCCGCTGCTCGGCGGCGCGTTCCTGCGGGCGCCGAAGCGCGCGGAGCCGACGATGGCCGAGCGCCGCACCCGCGGCTTCGGCCGCGTGTACTACCGCGCGCTCGGGTTCGCGGTCGATCATCGCCTCGCCGTGTTCGCCGTGTCGCTCGCGCTGCTCGGCGGCGGCGCGTACGCGGCCAAGGGGCTCAAGCAGGCCTTCTTCCCGAAGGATCTGAGCTACCTCGCGTACGTCGACGTGTGGCTCCCCGAGGACGCGACCTTCTCGGCGACGCGGCAGAAGGCCGAGGAGGCGACCGCGGTGGTGACCGAGGCCGCCGAGGAGTGGGGGCGCGCGCATCCGTCGAAGCGCCACGGCAGCGGCGGCGCCGGCGAGGCCGCGCAGACGCTCGAGGCGGTGACGACCTTCGTCGGCGGCGGCGCCCCGCGCTTCTGGTTCTCGGTCGCGCCCGAGCTGCAGCAGCCGAACTACGCGCAGCTGCTGGTGCAGCTGAAGCACAAGGAGGACACGGCCGCGCTCGTGCCGTTCCTGCAAGCGCGCCTCTCGCAGCGCGTGGCCGGCGCGCGCGTCGACGTGCGCCAGCTCGAGACCGGCAAGCCGGTCGGCATCCCGGTCTCGCTCCGCCTCTCGGGCGAGGACGCGACCGAGCTGCGCCGGCTGGCCGAGCGCGCGAAGGCCATCCTGCGCGCGACGCCGGGCGCCGAGCGCGCGCGCGACGACTGGGGGAGCGACACCTTCGCCGTGCGGCTCGAGGTGGACCCCGACCGCGCGAACCTCGCCGGCGTGACCAACCTCGACGTCGCGCGCTCCTCGGCCGGCGCCATGAACGGCGCGGTCGTGGGCCAGCTGCGCGAGGGCGATCGGCAGATCGACGTGGTCGCCCGCCTGCGCGCCGACGAGCGCGCGCAGCTCGGCGACGTGCAGGATCTCTACGTGAGCGCCTCGGCCGGGCCGCAGAAGGTGCCGCTCGGGCAGGTCTCGCGCGTGAGCTACGGCTTCGAGACCGAGAAGATCCGGCGCCGCAACCAGTTCCGCACCGTGACGGTGTCGGCGTTCCCGGCGAGCGGGCTCCTCTCGTCGCAGGTCCTCGACGCGGCGATGCCGCAGATCCGCGCGCTTCAGCAGGAGCTCCCGCCTGGCTACAAGCTCGAGATCGGCGGCGAGCGCGAGGAGCAGCTCAAGAGCTTCAAGCAGATGGCCGCGGTCGCGGGGCTGCTCGTGCTCGCGATGTACCTCGCGCTGGTGGTGCAGTTCCAGAGCGCGATCAAGCCGCTGATCGTGTTCGCCGCGCTGCCGTACGGCGCGGTCGCCGCGCTGGTGTCGCTGCGGCTGGCGGGCGCGCCGCTCGGGTTCATGGCGATCCTCGGGATCATCAGCCTGATGGGCGTGATCGTGAGCCACGTGATCGTGCTCTTCGATTTCATCGAGGAGTCGCGCGCGCACGGCGCCCCGATGCGCGAGGCGCTTCTCGACGCGGGGCTCGTGCGCCTGCGGCCGGTGCTGGTGACGGTGGTCGCGACGGTGCTCGGGCTCTTCCCGCTGGCGGCGCACGGAGGCCCGCTGTGGGAGCCCCTCTGCTACGCGCAGATCGGCGGCCTGGCCTTCGCGACCGTGGTGACCCTGGTGCTGGTGCCGGTGCTCTACACCATCGCGATCCGCGATCTGCGCTGGATTCGCTGGGAGCCGGAGGCGAATGACGACGTCGACGCGTCCACGAAGGACGAGCTGCCGGCCGCCCCGCTCGAGGCCTGAGCGAGCACGCGGCGCGCCGTCCGGCTACGCTCGGCCGGTGGCTGCCAAGCGGCGCGACGCGCTCAAGAGCGTGGACACCGCGCTCGCCCTCTTCGAGCGCATCGCGGAGGACGAGCCGATCG
>CAIXWQ010001351.1 GCA_903923175.1 uncultured delta proteobacterium | reverse complement strand
GACTGCGCGGCGCGCGAGGACCAGCGTCTCGTCGCCCGCGCGCTTCGCCACGCTGTCGGTGGGCCGCTCGCGGTGCTCGACCGCGAGCCCGTGCGCCTCGAGCCGCGCGATCACCTCGGCCTCGGTCGTGCCGAACGGCGGGCCGCCCGGCCGTGCGTGCGTGTAGAAGAGGCCGACGAGCGCGCCCCCGGGCCGGAGCGTGCCGGCCACCGAGCCGGCCCACGCGTCGCGCGTCGCCGGATCGATCGCGCAGTAGCAGGTGTGCTCGACCACGAGGTCGAACGCGTCGGGCCGGTCGGTGCCGAGGGCGATCACGTCGTCGTGCAGCCACTCGATCGCGCCCGCGCCCGCGACCCCCGCGCTGTGCGCCCGGGCCTCGGCGAGCGCGCTCTCGGCGAAATCGACCCCGACCACGCGAGGCCAGCCGAGCGCGGCGAGCAGGCGCACCTCGTGGCCGCGACCGCACCCGAGCACCGCCGCGTCGCACGCCTCTCGAGGGATCGGCAGCGCGCGAAGGGCGCGCGCGAGGGGGGGCGCGGCCTCGCCGAGCTCCCAGCCATCGCGCCCCTCGCGATAGGCCTGCTCCCAGTAGCGCGGATCCGTCGGGTGGAGCGGGGCGGGCGGAGCGTCGGCAGGCGGCACGCGCGCGTCGTACCACGCCGCGGGCGCACGAAGGAGCGCGCTCGACGCGGGGTGCGGGGCGCGGGGCGCGGCGGCTCAGGTCGGGACGGCGACGACCTCGCGCGGCGCGGCGGCGAGCCTCCGGCTGACGAACGTCAGCGCGGCGCCGACCGCGAGCAGGCCGATGATGATGAAATAGGTCAGATCGCCGGAGCCGGTCAGATCGGTGATCTTGCCGTTGGTCCAGGGCATGATCAGCCCGGCCGCACCCCAGGCGCTGAAGAGGATCCCGTAGTTCATCCCGAAGTTCTTCAGCCCGAAGAACTCCTTCGCCGACGCGGGGAACAGCGCGAGGTTGGCGCCGTAGTTGGCGCCGACGAGCACCAGGATCGGCATGAGCACCGGCCAGCGCGCGCCGCCCTTGGACAGGTAGAGCGCGAAGAGCGCGGAGGCCTGGATGACGAAGGCGCCGAAGAGCGTCCAGGGGCGGCCGATGCGATCCGAGATCAGCCCGGCGAGCACGCGCCCGCCCGCGTTGCCCACCGCGAGGACGACGACCGCGACGAACGCCCACTCGCCGAGCGCCTTCTTGCCGAGCCCCTGCGCGACGCTGATGTACGTCAGCCCCGCCGCCGAGCCGGCGAAGTACATCAGCCACAGCACGTAGAACTGCGGCGTGCGCACCATCTCGCGCCAGCCCATGCCCGGCGGCGCCGCGCTCGAGGCCTTCGCGTTCGGGTCGGCGCGGAAGCCCGCGGGGGGGTTCACCAGCAGCTGCGCCAGGCCGGTGACCACGATCAGGAAGCCGATCCCGAACGCCAGCATGGTGTTCGAGATCCCCTTCTCCATCACCCCCGCGGCGTTCGGCTTGGCGAAGACGTCGAGGAGCCGCGTCGCGAGCGGCGCGATGTACACCGACGCGAGCCCGAAGCCGGCGACCACGATGCCGGCCACCATCCCCGTGCGGCGCGCGGGGAACCATTTGACGGCAGGCGGCGTGGCCGCCGCGTAGCCGAAGCCGATGCCGACGCCCGCGAGCACGCCGAAGCCGAAGACGAACCCCGCGAGCGACGAGCCGCTCTGCGAGGCGACGATGCAGCCGAGCCCCGTCAGCACGCCGCCCAGCGTCGCCACGCCGCGCGGCCCCAGGCGATCCTGCAGCGCGCCCGCCGGGATCATCGCCATCGCGAACACCAGGCACGCGACCGAGTAGGGGAGCGCCTTGTCGGCGTCGGTCCAGTGCCACGCCGCGGGGATCCCCCCCTTGAGCACGCTCCACGCGTAGAGGATGCCGAGCGCGAGGTTGATCCCGGTGCCGGCCGCGGCGACGGCGACGCCACGGTCCTTGTCGGCTTCTGCCACGGGCGACTCCTTCTCGATGCGGTCGGGTGCGGGGTGCGGGCGGTCGTGAGCGAGAGCTAGAGCTAGAGCGAGAAGCGAGGGGCGAAGCAGCGGCGACTCGGGCGGCGCGTCGTCAGTCTGAACCGCGCGCGAACGGCGAGCCACGACGCGGCACGCCGCCCGAGCTCGTGGTGGCCGCGCCGCGCTGCATCACTTCGACGTCGCCAGCAAGAAGGCGTCGAGCTTGGCGGGGTCGGTCTGGCCGTTGACGTCGACGAGCACGAGCTTGCCCGCGCCGAAGCCGAGGTCGTCGCGGAAGTCGTACACCGCGCCGACCACGGTGAGCCGCCCGTCGCGCACGAGCTCGGGGTAGAGGCCCAACGCGACGGCGACCTCGCCGTGGACGTGCTCGATGACCGCGTCAGCCCACACCGCCGGCTCCGCCTTCGCCTTCTTGGCGACGTGCATCGTGCCGAGCTCGTGCTTCACCGCCGGCCCCGCCTCGGCCCCCTCCAGCGCGGCCTTCACCGCGCCGCAGCCGGTGTGGCCGACGATCATCAGCACCGGCGTCTTCAGGTGCTCGACGCCGTACTCGACCGAGCCCTCCGCGGTCTCGATCTGGTTGCCGATGTCGCGGATGGTGAACAGCTCGTTCTCCGGCAGGGCCAGCAGCGCGGCGCTCTGCACGCGCGAGTCGGAGCAGGTCACCAGCGTCGCGCGCGGCTTCTGCGAGTCGCGGAACGGGGCGAAGTGGGCGGCGGGGTGCGTGCGCGCGAAGGCGGCGTTGTCGGCCCACACCGTCGTGAGCAGCGCGCGGGCGGCGTCGAGCTCGGGGCGCGAGTCGATCACGAACGGCACCGGGAACGGCTTGGCCGACGCCGCGGAGCTCGCGACCACGTGCGCGCCGTGCGGGCCCGCCGGAGAGGCCGCCGCGGACGGCGCCGCGTGCGAGCCGG
>CAIXWQ010001350.1 GCA_903923175.1 uncultured delta proteobacterium | reverse complement strand
TGGGGCCGGAGGCGGGGCCGGAGGCGGGGCCGGAGCCGGAGCCGGAGGCGGGGCCGGGGCGGGAGCCCGTAGGCGTGGTCCGCGTTGTTGGCGGCGCGGTTTGAGCGGCTCGGCCACCCGGCACGCGCGCGCCACGCTGCGCGTGGCACTGGCGCGTGCAGGGTGGCCTTTGGGCTCGCTCGTGATTTTGGTGGGGGGGGGCGGGGTGGTTCACGAGGTGGCCTCCTCCACGTTCGTGAAGGAGGCCACCTCATGAACCACCACGACCTTTCACTTCCTCATCATCGGCTGCACGTTTGGGAGCTCTCGCTCTCGTTGATTCGGCTCGTGCACGACGTCGAGATCTCCGACGCGGAGTGCCGCGGGGAGGCGCGCAGCGCGGCGAAGAGCTGCGGGCGCAACATCGCGGAGGCCGCGGGGCGGCGGAGCAGCGCGGACAAGCGCCGCGTGTTCTCCATCGCCCGCGGCGAGGTCGGCGAGTGCGTCGCGGCGGTCGAGATGGCGCGCGCGATCGGCGCGTGCGCGGCGGGCGACGCGCAGGCGGTGGTGACCCTCGGGTCGCGCATCGCGGCGATGCTCTGGCGGCTCGGGTAGCGCGCATCGCGGCGCGGCTCCGGGGCACGCGCTCCTTAGCCGGAGCCGCGGCCGGAGCCGCCGGCGCTGGGGACGTCAGGGCAACTCGACGCCGTCCGCGTCCTTGCCGTCGAGCCCGCCGGGCAGCGCGCTCCGTAGGCCGCGGCACTGCGCGCCGGGCACGCAGACGCCGTATCTCGCCGCCAGCTCGGACGGGCTCGCGCTCGTGTGGAAGCTCGCACGGCACACGAAGCACTCCTGGCCGCTCGCGCCGCTCGCCGGCAAGTCCTGAAGACACACGCCGAACGTCGCGGGCGCTCCGGCCACCTGGAAGTGCTCGCACCCCCAAGGACCCTCCCGAGCAGGACTGCGGGTGCGGCTTCGGACAGCCGTCGACGTCGCAGAGCCGCGTGCCGTCGAGGAGCAGGCACGGATCGTTCGCGTCGATGTCGAGGGGCGCGTCGGCGGGCTCCGCATCCAGCGCCGAACGAGCGTATTGGCCCGGTCGCGGCCGCCGGTGGGGGCCGACCCCGCCGCCTGCCGTCGCTCGCGTGCGCCGCGACGAGCGCGGGCGCCCCGGCGCTCGGCCCGCGCAACCTCCCGACCTCGCGATCGCCCGGTCTGACCGGACCCGCGCAACCTCCCGACCTCGCGATCGCCCGGTCTGACCGGACCCGCGCAACCTCCCGACCTCGCGATCGCCCGGTCTGACCGGACCCGCGCGACCTCCCGACCTCGCGATCGGCCGGTCTGACCGGACCCGCGCGACCTCCCGACCTCGCGATCGCCCGCGCCGACCGGGCCCCCGCCACCTCGATCGGTCCGCGCTCCCCCCTCGACGTGCTCCGCTTGCGCTGCGTAGTCTCACTTCGCCACGAATCGCCACGAATCTTCGTGAATCGTCGGCGCCGCAGCGAACCGCCTCGTGAAGGGAGCACCCATGGCCGCCAAGAAGAAGACCGCGACGCTCACCCCGAAGAGCCCGAAGACCCCGAGCAAGAAGACCGCGACGCTCACCCCGAAGAGCCCGGCCGCTGCGCCGCCGCCGGTCCAAGGCTCGCAGGACGCCTACGACACCTTCCTGCCGCTCGCGCAGGCGATCGCGAAGGGCGACGTCATGACCTGCCGCGCCGATCCGAGCCTCGCCTTCCACAACGTCGACGCCGCGATGGCGGCGGTGCTCGCCGAGAAGGCGCGCATCGCCAAGGAGCTGCCGTCGGTCGACGTCGCCGAGCTCGCGTCGCTGCCGTCGCTGGCGCTCGGCGTCGCGTTCGCCGCGCTGCAGGTCGATCGCGATCGCAAGTCCGACGGCGCGACCGCGGCGAAGCTCGCCGAGGCGCACCCGCTGCGACGCAAGCTGCTGTCGTCGGCGGGCGCGCTGGCGGACGCCGGGGTGATCGCGGCGGCCGACGTCGAGAAGATCCGCAAGGGCTCGGGCAACCTCGACGCGGCGGGCGATCTCGTCGCGCTCGCGGCGCTGTTCGGCAAGAACGCCAAGGCGATCGCCGGCAAGTCACCGATCGCGGCGGCCGACGTGAAGCGGGCAGGGGCGCTCGGCAGCGAGCTGCTCGCGACGCTGAAGCCGGCGAGCGCCAAGGCGAGCGGGGCCAGGCCGGGCGCCGACGCCGCCGAGGCGCGCGATCGGCTCTGGACGCTGCTGGTGAGCCGGCACGACCGGCTGCGGCGCGTCGGGACGTGGCTGTTCGGCGAGCACGCTGTCGACGCGAAGGTGCCGCCGCTGCTGGCGCACGTCGGGGTGAAGGCTGGGAAGCGGAAGGGCGCGGGGAAGTCGAAGACGGCGACGACCACGCCGGGCGGGGCGGCCGTCGCCACGAAGTGACCTGACGTGCGTCGCGCGGCCCCGGCGTCGTTCGCGGCGTCGGGGCCGGGCGCTGAAGCGCCAGCGGAGCCGCAGCCGGAGCCGGAGCCGGAGCCGCAGCCGGAGCCGGAGCCGCAGCCGCTGCCGTAGCCGCAGCCGCAGCCGCTGCCGTAGCGGGAGCAGGAGCCGGGGCCGGAGCCGCAGCCGCAGCCGGAGCCGGAGCCGCAGCCGGAGCCGCAGCGGGGGCCGGGGCCGCCGCTTCCAGAATCCGCCCCCGCGGTCCCCGCGGCTTGGCCCGCCCCGTGCTCACCGCCCCGTCCGTGAACGCAGTGGCCCCCGTCCGGATCCCGAACAAGAAGTCGGATCTGCTCGTTCCGCTCGGGATCATCGGGATCATCCTGATGATGGTCCTGCCGCTCCCCGCGGCGCTCCTCGACCTGCTGCTCGCGTTCTCCATCGCGCTCGCCATCGGCGTCTTCCTCACCGCCCTCTTCATCGAAGAAGCGCTCGAATTCAGCGCGTTCCCCGCCTTCGTGCTCGTCGCCACGCTGCTGCGGCTGAGCCTCAACGTCGCCACCACGCGGCTCATCCTGCTGCACGGCGCGGAGGGGCACGGCGCCGCCGGGCAGGTCGTCGAGGCCTTCGGACGCTTCGTCGTCGAGGGGAACATCGTCGTCGGCCTCGTCGTGTTCTTGATCCTCGTGGTCATCAACTTCGTCGTGGTGACCAAGGGCGCCGGCCGCGTGGCCGAGGTCGCCGCGCGCTTCACCCTCGACGCGATGCCCGGCAAGCAGATGGCGATCGACGCCGACCTGCAGTCGGGCACGATCACGGCCGATCAGGCGCGCGTGCGCCGCCGCAACCTCGAGCGCGAGGCCGACTTCTTCGGCGCGATGGACGGCGCCAGCAAGTTCGTCCACGGCGACGCGGTCGCCGGGCTGCTCATCACGGGCATCAACCTGGTCGGCGGCCTGATCATCGGCGTCTCGGCCGGCATGGAGCTCGGCAAAGCCGCGGAGACGTTCTCCGTCCTGACCGTCGGCGACGCGCTCGTTTCGCAGCTCCCCTCGCTGCTCGTCTCGGCCGCCTCGGGCCTCGTGGTCACCCGCAGCGCCACCGGCGACCAGATCGGCCGCGCGTTCGGCGCCCAGCTCCTCGGGCGTCGGCGCGCCGTCGCCATGACCGCCGGGATTTTGACGGTCCTCGCCCTCGTCCCCGGAATGCCCGCCGTGCCGTGCCTGATCATCGCCGGCGCGCTGGCGCTCGCCGTGCGGAAGATCCCGCCGGAGGGGGCGAAGGAGGCCGCCGAGGCCGCGGCCAAGGCCGGCACCGGCCCGGGCGCCCCCGCGCGCTCCTCCGCCGAGGAGATCGACGCCGCCCTGTCGGTGGATCTGCTCAGCGTCGAGTTCGGCTACGAGCTGATCTGGGTCGTCGATCCGACGCGCGGCGGCAACCTGCTCGAGCGCGTCGGCGCGCTGCGCAGCCAGATGGCCCGCGAGCTCGGCATCGTCGTGCCGCCGGTGCACGTCTGCGACAACCTCGAGCTCGCCCCCTCGAACTACCGCGTGCTGCTGCTCGGCAACGAGATCGGCGGCTCCATGCTCCGCGCCAACCGCGTCCTCGCGGTCGACCCCGGCACCGGCGTCCCGCCGCTCGAGGGCGAGAAGACCACCGATCCGACCTTCGGCATGGCCGCCCTCTGGATCCCGGTGCGCGATCGCGAGATGGCCGAGGCGCTCGGCTACACGGTCGTCGACCACCCGACCATCCTCGCGACCCACCTCGGCGAGCTGCTCCGGCAGCACGCCCACAAGCTCCTCGGCCGCCAGGAAGTGCAGCACCTGCTCGAGGTGCTCGCGCGCCTGTCGCCCAAGCTCGTCGACGACGTGGTGCCGAGCCAGGTGCCGATCGGCGAGATGCTCCGCGTGCTGCGCAACCTGCTCAAGGAAGGGGTCTCCATCCGCGACATGCGCACCATCGTCGAGTCGCTCGGCGATCTCGTGGCGCAGACCAAGGACCCCGAGCAGCTCACCGAGATGGTGCGCGAGCGCCTGTCGGCCCACATCACCGCACGCGTCAAGCAACCGAACGGGAGCGTCGCCGCGTTGGCGCTCGACCCGCGGCTCGAGGACGTCCTGCGCCGCTCGCTGCGCGACATCGCGACCGGGCAGGGCGGGGCGCTCGACCCCGAGCTGCTGCGCGGCATCACCGCCTCGGCCGAGGCCGCGATGCCCAAATTCGCCGCGATCGGCGCGCCGCCCATCGTCATCACGCCGCCGGATCTCCGCCGTTACGTGCGCGCGATCTTCGAGCGCAAGCTCCCGCACCTCTTCGTCGCCTCGTTCCGCGAGATCGACCCGAGCACGCCGCTGCGCGTCCTCGACACCGTGCGCGCGCAGCAGGCCGCGGCGTAGCCGCCTCGCCGCGCGAACGAGCGCGGCCCGCCTTGTGCACCAGGAGTGAGCAAAGCCATGACGCCCCAGATCTTCCGCGGACGCACCCTCGACGAAGCGCGACGTGCGGCGCAGGTGAGCCTCGGCGACGAGGCCGTCATCGTCACGACGCGCGAGCTGCGGCGCCCCGCGCTCCTCGGCCTCGTGTCGCGCTCGACCTTCGAGGTCGCCGCGCTGCCGCCCGAGCCCCCGAAGGCGTCCAACTCGGGCGCCTCCGCCACGCGCAGCGGCGTCTTCGCCGCGGCCAACTACCAGCGTGACGAGGGCCGTCCGGCCTTCGGCGAGGAGATCGCCAGCCTGCGCGCCGAGATGCGGCGCGAGATCCGCGGCGTGCGGCAGAGCGTCGCGTACGCGACCACCAGCCGCGAGTCGCCGGCGCTGGAGGCCGAGCTCGAGCTCGTGCGCCTCTCGCTCGACCTGCTCCGCGAAGAGGCCGCCAACGGCCGCCGCGATCCGTCGCAGACCATGCTGCGCGAGCTCGGCATCGAAGGGCACGCCGCCGCGATGATCGGCCGCGCGCTGCGCGGTCGGAGGCTCTCGGGAGAGGCGCTGCGCGAGGCCGTGCGCGCCGCCGCCGCCGAGCTCGTCCCCGCCGCGCCGTGGCCGCTCGCGCGCGAGATCAAGCGCGTCGTCGCGCTCGTCGGCCCGACCGGCGCCGGCAAGACCACCACCATCGCCAAGCTCGCCGCGCGCGCGGTGCTCGACCACGACAAGACCGTGACCCTCGTCGCCTGCGACTCGTTCCGCGTCGGCGCCGTGGATCACCTGCGCCGCTACGCCTCGCTGCTGCGCGTGAAGCTCCAGGTCGCCACCTCGCGCCACGATCTCGAGTCGATCGTGCGCGACGCGACCTCGGATCTCGTGCTCGTCGACACCGGCGGCCGCGCCCCCGATCTCGAGTCCGCCGAGGGGTGGCTCGCCTCGCGCCCCCGCCGCGCGCGCTCGGCCGACGACGCGCAGCCGGGCCTCGAGCTGTCGAGCCGCGAGATCGACGTGCTGCTCTGCCTCCCCGCCTCGCTGCGCGCGCGCGACGTGACGCGCATCGCCAAGACGTTCGCGCCGCTGCACCCGACCGCGCTCGCCATCACCAAGCTCGACGAGACGGAGGCCCCCGCGGCCATCGTCCACGGTCCGGTGACCACGCGGCTGCCGGTCTCGCTCGTGACCTTCGGCCAGCGCGTGCCGGAGGACATCGCGCAGGCCACCGTCGTCGACCTCGTCGACGCGCTCGTTCCCGCGTCGCGTCCGTTGCGCGCCGCCCAGGGCTGAAGGAGGGGATGATCGTGTCCCCCGAGAGCGCCGAAGCCGTCCGCCGCGGGCTCACCCGCGCCGATTACGAGCGCTTTCAGCCGATGGTGCGGCGCATCGCGATGCGGCTCGCGCGCCGGGTGCCGAGCCACATCGGCATCAACGACCTCATCGGCTGGGGCTGGGTCGGGCTCACCGAGGCCTACCAGCGCGCCGACGAGGCGATGCCGCTCGAGGAGTTCGAGGCGTACGCGTCGTACCGCATCAAGGGCGCGATGCTCGACTTCCTGCGCCAGAGCGACCCCTCGGCGCGCGAGATGCGCAACGCCTCGCGCCGCGTCGCCCGCGCGATCTCGTCGACGACGCAGCGGCTCGGACGCCCGCCCGAGGAGGCGGAGATCGCCAGCGCGCTCGGCCTGAACGTCGACGACTACCGCGACCTGCTCACGCGCCTCGGCGGCTCGGGCATGAGCCGCCTCGAGATGATCGACTTCGACTCGACCGACGTCGCCTCGCCCGACGAGGCCCCCGACGAGGCCGCGGCCAAGCGCATGATGGTGAGCTCCGTCGCCGAGGCGGTCGAGCTGCTCCCCGCGCGCCTGCAGCAGGTGCTCGCGCTCTACTACCAGGAAGAGTGCACGCTCAAGGAGATCGGCGCGGTGCTCGGCGTGAGCGAGTCGCGCGTCTCGCAGCTCCACACCGAGGCGATGCACCGCCTTCGCGCGGCGATCGGAGGCGAGTGAGATGGGGGACGGCATCTACGTCGCGCTGAGCGGAGCGATCTCGCAGTCCACGGTGCTCGACGCCACGGCGACCAACCTCGCCAACGCGTCCACCGACGGCTACCAGCGGCTGCGCCCGGTGTTCCGCGAGGTGCTCGCGAAGACGAGCGGCCCCGCGCCCAAGGTGCCGCACCGCTTCGGCGTCGTCTCGCAGACCGCCGCGGACACGTCGCAGGGCGCCGCGCGCAAGACCGATCGCGCGCTCGACTTCCTCGCGCCGCAGGGGATCTACCTCGCCGTGCAGACGCCGAAGGGCGAGCGCTACACGCGCGCGGGCTCGCTCGTCGTCGCCAACGACGGCTCGCTGAAGGACGCCCACGGCAACGCGGTGGTCGGCGAGGACAACCTGCCGATCAAGCTCGCCAAGGGGGCCGAGCCGAAGCTCACCACCGACGGCGCCCTCGAGATCGACGGCGCGCGCGTGGGGCGGCTGAAGCTCGTCTCGTTCGCCAACCCCGAGCGCCTCGCGCACGAGGGGAGCGCGCGCATGGCGGTGGGCGGCGCCGGCGCGCCCCGGCCGACCAACGCCACGCTCGAGATCGGCGCGGTCGAGGAGTCCAACGCGAGCGTGGTCACGTCGATGACCGAGCTGGTGACGGCGACGCGCACGTTCGAGGCGTTCCAGCGCGCGATCGACGCCTTCCGCGACGCCGATCGCAAGGTGACCGCCACGGTGCCGAACGGCGGCTGACATGGGAGCAGGCGCAGCGATGAACGCGAAGGGCCAAGGAGCACGCAAGGACTCGACGCGCGTCGTCCTCTCGGACCTCGCGCGCCTCGAGGCCGTGCACGCGCTGCTCGCGGCCCTCAACGACGCGAGCGCCAGCGCCGGCGCGCTCGCCGCGCTCGTCGAGCGCGTGTCGCCGCTGCGCGCGCGCCTCGCCGCGCGCTTTCGAACCCGCTACCCGTCGCGGGCGCTGCCGCGCATCGCCGAGCAGCTCGCCCTCCTCGGCAACCACGAGCTCGAGCACTCGCTGCTGCAGCTGCTCGAGGATCTGACGCTGCTGCGCGCCGACGCCGACGCTGACGAGGGCGCTCCGTGAGCGCGCCGAAGATCGGCGCCGTCGGCGGCCCGGCCTCGCACGAGGTCGCGGCGCACGCGACCCACGCCACCCTCCCGCAGCTGCGCGCGGCGCTCGCGCGCGCGACCCAGCAGGTCACCGGGCACGCGCCGACCGCGCGCTTCCTCGACGTGCTCACCGCCCAGGCGGCCGTCGAGTCGGGCCGCGGCGAGCACATGTACAACTGGAATTTCGGCGGGATCAAAGGCTCCGGGCCCGGCGGCGCGACCACCACGCTGCGCACCAAGGAGATCCTCGACGGCAAAGAGGTCGAGATCCGCGACGGCTTCCGCGCGTACAAGTCGATCGACGAGGGGGCCGTCGACTACGTCGCCCTGCTGCAGCGCCGCTTCGGCAGCGCCGTCTCGGCGGCCCAGCGCGGCGACGTCGACGGCTTCGCGCACGCGCTGAAGCGCTCGGGCTACTACACCGCTTCGGCCGACGACTACTCCGCGGCGCTGCGCGGGATCGTCAAGGAGGCGGCGCACGCCGGCCTCGTCAACGCGGCGAGCGGCCCGCTCGACCCGGCCGGCGACGGCGCCGCGCTCGGCGCGATCCCCTCGCTCGAGTCGCTCCCCGAAGGGGATTTCGCGACGAGCGACCTGCTCGGCCGCGTGCTCGACGCCGTGCGCACCTCCAGCGCGCGCATCGCCGAGCCGACCGAGGCGGGGGCCGATCGCGCCTGACGCGCGTGAGGGTGGCATCGGGTCGCTGCCGCCGCGCAGCAGCCCTTAAGTGGCGCCGGGTAAGGCCGGCGCTCGGCGTTTTTGTCGCCAGCAACGATCGTGGTCGGAGGACTCAAGCGATCTTGAGGGGGTCCGTTCGTTCAGACCGAGAGGCAAAGACGCCACTCCCCCTCTGCCGGGTGCCGAGGGGATGAAACCCTCCAAGACGGAGATCCACCATGGCTCTCTATATCCAGACCAACGTCGCATCCCTCAACGCGCAAACCAACCTGTCGAAGACGCAGAGCGCCCTTCAGACCAGCTTCGCCCGCCTCTCCAGCGGCTATCGCATCAACTCCTCGGCCGACGACGCCGCCGGCCTCGGCATCAGCGACTCGATGACCGCGCAGATCCGCTCCTACGGAGTGGCCGAGCGCAACTCGAACGACGGCATCAGCATGGCGCAGACGGCCGACGGCGCTTCGGCGCAGATCACCAGCATGCTCCAGCGTATGCGCGAGCTCTCGGTCCAGGCGGCCAACGGTTCGCTGCAGTCGGGCGACCGCACCAACATCAACACCGAGTTCGGGCAGCTCCAGTCGGAAATCGACCGCGTCTCGAAGTCGACGAGCTTCAACGGCTCGAACCTCCTCGACGGCACGGCCGGCACCGCGGGCGCGGTGACCTTCCAGGTCGGCATCGGCACGACGGCGGGCGTCGACACGGTCAACGTCAACTTCGCGGCGCTCGACTCGACGACCCTCGCCGTCAACAGCGGCGCGATCGACGTGACGGACGCGACGAAGGCGACGGCCTCGATCACCGCGATCGACTCGGCGCTCAAGACGGTCTCGACGCAGCGAGCGACGTTCGGTGCGGCCGTCAACCGTCTGCAGACGACGGTGGCGAACATCCAGTCGATGAAGACCAACCTGTCGGCCGCCAACAGCCGTATCCGCGACGTCGACGTCGCGGAGGAAACGGCCTCGATGGCGAGGCAGCAGGTGCTCTCGCAGGCTGGCGCGGCGGTGCTCGCGCAGGCGAACCAGGCCCCGCAGCTCGCGCTCGGGCTGCTCCGCGGCTGACGAAGCGATCTGAGTCCGTGACCGGTGCGTGAGTAGAGAGTGCCAGCGTCCTCGGCGTGCGTGGCGGGACGAGTCTCCGTCCAAGAGTTGCTCGCCCGTCCGGCGTCGAGGTGGTGGATCGGCCGTCGTCCTTCCCGTGCTGCGTGGCCCGCGTGCCCCCGCTCGCTCCAACGAGCGCGGGCGCGCGTCCCCGCCGCCCGGGAGGCGCGGCGCTTCGAGACGTAGCAGCGGCCGTGCCGCGCGCCCGGTGACCTCCCCGTCCCGAGGGTCGCGCGTTTCCGGCGGTCGCGATCGCGGCGCGCGCGCAGGTCGCGCTCCTCCCCGCGTCCGCGTCCGGCATCGTCAAACCGTCGTCGTCGGCGTCAGCTGCTTGACGTCGCCAGCCGCCCAACGAGACCGCGAGCCTCCATGCGCCCAGACCAGCCCAACTTCAACGTCGCCCCGTCGACCCAGGCCGCGCAGCCGCCGCAAGGCTCCTCCCGCTTCGCGACGACGCAGGAGCTCGACCGGGTGCTCGACGCGATCAGCACGATCACCGCGCGGCTCGAGTTCGAGGAAGGAGCGCGCCGCTAGACGCGATTTCGCCGGCGAACACGCCCGCCGACGCGCGACGAGCCGGTGTAGGCGCGCCCGCTCCCGACGCCCCGCGAGCGTTGGCACGACCTTCTCAATGAGAGGGGCCACCATGGCCCTCTACATCCAGACCAACGTCGCCTCTTTGAACGCTCAGGCGAACCTGGCGAAGACCCAGTCTGCCTTGCAGACGAGCTTCGCCCGCCTCTCGAGCGGCTATCGAATCAACTCGTCGGCCGATGACGCCGCCGGGCTCTCGATCTCCGACTCGATGACGGCTCAGGTCCGCTCCTACGTCGTCGCCGAACGAAACGCGAACGACGGCATCAGCATGGCGCAGACGGCCGACGGCGCCGCCGGTCAGATGACCAGCATCCTCCAGCGCATGCGCGAGCTCGCCGTCCAGGCGCGCAACGGCTCGCTCCAGCCGGCCGACCGCGCGAACCTCGACACCGAGTACCAGTCGGTCCTGAGCGAGATCGACCGCATCGCGCAGACCACCAAGTTCAATGGCACCGACCTGCTGAACGCCCCGTCCACGGTGCAGATCCAGGTCGGCATCGGCACGACGGCCTCCGATCAGGTCGCCATCGGCTTCGGCGGCGTGACCGCGGCGCTGCTCACGGTCGCCGGCACCGACGTCACCGACCAGACGAAGGCCGGCGCCGCGATGGACGCGATCGACGCCGGGCTCTCGACGCTCGGCACCAAGCGCGCGAGCTGGGGCGCGGCGATCAACCGCTTCCAGAGCACCATCCAGAACATCGACTCCATCAAGAACAACCTGTCGGCCGCCAACAGCCGCATCCGTGACGTCGACGTCGCGGAGGAGACGGCCGCCATGGCGAAGCAGCAGGTTCTCTCGCAGGCCGGCGCCGCGGTGTTGGCGCAGGCGAACCAGTCACCGCAGCTCGCCCTCAGCCTCCTCAAGGGCTGACGGTCGCTGGGGCCATGTACGTCGAACGCCTAGGTGCCGCGCGGGCTGGTCCCCGCCAGGTCATCGAGGCGTGTGGCGTTTTCGGCCTCGGGCTCACGTGACGCGCAGGTGGGCCGTTCAGCGGAGAGACCGAGGAGCGCAGCATGACGGCACTCATCAACTTCGGCGGGCTAGCCAGCGGACTCGACACCAACTCGATCATCGACGCCATGGTGAACGTCGAGAAGGTGCCGCTCACCGCGATGCAGAACAAGGTGAGCGACCTCGCGCAGGCGAAGTCGATCGTCACCTCGATCAAGGGCCAGCTCTCGACGTTGCAGGCCGCCGCCAAGGCGCTTTCGGACCCGGCCGGGTTCGCCTCCGCCACCGCCAGCTCGAGCGATCCGGCCGTCGTCGCGACGGTGACCGGCACCGCGCCGCCCGGCGCGTTCGACGTGAACGTCACGCAGATCGCCAAGGAGCAGCGGACCTACTCGAACACGTTCGCCTCCAACACCGACCCGCTCGGGCAGTCGGGGACCATCCAGCTGCAGGTTGGCAGCGGCACGCCGCTGACCGTCAACGTCGCTGCGGGCGACTCGCTCGCCTCGGTCGCCGCGAACATCAACTCCAGCGGCGCGCGCGTCTCGGCCTCGGTGCTCTACGACGGCACGACCTACCGCCTCGCGGTGCGCGGCCTCGACACCGGCGCGGCGAACGCGGTCAGCTTCACCGAGACCGGCACCTCGCTCGGGCTCTCCGATCCGGCCAACACCTACCAGGCCGCGCAGGACGCCAAGCTCACGGTCGACGGCATCGAGGTGACGCGCTCGACCAACCAGATCTCCGGCGTGATCGCCGGCGTGACGCTGGCGCTCACCAAGCCCACGAGCTCCGCGGCGATCGTGCAGGTCGCCTCCGACTCGAGCGCGATTGCCACCAAGATCGGCACGTTCGTCTCGGCCTACAACGCCCTCGTCGACGCCGGCCACAACGCGACCGGCTTCGGCACGATCAAGGCGTCGGTCACGAGCCTGACGGGCGACTTCACCATCAACAGCGCGCTCGAGCGGCTCGCGTCGCTCGAGGGCAACGCCGTCGCGGGCACGAGCGGGCTCTACACGACGCTCGGCAGCGTGGGCCTCAGCAGCACGCAGGACGGGCACCTCGCGTTCGACTCGAGCAAGCTCTCCGCGGCGATCCAGGCCGATCCGAGCACGGTCTCGAAGCTCTTCGTGACCGACTCGAGCATCGGCGCGACGGGGATCATGGCGAGCTTCGTGTCGACGATCGACTCGCTCGTCAACGACTCGGGGAACCCGTTCGCGGCGAAGCTGACCGCCTTCGACACGCAGACGACGAACCTCACCAACGACGAAGATCGGCTCCAGACGCAGATCGACGCCTACCAGACCGCGCTGAAGAACAGCTTCACGCAGATGGAGCTCGCGGTCTCGAACTACAAGAGCCAGACCGCGCAGCTCACCGCCATGAGCGGCACCTCGACCAGCACGACCGGCTGAGCGCTCGAAGCGCGCACGTACCCGCACGGCCTCGCCGCCGCACGGGACGCAGCCGACTCCACGCGACGACGCGGCCCATGAAGGGCCCGCCCACAGGTAGGTAAGCATGTCCGCGAACGCGATCGCCCGCTACCGAGCCATCCAGGTCACGACCAGCTCGCCCCAGCAGATCCTGCTGATGCTGTACGACGGCCTGTTCCGGTTCATGGGCGAGGCGCGCACGGCGCTGGCCGCGGGCGAGCCCGCGCGCGCGGGCGAGCGCATCTCCAAGGCGCACGCGATCCTCGACGAGCTCTACGCGACGCTGGACTCCACGAAGGCACCGGAGCTGTGCGACTCGCTGCGCGGCATCTACCTGTTCGCCATGGAGCATCTGGTGATGGCGAACGTGAACCAGGACCCCGCGCTCGTCGACGAGACGATCCGCGTCATGACCCCGCTGCACGAGGCCTGGCAGGCCGTCCTCAAGAAGTAGACGCGTCAGCCACGCGCGGGTGACCGGGACGGTCGGCGCTCAAGCGCGTCGGCCGTGGTCCGTCCGCGTGCTCGTACGGACCGAGCTCGCTCTCACCCAGTCCGAAGGCCATCGAAGCAGCGCCCCCGAGGTACCCATGCGCCCGCAGCCCGACGTCGTGTCGCTCCGATGGGGTGACCACCACGCGCCCGAGGCCTTCGAGCGCGCGCCGGCGCCGCTGGTCCTGATCGCCGCCGACGGTCGCTGGATGCGCGCCAATGCCGCGCTCGTTCGCCACGTCACGCACGGCGCCCGCGGCGTCGCGCCTTCGCCCGAGCAGCTGCGCCGCACGCTCCTGGGCGCAGCGGGCGATCCGGAGGATCGGCACGCGGCGTACGACGACGCGGTGCGCCGCCTCGGGGCCGGCGAGCTCGATCACGCGACGATCACGCTCCACCCGCTCCACCCGCTCCACCCGCTCCACCGCGCGGGCGCGCGCGAGGGGACGCGCGAGCACTCCGCCCGCCGCGAGCTGCAGCTCGAGCTCTCGACGCTGACCCGCGAGCCGAGCGCGGTGCTCGTCGGACACCTGCGGGAGGTCGAGGAGCCGCGCGCGCTCGAGGCCGACTCCATGGCCGAGCTGCTCGGCGACGAGGCCGTGCTGCTCTGGCTCGAGGGCGGGCGGATCGTGCGCGCGAGCGCGGCGGCTCGACGTGTCTACGGGTTCGAGGCCGGCGGCCACCTCGACGTCGAGCTCGCGCACGTCGAGAGCGCGCGCGCCCTCGAGGACGACGCGCGCGATGCGCCCGGCGAGGAGGAGCGCGGGAGCGGCACGTTCGTCATCCCGACCGAGTACCGCGCCCGACATCGCCTCGCCGACGGCTCGTTCGTCGACGTCGACGTCCGCTCTCGGAGCGTCGGCCCCGGCCGCTTGCTGCTCTTGGTGCGCGAGGTCCCCCCCGCGGACGCGAGCGCGGCGATGCCCACCAAGCTCGAGCACACCCACCGCCTCGCGACCGTCGGCGCGCTCACGGCGGGCGTCGTGCACGAGATCAACAACCCGATGACCTGCGTGCAGGCGAACCTCGAGCTCGCCGCCGAGGTCCTCGCGGACCCCGCGCCCGCCGGCGCCGAGGAGCTCTCGGAGCGCCTGCTCGAGGTCCGCGCCGCGATCGACGACGCGCGCGCGGGCGCCGTGCAGGCGCTGAAGATCGCCCGGGATCTGCGGCAGCTCGTGCGCGCCGAGGGGGCGAGGTTCGAGCTCGTCGACGCCAGCGCGGTCGTTGCCGCGGCCGCGAAGCTCGCGAGCGTGCGCGTGCGCGAGCGCGCGCGCGTGGTGCTGCAGCTCGAGCCCGACGTGCGCGTGTACGTCGACGAGTCGCGGCTCGCGCAGATCGTCCTCAACCTGATCCTCAACGCCGCGCAGGCGTTCCCCCCGGGGCGTCCCGCGCAGCAGAACGAGATCCGCCTCACCAGCGCGCGGGTCGGCGACGAGATCCGGCTTGAGGTCCGCGACGACGGCGTCGGGATCGACCCCGCGCTCGCGCGCCAGCTGTTCAAGCCGTTCGTCACCGACAAGGCGGCGGGCCTCGGCCTCGGGCTCTCGATCTGCCACGAGCTCGCGACGGCGATGGGCGGCCGCCTCGGCTTCGAGAGCACGCTCGGCGTGGGCACCACGTTCCGCCTCACGCTGCGCGCGGCCGGCGGCCCGTGC
>CAIXWQ010001349.1 GCA_903923175.1 uncultured delta proteobacterium | reverse complement strand
GGCGCGCGCGTGCTCGAGGCGCTCTCGCGCATCCCCGAGGTCGGCCCGCGCCTGCTCGGACGCCCCGCCACGCGCCTCTCGGACGCGGACGCGGACGCGCGCGGAGGCTTCGCCAGGCACGCGCTCGACGCCTCGGCGCGCTTCGAGATGTGGCTCCCCGCGCGGGCGACCGGCGCGCTGAGGCTCGCGGATCGGGCCGATCCGGGCCGCTGGCTCGAGGTGTCGAGCCCCGCGTCGGCCGACGCCGCGACCTCGCTCGAGCAGGACGTCGCGTGCTTCTCCGACGTCGCGCGCGCGACCGACGCGGCGATGGTGGCAGGCGCGCACGACGTCGAGGAGTGGCGGCTGCTGCGCGGCCCCGAGGCGCCGCGGACCACGCGCTACCTGCTGCGCACCGGCGCGGCGTTCGCCGACGTGCGCGTGCGCGGCGGGCGGGTCGAGCTGATCGATCGCCAGGGGAACGTCGCGGGCGGCACGCGCCGGCTCGAGGCCATCGACGCGCGCGGCGTGCACCGCGATCTCGACGCGACGGTCGCGCGCGAGGCGGGTGCCACGTGGCTGAGCGTCACGCTCGATGCGCAGGGGCTCGAGTTCCCGATCGCGGTCGACCCCGCGTGGACCTTCGAGACGTCGATCATGACCAGCCCGCGCGCCGGACACGCCGCGGTGACGCTCCCCGACGGGCGCGTGCTGCTGATCGGCGGGCAGAACAACAACTCGCGCTGGACCGCGAGCTCCGAGACCTACGTCCCCGCGAGCGACTCGTTCGTCGCGTTCGCGCTGAGCGGCGGCGGCGGCGGCGATCAGGCGGTCGCCCAGCTCGCGGACGGCCGCGTGCTGCGCGCGGGCGGGTTCCTCACGCTCAGCCCGACCTCCGGCGTCGAGCTGCTCAACCTCGCCACCTCGACCTGGCTCTCGGCGACCATGCCGTTCAAGCGAGACGGGGGCGCGGCGGCGCCGATCTCGGCGACCGAGGTCCTCGTGGTCGACGGGGCGCTCGGCGGCACCGGCGCCCCGGGCGCCTGCGAGATCTACGACAGCGCGAAGTTCGGCACCGCGGCGCAGGTGTGGACCGCGGTGAAGCCGCTCAACCAGCCGCGCTCCATGCACACCGCCACGCAGCTCGTCGACGGCCGCATCCTCGTCGCGGGCGGCGGCTCGCTCTCGAGCGCGGAGGTCTACACGCGCGCGGCCAACACCTGGGCGGTCGTCGGCAGCATGTCGCAGGCGCGCACCGGGCACACCGCGACCCGGCTCGCGAGCGGCAAGGTGCTGATGATCGGCGGCGGCAACACGACCGATCTCTTCGACCCCACGACCAACAAGTTCACGCTCGGCCCGGCGCTGACCTACGCGCGCGCCGGGCACACCGCGACGCTGCTCGCCGACGGGCGCGTGCTGGTCGCCGGCGGCGGCACGGCGATCACGGAGATCTACGACCCTTCGACGAACACCTTCGGCCCGGGCGGCGTGATGATCGTCCCGCGCTCCATGGCCGCGGCGTCGCGCCTCGCCGACGGCCGCGTGATGGTGACGGGCACGATGGACGGCAGCGGCAACCCCGGCGACACCGCCGAGATCTGGGGCCTGCTGGTCGGCGCCGCGTGCAGCGCGAACTACGAGTGCGTGAACCGCCAGTGCGTCGACGGCTACTGCTGCGGGACCTCGAGCTGCGCGGCGGGCCAGAGCTGCGGCGTGCCCGGGCGCGTCGGCACCTGCGTGAAGGCGCTCGGGACGGCGTGCACGACCTCGACCGAGTGCGGCAGCGGCAAATGCGTCGACGGCGTCTGCTGCGCGAGCGCGTGCACCGAGCAGTGCAGCGCGTGCAACGTCGCGGGCAAGGAGGGGCTCTGCTCGCCGATCGTGGGCGCGCCGCAGGGCGGGCGCGCGGCGTGCGGCGGCGCGGGGGCGGGCACGCCGTGCGCTTCGCGCTGCGACGGCGTCGACGGCACCACGTGCAAGTACGCCGGCGCGACCAGCTCGTGCGGGGCCGCCTCGTGCAGCGCCGGCACCGAGACGCGCGTCGGAGTGTGCGACGGCAAGGGCGCGTGCGCGCAGACGACCAAGGCGTGCGGGGCGTACGCGTGCGGCGCGGTCGGCTGCAACTCGCCCTGCGTCGTGCCCGCCGACTGCTCCGCCGGGTTCTTCTGCCGCAGCGACGGCGCGTGCGTCGCGCGCGAGGGGCTGGGCGCGCCGTGCACGGCCACCGCGGGCTGCCAGGCGGGGCTCTTCTGCGCGGACGGCGCCTGCTGCGGGGTCGACGGCTGCGGCGCGGGCAAGAGCTGCGCGCTGCCGGGGCACGCGGGGGTCTGCACGAGCAAGCAGGCGACGGCCTGCGCGGCGGACGGCGAGTGCGGCACCGGCTTCTGCGTCGACGGCGTCTGCTGCGACGCGCGCTGCGACGGCCAGTGCGAGGCGTGCGACGCGGAGGGGCGCGTCGGGATCTGCTCGCCGGTGAACGGTGCTCCGCACGGCAGCCGCGCGGCGTGCGACGCCGGCGGCGGCGACGGGTGCAAGCAGCGGACGTGCAAGGGGACGGTCGATCGCGCGAGCTGCGCGGGCTTCGCGAACGGCGCCGAGACGCAGTGCAAGGCCGCGACGTGCGCCGACGGCCTCGCGACCGGCGCCGCGTGGTGCGACGGCGCCGGCAGCTGCGCGCTGCCGAAGGGCTCGAGCTGCGAGCCGTATCACTGCGCCGACGCGACGAGGTGCGGCACCAGCTGCAAGACGAGCGACGAGTGCACGACCGGCAACAGCTGCCAGGGCTCGCGCTGCGAGCCGATCAAGGCCGTGTGCTCGGCCGACGGCCTCTCGTCGATCTCGGCCGACGACCGCGCCGACGACTGCGCGCCGTACCGCTGCGTCGCGGACGGCACCTGCGGCAAGGCGTGCCAGAGCTCCGACGACTGCGCGCCGAGCCACGTCTGCGACGGCGCGACGGGGACGTGCGTGACCGGGCAGCCCGACGTCGCGACCACGAGCACCAACCAGGGGGGCTGCTCGATGGACGGCGCCGCCTCGGCGCGCAGCGGGGGCGCGGGGGGCCTCGCGGCGCTCGGGGCGCTCGGGGCGCTCGGCCTCACGGCGCGCGCGCGCAGACGCAGGCCGAGACGCGAACGCGGGCAGAGCGACGTCACGACGCGAGGTGCGCGATGAAGCGGCTCTCGTCTGGTCTCGCGCTCGCGGGCGCGGTCTGCGCGATCGCGGCGTGCGGCGATCGCAGTCACGACGCCGAGGCGACCGACGCCGGCGCTTCGACGCCCGTGCTCGCCGCGCCCGCGCCGCTGGCGCCGACGACCACCGCTACGGCGGCGACCACCCGCGCGCACGAGGTCCTCGCGCACCTGCGCACGACCGCCCTCGCGCCGCTGCTCGAGCAGGGGCGCGAGCTCCGGCGCGACGGCGGCGTCATCCGCGCCAGCGCCACCTCGGCCGCCTCAGGCGCGGCGGGCGCGCTCGACGCGCAGCTCCCCGCGACGAGCGCGAGCGC
>CAIXWQ010001348.1 GCA_903923175.1 uncultured delta proteobacterium | reverse complement strand
GCCGCCGAAGCGGTTCTTGAGCGCGCGGTAGAGCGCGTAGTCGGCGAGCCAGTCGGCGTGCTGCGCCGCGAAGGCCTTCATCGACTGCGCGCGCGCCGTGTCGTGGGCCCACTCGGTGGCGAGGAAGCGCTCGAAGGCGGCGCGGAGGATGCGGCGCTTGAGCGGCCGCACGGTGCCGTAGTCGACGTTCTTGGCGGCGCGGATGCGCGCGAGGGTGGCCTCTCCGGCCTCGCCCGCGCCGCCCAGCAGCGCGCCGAGATCCTCGCGCGCGACGTCCTCGAGCCCCTCGATCGCGATGTACATCGGATCGATGGCGAACGAGCTGGCCGCGGAGTAAGGGCTCGTCTCGCCATCGGAGAGCTCGCCGATCGGCAGCACCTGCACGAGCCGCTGGCCGTGCTCGCGACAGAGGCGCGCGAAGTCGACGAGATCGGGGATCTCGCCGATGCCGTAGCTGCGCGCGGTGCGGAGCGAGAAGAGCGGGACGAGCACGCCGGCGACGCGGTTCGGGCTCGAGGCGGAGGGGCGATCGGGGCTCTCGACCATGGAGCGCGCGATCTACGAGGGGTTTGTGCGGGTGTCACGGACGACCGCGCCGCCGCGCCGTAGAGCGCGTCAGGGCAGCGGGTGGACCGAAACGCACGCGGCCGGATCGCTGGCGCGATCGACCCACTTGTTGGCGCCGGAGCACTGGTACCAGAGGCGGTCGGACTTGCTCTGCACGCAGGTGTTCAGGGGCACCTCCACCCCGAGCGTGTTCGACCAGCAGCCGCTCGCCGCGGGCGCGGGGGGCGGCGTCGAGGCCCCGCCGCCGCTCGCGGCCGTGCCGTGCGCGAAGGCGAGCAGCGCGTCGCGCGTGCCGTTGAAGCGATCGAGATCGACCGCGGTCGAGATGCCGGGGACGCTCCCTTTCTCGGAGTACTGGAAGAACTTCCAGTCGATCCAGGGGCTCGGCAGATCGGGGCAGACCGGGCCGTACTGCGCGATCCAGAGCGCGTTGCCGGCCTGCGCGGTGCTCTTCACGTTGTCGTTCCAGAAGTACTTGCCGGTGTAGACGATGGGCGCCTTGCCGGTGCCCGCGGTGACGCGCGCGATCCAGGTCTGGATGCGCGCCTCGTACGTAGCGGCGGCGACGCCGTCGGCCGCCTCGACGTCGATCGTGACCGGGAGATCGTCGGCGCCGAGCTTGCCGACCTTCGACACCACGAGGTCGGCGAGCTTCACCGGGTCCTCGGCCGAGCGGAAGAACTGGTAGGCGCCGCGGATCATCCCGACGCTCTTGATGGCCGCCCAGTTCTTGTCGAACATCGGGTCCATGTAGGTCCCGTCGCCGATGCGCGCGATGGCGAAGACCTTCCCGGACGCCTTCACCTTGTTCCAGTCGATGGTGCCGTCCCAGTAGCTGACGTCGATGCCTTCGATCGTGGTGCCGGCGGCGCAGCGGACGCTCTCGCTCTCGCGCGCGCCGTCGTCGCCGACGGTCTGGCCGGCGCCTGGGTCGGCCACGCAACCGACCGGGGCCGCGAGCAGGGCCAGGCAGAGCGCGGGGAGCGCGGAGCGCACGGTGACGTCGACGAGGTGGGCGAGCGGGCGACGGAGCATGGCGAGCTCTTCTGCAGCCGACGCGCCAGCGACGAACGCCGCGGGATCTCCGACGAACCTCGCGAGGTGCAACTTTGTCCTACCTGTCCTTCGAGCGTGACGGCGTCACGCGCGGGGGCCTCAAGATGGCGTTTCGAGCGCAATTTTCCGGCTCCGCACGCGCGCTCGAGCCGCCGCGGCGGAGCGGCTCCCAGCCGACGACGCTTGCCGAGAACTAAGGTCTGCGCGCGACCCGCCCGTAGGATGTGTACGTGCCGCTCCTTC
>CAIXWQ010001347.1 GCA_903923175.1 uncultured delta proteobacterium | reverse complement strand
CTTCTTCGAAGGACTACGCCAGCGACGATCCGGTCTACGATCAGCTTCGCGCACAGCTGCAGGCGATCCTGGAGGAGCGTCACGGGCGAGATGCGGTCGAGCTCGAGCACGACGGGGCGAGCCTCCAGCTCCGCGTCTCGGGGCTCGTGACGCTGTTCGAGCTGCGCATCGACCCCCGGCCGCGGCGCGCCATCCGCGAGGCCATCGGGCCGCTCCTCGAACGCGCCTACCGCGCCAAGCAGCGTGGCGACGACGTTCACAACCTGGTCGTCGCCGCGCCGGGCGAGCTCACGCAGGCCGACCGCGACTACATCGAGTACCTCCGTCGCGAACGGGGGCTCGGCCTCCGGTACCTGTGCGTTCGACGCGGCATGAGCGGCTCCGAGGTGTAGCTGCGCGCCGCGTTCGCAGCCGCCTTCGTCGACGATCGCGGCGCAAGCGCACGCTTCCCTCCGAACGCGTTGGATTCCGTACGCTGTCCAGGCGCACCAAGCCCATGAAGCCTCAAGCCCTCGCCCTTCTCGCATCGTTGCGCGACGACCTGCCGGACGACGCGCTCGACCGCCTCCGCGCGGAGGTACGCGCGCACCTCGAATCCCTGCAGAACGCCCAGCGATCCTCCGAGCTCGTCGCGGTCGACCTCGCGGAGCTGCTCTGCGTTCGCCTCGAAGTCCTCCTCGAAGCCGCGCACGCCCTGCCGTCCGCGCACCGGGCCGGCGTGGTGGGCGCCGCGCGGTACTTCATCTCCGACGACGACGCCGTCCCGGACCACCACGCCCTCACCGGCCTCGACGACGACGTCTTCGTTTTCAACACGGTCGCACGCGAGCTCGGTCGCCTCGACCTCCTGATCTCCGAGTAGGCGAGGGTACGGCGAGATGTCTCTGATGACCGGGACGGGGTTCGCACCGGGCTCGCGCGTCCGCGTGCGCGGCGAGGAGTGGGCGGTCGAGAAGTGCCTGCCGCTGCCGCTCGGCGGTCACGCCGTGTACGTGCAGGGGGTCAGCGATCTCGTTCGCTACCACCAGGCGATCTTCCTCACATCGATCGACAAGGACATCGTCGCGGTGCGACCGGAGGACACGAGGCTCGTCGCCGACAACTCGCCCGAGTACCGACAGACCAAGCTCTACCTCGAGACGCTCCTGCGCCGCACGCCGCCGACGCACGACAAGGTCGCCATCGGCCACAAGGGCGCGCTCGACGTGATGCCCTACCAGCTCGTCCCGGCGCACCGCGCGCTCGGGCGGCTGCAACAGCGCATCCTACTCGCCGACGGCACCGGCCTCGGCAAGACCGTGGAGCTCGGGATCATCCTGAGCGAGCTCATCAAGCGCGGGCGCGGGCGGCGCATCCTGGTGGTCGCGATCCGCAGCATGCTGGCGCAGCTGCAACGCGAGCTCTGGGCGCGCTTCACCCTCCCGCTGGTGCGCCTCGACTCCGAGGGGCTGCAGCGCGTGCAGGCGAAGATCCCCGCCAATCGCAACCCCTTCAGCTACTACGACCGCGTCATCGTCTCGATGG
>CAIXWQ010001346.1 GCA_903923175.1 uncultured delta proteobacterium | reverse complement strand
CGCGGCCAGCGACAGCTCCGCGCCAAAGGCCGCGCCGCCGCTCGCCGGCACCCGCAGGAAGCGGAAGCGTCGCGCGGGCCCGGGGCGCCGGAGCGGGCTCGCGCCGCGCACGGCCCGCACGCGCGCGAACAGCGCGGCGTAGGTGTAGTCGGAGGTCCACGTCGGATCGCAGTAGCCCATGAAGTCCTTCGTGGCCGTGGGCTCGAGGAACGTGCCGTCGCGCGGGTCCCAGCCCCAGCTCCCGAGCTGCGCGCCGGCGTACGGATAGGCCTTGTCGGAGCTCGACACGCCGCACGGCGCGTGCGAGCGCCCGTGCTCGTGGCCGAGCTCGTGCGCCATCGTCCAGGCCGAGTCCTCGCCGGTCCAGCCGACGCCACCGCCGACGCGCAGCGCCTCGTTGGTCGGATCGCTCACCACGAAGCTCTGGCCGGTCACGCAGCTGCCGGTGCAGTACTTCGCGAACGAGTCGGCGGGGCTCACCAGCGCGTAGTAGTAGACGTCGGTCGCCGGCGCGTCGGCGGCGCGCAGCTGCGTCAGCGTCTGGTTGAGCGCGCTGAAGTCGACGTTGCCGGTGAGCGTCTTCTTGCCGAAGTCGATCGGCGCGTGGACGGTGAAGTCGACGCTCGCGATCGGATAGAGCGCCGTCATCACGGCGCGGTAGCGATCGAGCTGCGCGGGTGAGGTGTCGGGAAGCCGATTGGAGCCGTCGCCCGTCCAGCGCACCGGCACGAGCGTCACGCGCACGCCGCCAGCGTCGTCGCGCGCCCCCAGCGGGGCGAGCGAGCCGTCGCGCGGGAAGCGCGCGTCGCTCGCGGCCCCGTCGGCCACGACCGCGCCGGCGGCCGCGTCGACGAGGCGCACCGAGAAGCGCGTTCCGGCGGTGATCCGCGCGGCGTCCACCGCGAACGCGAAGACGCTCGAGGCGTCGGCCTCGCGCGAGGCGGCGGAGATCGTCCGCGTGTCGCGGAGCACGGTCGCCCCCGCGCCGTCGTCGAGCCACAGCTCCGCGGTGATGGCGCGCGGCACGAAGCCGGCGGCGGGCTTCACGTACGCGCGCACCAGCGCCTTGCGCCCCACCACGACGGGCGCGACGACGGCGCCGGCGGCCGGGCCCTTGGTCAGCGAGACGCGCACCGTCTGGAAGATCGCCACCTCGTCGAGCGCGAGATCGCCCGCGAGCCGGGCCGGCTCCGGCGCGACCTCGCCCGCCGCCGCGTCCTCGACGGCGCCGTCCGGATCGGGGAGCGTGGCGCCGTCGACCGGCGCGCCCCCCTCGGTCGTCGCCGAGCCGCAGCCGAGCGGGAGCCCGAGCGCGCAGAGGGTGAAGAGCGCGAGCGAGCGGGCGGAGCGCGGGGCGCGGGTTCGCATCCGAGCGAGCCTATCCCACGCCAAGGCCGAGCTGCCGTGGCGCAAGGTTCTCCGCTGTATGCCGGAGCACCGGTCGAACGAGGGCGCCGGCGCGGCGCGCGGCGCGGGGGCGTACATTAACTCTCGTTCATCCGCTCGTTGGGCAGGGTCGAATCGGATACACGCTGGGTGCTCGATGAAGCTGCTCCTCGTCGAGGACGACCCGAAGGTCGGTCAGCTGCTCGTCCGGGTCCTCGAAGAAGAGGGCTACGAGGTCGCGTGGTGCCGCTCGGGCGCCGAGGCGCTGCGGCTCACCCGCGCGGCGACCCACGACCTGGTGATCCTCGACTGGATGCTCCCCGAAGGGGACGGCCTCGAGGTCTGCCGCGACCTGCGCGCGAGGGGCTCCGAGGTGCCGGTACTGATGCTCACGGCGCGCGCCGAGACGCGCGAGCGCGTGCTCGGGCTCGAGAGCGGCGCCGACGACTACGTGGTGAAGCCCTTCGAGCTCGACGAGCTGCTCGCGCGCGTGCGGGCGCTGCTGCGGCGGACGCGGGCGACCGGCCGGCTGCGCGCGGGGCCGCTGGAGCTCGACCCGGTCGGGCGAAAGGCGTGGCTCGACGGCGCGCCGATGACGCTCGCCTCGCGCGAGCTCGCGCTGCTGCTCTACCTGGTGCGCCACGCGGGGCGCGCGATCGGGCGCGCGGAGCTGCTCGCGGAGGTGTGGGAGATGTCGTTCGATCCGGGCACCAACGTCGTCGAGGTCCACGTGAGCCGCCTGCGCGACAAGCTCGGCGCGCACGCGCCGATGCTCGCCACCGTGCGCGGCGTGGGCTACCGCCTCCGCGCAGGCGAGCCCGTATGAGCTTCCGCTCGCGCACCATCCTCGTCGTCGCCACCACGACGATCGTCACGCTCGGCGCGGCGTTCGCCGGCGTGGGCTTCGCCTTTCGCAAGGCGCTCGACGACGAGCTCGACGTCGCGCTCCGCGCGCAGGCCGTCGAAGAGGCGAGCGAGACCGCGACCCTCGGCGGCGAGCGGCTGGCGCTCCCCGAGAGCTCGGGCTTCTTCGCCAACGACGTCGAGCCGCTGTCGAAGGCCGCGGTGCTCTACGACGCCTCGGGCGGCGTGCTGGCGAAGACGGCGACGTTCCCCTGCGCCGTCCCCGCGCGCGGCGCGCTCGAGCATCCGCCGGGCGAGCCCTTCGCGCTCGAGTGCGCCGGCGTGCGCCTGCGCGCCGTCATGGCGACGATCCCGCGCCACCCCGGCTCGGCCATCCTCATCGCGGCCCCGCGCGCCGCGCTCGAGGGGGACGTGCCGTTCCTGCGCCGCGCGATGCTCGCCACCTTCGTCATCGCGGTGCTCTGGTCGATCCTCGCGGCGCGGATCGTGGCCGGCCCGATCGTGCGCGATCACGAGGAGATCTCCGCGGTGCTGCGCCGCGCCGCTGGCGGCGATCTCTCGGCGCGCGTCGGCCGCACCTCGCGCGACCGCGAGATCTTGCGCCTCGCCTCGGACGTCGACGAGACCATCGCGCGCCTCGGCGGCCTGGTCGACGCGCAACGGCGCTTCGTCGCGAACGCCGCCCACGAGCTCCGCTCCCCGCTGACCGCGCTCTACGGCGAGCTGCAGCAGGCGCTCCGCCGGCCGCGCGACGCCGACGAGTACCGTCGCGCGATCGCCGAGTCGATCGACTCGACCCGGCGACTGCTGCACCTCGCGGAGGATCTGCTCGCGCTCGCGCGCGTCGGCTCCATCTCGTCGGGCGAGGCGGCGGACGTCTCGCTCCTCGAGATCGCGACCGCGGCCGCCGCGACCACCGCGGGGGTAGCGGAGGGGGCACACGTCCACGTCGACGTACGCGGCGAGCCGGTGCTCGTCCACGGCCGCCCCATCGAGCTGCAGCGCCTCGTACGCAACGTCATCGAGAACGCCATCGCGCACTCGCCGACCGGCGGCCGCGTCGAGGTCGAGGTCACCGCCGCGGGCGAACGCGCCGCCATCAGCGTCTCGGACGAGGGGAGCGGCGTCGAGGAGGCCGACCGAGAGCGCGTGTTCGAGCCCTTCTACCGCAGCGCGCGCTCGCGCTCGCAGGGGGCGGGGACCGGCCTCGGCCTCTCGATCGCGCGGGAGATCGCCCGCGCGCACGACGGCGACGTCACGCTCGAGCCGTCGGCGCGAGGGGCGCGCTTCGTCGTGACGATCGCGCGCGCGCCGAGCTGGTCGGAGCGGCGCGACGACCTGCCACGCGCCTGACGCCCGGCGGCTCACGTGGGCTGCTCGGCGGGCGGCGCAGGCGGAGCACGGCGCGCGCGCCACCGCTCGATCGCCTGGTGCGCGACCACGAGCAGCGGCGGCTGCAGCAGGCGCGTCAGGATCGCGAGCACCAGCGAGCCGCCGATCACCACGATCGCCAGCGGCCGCTGCGTCTGCGCGCCGATGCCCGTCGACAGCGCCGCCGGCAGCAGCCCGAGCGTCGCGACCAGCGTGGTCATGAGCACCGGGCGGAAGCGCTTCTCCGAGGCCTCGCGCGCCGCCTCGACGATGGAGCGCCCGTCCTCCCGCAGGCGCTGGAAGTACGTCACCATCAGCAGCGCGTCCTGCACGGCGATGCCGAACACCGAGACGAAGCCCATCGCCGCCGACACCGAGAAGTGCGTCCTGGTGAGCATCAGCGCCAGGATCCCGCCGGTGCAGGCGACGGGGATGTCGATGAGCACGATGACCGTGTCGACCCAGCTCTTGACCGAGGCGTAGGTCAGCGCCGTCACGAGCAGCAGCGTGAGCGGGATGATGAAGCCGAGCCGCCCTTCGGCGTCCTTGAGCTCGTTGATCTCGCCGGCCCAGACGAGGCGCGTGCCGTACGGCAGCTTCACCTGCTCGCGGATCTTGCGCTGCGCTTCGTCGATCGTGCTCTTGAGATCGCGGCCGCGCACCGAGAACTTCACCGGCACGTAGCGCCGGCCGTCCTCGCGATACACCATCGTCGGGCCCGTCTCCTCGGTGACGTGCGCGACCTGTCCGAGCGGCACCTGCGTGCCGTCGGGCGTGGAGATGGTGATCTCGCGGATCGCCTCGACCGAGCTGCGGTACTGCGGCAGCCAGCGCACCACGACGTCGAAGACCTTCTCCCCCTCGAGCACCTGGGTCACGGCCTGCCCGCCTACGGCCGTCGAGATGACCGAGGTCACGTCGCCGGTGTTCAGCCCGTAGCGCGCGCACGCCTTCCGATCGGGGGTGATCTTGACGTTCGGTTGCCCGATCGAGCGGAGCATCCCGAGGTCCTGCACCCCCTGCACCTGCGCCATCACGTCGACGATCTGCTGCGCGATCTCCTCGTTCTTCTTCAGGTCCGCGCCGACGACCTTGACCGCGTTCTCGCCCTTCACGCCGGCGAGCGCCTCCTCGACGTTGTCGCTGATGTACTGCGAGAAGTTGAAGACCACGCCGGGAAACTCCCTGCCGAGCTCGTCCTGGAGCTCCTTGGTCAGCGCCTCCTTGGTGACCCCTTTGCGGAACTGCTCGAACGGGCGGAGCGGCGCGAAGATCTCGATGTTGTAGAAGCCCGTGACGTCGGTGCCGTCGTCGGGGCGCCCGAGCTGGGAGACGGCCGAGAGCACCTCGGGGCGCGTGCGGTTGCCGTCTTCGCAGGCGACCGCCGGATCCTTGGGGCAGCCGCGCACGATGCGGCGCATCTTGTCGGTGTACTTCGCGGCCTGATCGAGCGAGATCGACATCGGCAGCGTCGCGCGGATCCAGAAGTTCCCCTCCTCGAGCTTGGGCATGAACTCGCGGCCGAGCAGCGGGAAGAGCGCGACGCACGCGAGGATCGGCACCAGGCGCAGCACGTTCGACGCCTTCGGCCAGCGCAGCGCGAGATCGAACAGCGGGGCGTAGACCCACTGCAGGCCGCGCATGAGGAAGTTCTCCTTCTCCTCGATGTGCGCCGGCAGCACCTTCGACGCGAGCACCGGCGTGAGCGTGAGCGCGAGCCCGATCGCGCCGGCGATGGCGAACGCGTAGGTGTGCGCCATCGGCGAGAAGATCACCCCCGACACGCCCGTCAGCGTGAACAGCGGCAGGAACGCGGTGCCGATGATCAACGTCGACGAGAGCATCGGCCCGCCGACCTCGCGCGCCGCTGCCGAAAGCCGCTCGCGCAGGCTCCGCTCGCCCCCCGCGCCCTCCGCCCCGTGACCGAGGTGGCGCACGATGTTCTCCATCATGATGACCGTCGAGTCGACGACGATTCCGAAGTCGACGGCGCCGAGCGAGATCAGGTTCGCCGAGGTGCCGGTGGCGACCATCCCGATGAAGGCGATCAGCAGCGCGATGGGGATGTTGAGCGCGGTGATCAGCGCCGCGCGGCCGTGCCCGAGGAACAGGAAGAGCACGACGGTGACCAGCACCATCCCCTCGACCATGTTGTGCAGCACGGTGTGCGTCGTCAGCTCCACCAGCGCGCCGCGGTCGTAGTACGGCTCGATGTCCATCCCTGGCGGCAGCACGTCCGTCTCGCGGATCTCCTGCACGCGCGCGTGGACGCTCTCCAGCGTCTTGGGCGTCTCGCCGCCGTAGCGCATCAGCACCACGCCCTGCACGACGTCGGGGTCGTCGTTGAAGCCGACCATGCCGAGGCGCGGCGCGCTGCCGACGACCACGTTGCCGAGATCGCGCAGGCGGATCGGCACCCCCCTGTTTGCGGTGACCGCCACGTCCTCGATGTCGTGCACGTCGCGGATCAGCCCGATCCCGCGCACGTCGTACGACTGCTCGCCCATGAACAGGCGCTGTCCGCCGACGTTCTGATTGGCATTCGCGAGCGCCGCGGTGGCCTGCGCGAGCGACACGTTCTGGCCGCGGAGCTTGAACGGATCGAGCTGCACCTGGAACTGCTTGGTGAGCCCGCCGTAGCTCGTGACGTCGATGACCCCGTCGGCGCGCCGGAACTGCCGCTCGAGGATCCAGTCCTCGGCCGTCTTCTGGTCCATCAGGTCGTAGTCCTTGCCGCGGACCACGTACCGATACACCTCGCCGATCGCGTTCCACGGGGAGATCTGCGCCTGCACGCCGGCGGGCAGCGTCACGAACTGCAGCCGGTTGACGATCTCCTGGCGCGCGGTCGCGTAGTCGGTGCCCCAGCGGAAGTAGCACTTCACGTCGGCGAGCCCGAAGAGCGACGAGGAGCGGGTGTGATCGAGCCCGGGCATGCCGGCGAGCTCGACCTCGAGCGGCACCGTCACGTAGCGCTCGGTCTCCTCCGCGCTCCACCCCGGCGGCTGCGCGATGACCTCCACCAGCGGCGGCACCGGGTTCGGATAGGCCTCGATGTCGAGGCGCTTCCACGACGAGTAGCCGAGTGCCACGAGCGCGAGCGTCGCGGCGATGACGAGGAACGGAAGGCGCAGCGCGCCCTCCACCAGGCGAGAGAGCATGGCGATTGGATCCGAGTCGAGAGGCCGATTGAGGAGGTGTCAGTCCTGGCGGTCGAGCAGGATCCCGCCCGAGGTCACGATGCGCTCGCCCTTGGCGAGCCCGCGCACCACCGGCACCCAGCGCTGCGACTCCCCCTCGTCCACCTTCACGGCGCGGCGCTCGAAGCGCAGGCGGCCGTCGCCGTCGGTCGCCGCGTGCACGAACACCACCGGGGTCTCGCCGAGGCGCAGGATGGCGCTCCGCGGCACCGCGAGCGCCTTGCGCGCGTCGACGTGCAGCTCGACGGTCGCGTACATCTCGGGCTTCAGCAGGTGCTCGCGGTCGCCGTTCTCGAGCGTGCAGCGCACCCGCGCGGTGCGCGTGGTCGGATCGAGCGCGCCGGCGACCCAGTCGACGGTCCCCCGGAACTCCTTGTCTGGATAGGCCACCACGCGCACGGTGACCGGCGTGCCGATCTTGACCCGCGCGAGGTCCATCTCGAACACGTCGGTGAGGAGCCACACCCGGTCGAGGCTGCCGATGGTGAAGATCTCGACCGCCGTGCCGCCGCTGTACTGCCCCTGGATCTCCGCGCTCGGGTTGGCGGCGCGCGCGATGACCTCGCCGTCGATCCCGGCGCGCACGGTGTACGTCTGCGTCACGGCGTCGGTCCCGCCGGCGCGCAGCAGGTACGCCTTGGCCCGCGCGCGTTCGAGCTCCGCCTTCGCCTTGCGGTAGCCGTCCTCGGACTGCTCGAGCTGGCTCTGAGAGGTCGCCTTCGACGTCCAGAGGAGCTGCTGACGCTCGTAGTCGTGCTCGGCGGCGACGAGATCGGCCTGCGCCTTGCCGAAGTCCGACGACGCGATGCCGATGTCGGGCGACTCGATCGAGGCGAGCGCGTCCCCCTTCTTCACCGCCTGGCCGAGCTGCGCGTCGATGCGCGCGACGCGGCCGCTCACGGGCGAGTACACGTGCGAGACGCGCTGGTCGTCGAACGCGATGCGCCCGGCGGTCAGCACGACGTCGTCGGTCGGCTGGAGATCGACGGACTCGACGGAGATCCCCGCCGCGCGGACCTCGTCGGGGCGGAGCGACACGACGCCGTTCGAGCGCCCGGAGGGCGGCACGCTCTCGGCGGCGTGCGAGGCGGCGCACCCCGCGCCGGCGACGAGCGAGCACGCGCACGGCGCGCAGGCCGCGAGGAGGGCGACGAAGCGCGCGAGCGCGGAGCCGGAGGCGAAGAGACGCGGAGCTCGCATGCGACGAACCCTAGCGACCGCGCCGTTCGCGGCGAGTTAACTCTCGTTCATCTCGACGCTCCACCTCGCTCGCGTCCGCCCGGCGGCGACGTCGAGCGACCGCTGCGACCGCGCGGCCGCGGCGCGCATCCACGCACGCGTGCCCGAGCTCCCCGAGGTCGAGATCGCCGCCCGCAACCTG
>CAIXWQ010001345.1 GCA_903923175.1 uncultured delta proteobacterium | reverse complement strand
GACCCGCGCGGCGCTCGCGGAGATCCCCGATCTCGCGGAGCCCGCGCTCGACGCCGCGGGTGCGCGCGGCGCGGGAGGCGCGCTCTCCGCCGAGGCCCTGCGCGCCATCACACGTGCGCGCGCGGCGCTCGACGAGCTACGCACACTCGGCCCGCTCGCTCGCGACCTCGAGCTCGCGTCGTATCGGCGCGCGCTCCGCAGGCATCATCGCGCCCTCGCCGCGCTCGGCTGGAGCCCGAAGGAGGTCCGCCACGTCGCGCGAGAGCGCGTCCTCGCGGTGCTCGCGGTCGGGCTGTTCGCCGTGGCGTCGGCGCTCCTGATCGTGCGCACCCAGCGCGCGCCCAAGGTCGTCGCGTCCGCGATCTACGCCCCGGGCTACCCCGCGAGCGCGGCCATCGACGGCGACCCCGACAGCGAGTGGCTGCTCCCCGACGGCGCGCTCGGCTGGCTCGACGTCCACCTTCGCCCGCAGCGCTTCGTGCGCGGCCTGCGCCTGATCAACGCGCTCAACGCGCCGTTCCACGATCGCGGCACCGGCAAGTTCACCCTCGAGCTGTATCGCGACGGCGCGAAGGTCGCGACGATCGAGGGGGCCTTCGATCCCAACGATCTCCCCGGCACGCAGGGGGTACGGGACATCGCCATCGGTCGCCCCGTCGATCGCATTCGCATCAACATCGGCTCCTTCGTCCGCAGCGGCGGGGGGCTCGCCGAGGTGAAGGTCTACTGAGCCGCCGTGTCCGTCCGCGTGCGCCGCTACGACCTGGTGCTCTCGACGCTCGCCCGCGCGGCGGTCGTGCTGCTCGCCTACGTGCTGTTCGCGCGCCTGCTCAGCTGGTCGGCGTTCGAATCGGGGTGGCCTTCGAACCACGAGCGCCTCGCGCCGTTCGATCGCGTCGAGATGTACCGCCGCGCGTTCGCCGCGCACGACTGGCTCCCGCTGTGGACGCCGTACCCGGCCAACGGGCACGGCTCCGCGATGCCGCTCATCTACCACCGGCTCTTCAGCATGGTCGGCGGGGTGCTCGCCCTCAAGCTCGGGGCGCTGCGCGCGACGCTCTACACCCTCGTGCTCGCGCTCGCCCTCGGCGGCTACGGGATGCACCACGCCGCGGCCACGCTGGGCGCGCCTCGGACGATGCGCGTCGCCGCCGGCGTGCTCTTCGTCACCGCGCCGTACGTGCTCACCGACTGGCTCGTGCGCGGCGCGGTCGCCGAGCTGAGCGCCATGATGGTCGTCCCCTGGCTGCTCGCGGCGCTCGTGCGGTTCAGCCGCGGCGAGGCGGTCGGCGTGCGGCTCGGCCTGCTCGGGGCGCTGCTGTTCCACGCCCACAGCATGATCTGCCTCTTCGCGCTGCCGATGCTGGTGATCGCCGGGCTGGTCGCGATCGCGGGCCCCGGGCCCCTCCGGCGCACGGCCGCGCTGCTGCGGGTGGCGCTGGCCGCGCTGCAGTTCGGCGGGATCTTCCTCGCGCTGACGGGGCCGTTCCTGCTCGGGATCATGCTGGTGCGCTCGCGCTTCCGCTTCGAGGTGCTCGACACGTACCACGCAGGCCACGCGTTCTCGGTGATGTCCCGCCACTTCCTCGACAACACCGAGCCCGGCGTGACGCTCAACCCGTTCTCGGTCGAGATCGGCGTCGCGACCCTGGTGCTCTGCTTCGCCTTCGGCTTCGCCGCGCTCGCCACGCGCACGCGGCTCGCCAGCCCGCCGCTCGTGTTCCTCGGGCTCTCGTGCGCGCTCTACCTCTGGCTGCTCCACCCCGCCTCGGCCGTCGTGTATTTCCGGATCCCGGGCGCCGCGCTGCTGCAGTTCCCGTGGCGCCTGCTCGTCTTCCTCGCGCCGATCTGCGTCCTGATCGCGTGCGCGCTGGCGCAGGCGCTCGCGCGCAGCCGCCCGCGCTCGTTCCCCGCGATCGCCGCCGCGCTCGCGCTCGCGTCGCTGTATCAGGTGCTCGCCACGCTCGACGCCGAGAAGGTCACCTACGGCCGCGACGAGTACGCCGCGGTCGAGAAGGACATCAAGGAGCTCACGATCCTCGACTACGACGAGTACCTCCCGCGCTCCATGCGCGCGGCCCCGCCCGCGGCCCCGCTGGTCGCGCTCACCGGCTGCCAGCTCGCGCGCGGCTCGGCGCCGCTCCCGCTCACCGAGCACTTCCGGCGGCTCGAGCTCACGCTCGACGTCCCCGCCGACTGCCGCGTCGACGTCAGCCAGTTCTGCTCGCCGATCCTCGAGGTCACGAGCTCGCGCGGCACGGTCACGTGCACCCCCTCGGTGACCTATCGAGTGGACATCCCCAAGGGCGAGCCGGTGGTGCTGGTGGTGAAGGAGCGAAGCCTCTGGTCGCTGATCCGCGACGAGCTGCGCCGCCGGCGCGCGTACTTCGCCGAGGCGCCGCGCGCGATCCCGCGGCGCTGGTGAGCGCATGCCCGGCGCGGCCGCGGTGACTCGGGGCGACCCTCAGGGCGCGCGACGCGCGCGCAGCTCGGCGTCGCGCTGCGACCAGAACTCGTAGCGCGCTTGGAGCGACGCGCGCTCTTCGGGCTCGAGCTCGAGTCGCGCGGCGCTCGCGGTCGCGGTCGTCGTCGTCGAGGCGCGTGCGCCGAAGAGTCGCCCAACCAGGTGCGTGACGCAGGTGCGCGCGACGCTCGCCTCCTGCTGCAGCGCGCGGCTCGAGAGCAGATCGCTCGCGGAGATCGTCTGCAGCACCTGGAGCGCGTCGGCCGGGCCGAGATCGCAGATCGACGCGCCGGGCTGCGTGTAGCAGGCGGGGTGCGACGCGAACGCGTCGTCGGTGATCGCCGTGCAGGACGCCGTCGGGAGCGTGCTCTGCAGCTCCGACGCGAGGTGGCGCTGCAGGCAGAGCATCGTGCTCGCGACCCACGCGCGCCCGGCGCTCGAGAAGCCGGTGTCGTTCGCGAAGGCGTTGCAGTACTTCTCGCCGTAACCGAGCGCGTAGCCCGCCTCGCCGCACGGGTGCTCGGCCTCGAGGCAGGCCGAGTAGAAGCTGCAGTCGTCCGGGTGCGGCGTCGCGCACGAGGCGGCGTCCGGATACGTCTCGCCGTCCGCGACGCAGGGCTCGCTCGTCGATCGCGCGCGCACGCAGGCGTCGCTGGTCT
>CAIXWQ010001344.1 GCA_903923175.1 uncultured delta proteobacterium | reverse complement strand
GGGCTTCGGCACGCTGGTCGTCGCCATCGTCCTTTCGCGCTCGGCCGACATCGCCGCCGGCATCCGCGCCGAGGTGCTCCGCGTGGTCGCGCTCGATCACGTGCTCGCCGCGCGCGCGCTGGGCGCGGGCCCCGGGCGCGTGTTCGCCTTCCACGTGCTGCCGCTGGTGCTCTCGCCGGTGGTCGCGCTCGTGCCGTTCGCGTTCGCCGCGGCGGTCGCGCTCGAGACGGCCATCCAGGCGCTCGGCGTCGGCCGCGTCCATCCGCTGGCCTGGGGCGCGCTCATGGGCGCCTTTCGCGAGAGCCCGAGCTCGTGGTGGCTCGTCGTGTTCCCCGCGCTCTTCACCGCGCTCGCGGCCGCCGCGGCGGCGCTGCTCGGCGAGGCGATGCGCGACGCGGCCGATCCGCGCCTGCGGGGTGGCTGAACGCGGCTCGAATTCGAGCCCTCGCGGCCACCGGCCTTGTCGGCGGAACCGCGCGTGTCTACTTGGACATCCAACGCGAAACTCCGGGAGCCTTCACGTGAACACGAGCCCGACGTCCAACCTTGCGTACGTGACCGAGCAGACCTTCGAGCGCGAGGTGCTGAACTCGGAGCTCCCGGTCCTGATCGAGTTCTCCGCGGTGTGGTGCGCCCCCTGCAAGCAGGTCGAGCCGGATCTCATCGCCATCAAGCACGAGCTCGCGGGCAAGGCGCAGGTCGTCAAGATCGACGTCGACAAGTCGCCGACCCTCGCCCAGGAGTTCCAGATCAAGAGCGTGCCGACCTTCATGGTCGTGCACCAGGGACGCGTCGTCGCGGGGCAGCCCGGCGCGATCCGCCGCGCGCAGATGCGCACGATGATCGAGCCCTTCCTGCCGCGCTCCGAGTCGGCCATCCGCATCGACGAGTTCGTGAAGCTTCTCAAGGAGGAGCGCGTCATCCCCGTCGACACGCGCGATCTGCCGTCGTTCACCCGCGCGCACATCCCCGGCGCGATGCACATCCCGCTCGCCGAGGTCGCCGACAAGATCATGGAGGCGATGTCGACCGGACGCGCGCCGGTGATCTACTGCCGCGCCGGCCTCGAGACCAAAGAGCTCGCCGAGCAGATGGCGGAGACCGGCTTCCCGGTGGCGTTCCTCGAGGGGGGCTTCCTGTCGTGGGAGGTCGCCGGCGGCGCCATCGAGCGCGGCTGACGCGAACCGCGGGCGCGCGCCGGCCTCAGTCCACCGGCGCCGGCGTCGTCGGCAGGTCCCCCTCCATCCGGTACATCTCCAGCAGCACGCGGCCGCCGGCGGCCGCGCACGTCTGCACGAGCACCTCGTCGCGCTCCACGACCATCCGCACCGACGAGTGCTCGGGGCGCGCGTGCGGTCGCATGGCCTCGAGCAGCGCGCGCGCGGCGTTCGCGTCGCGCGGCCGGAAGGGGAACGCGCCCGGGAACGCCGGCGCGAACGACGCGTAGCCGACGAGCTCCGCGCCCGCGCGAACGCCGACGATCACGCGCCCCGGCCGGGCGCGGTGCGACGCGATCTCTCCCCCGGCGAGCCCGAGCGCGCGCTCCATCGCCGCGTCGTCCTCGGGCGCGACGACGATCGCGGTGCACGGCGCGGGCGGCGGCGGGAGCCTCGTGACGTCGGCCCAGTCGAGGACCATCGCCCACGTCGCGGTGGCGATCGCGAGGCCGCACCGCTCGTAGAGCCGGATCGCGGTCGCGTTCTCCCGCTTCACGTTGAGCCACCAGCGCGCCACGCCCGCCGCGCACGCGCGCCGCGCGTGTTCGGCCATGACCGCGCGCGCTGCACCTCGCCCCCGCGCGTCGGGCGCGGTCACCACGTGCATGACGTGCCAGCTCGGGCCGATCGGCTGCCCGTAGCCGTAGCCCAGCACGCGCTCGTCCTCGCAGAGGAAGAACGCGTGCGGCAGGTAGGTCGCCTCGAAGACCTCGCGAGGCGGAATCGGGTCCGGCGTCGCGAGCTCGCGGAAGAGCGCGGTGAAGGTCTCGTAGTCGCTCGGGCGAAGGGCGCGGATCGTCGCCATCGCGCGAGCTTCGCACGAAATCGGCGCTACGCCGCGGCCTCCGCGCCGTCCTTGGTCGACCGCTTCGCCGAGGCCGCGAGGTCGTCCTCCGCGGGCGCGCCGGGCGCCGCTTGCTGCTCGATCGGCAGCCAGCGCGTCGGCCCGCAGTACGCCGCGAGCGCGTAGCACCCCGCGGCGATCAGGAAGCTCGCGGGGATCCCGGCGGAGACCGACACGGTCATCGCGACGACGCTCCCGACGACGCTCGTCGCGCCGTTGATGGCGAGCGCGAGCGGCGCCGCGCGGGCGCGATCGGTGAACGCGATCCCGCCCGGGAAGAGCATGCCGAGGACGAGCCCGACGATGCCGGCGGTGGCGCCCGCCCACGCGAGGCGCACGCCGAAGGGCGAGTTCGCCGTCGCGTGCGCCAGCGGGTGGATGATGGCGTAGGGCAGGAGCGCCAGCAGCACGGCCGCGACCGCCGCCGCGAGCGCGACCGAGCGGCGCGTCTTCAGCACGCGCGCCGAGAGCGCGCTGCCGATGCCGGTCGCGACCAGCAGACCGGCGAGCACCACGATGAGCGCGTAGGTCGGGTGACCGAGCACCACGTGCATGCGCTGCACGAGGCCGATCTCCGCGATCATGAACCCCGCGCCGAGCGCGCCGAAGTAGACCCCCGCGCGCCCGCCGGGGAGCGCCCGATCGCGCTCGCGACGCGAGCGGAGCAGCGTCGGCAGCAGCAGCCACGCGCCGACCACGATCACGGCTGCGAAGGTGATCACGAGCTGGAACGCCGCGGCCACGTTGCCGGCCAGCGCGCCGTTCTTCGAGTTCGCGTCGCGCGCGATCTCGCCCGGATCGAGCCACGCGCTGGGCGCGAGGAGCTGGAAGAAGAACGGCCGATCGTCGGTGGGCGCCGAGGTGTCGAGCTTCCACGCGCGGCCGGCGTCGGCCAGCGCCTCGAGGCTGGTGGCCGCCGCGAGCTTCGAGAGGAGCGCGTCGTCGGGGGCCGAGCCGGGCGCCATCAGGATGGTCGCCTTGTAGGTCGCCGACCAGGTCCGCAGCGCCTCGACGTCGGCCTGCGCGAGCGGCGCCGGGCTCACCAGGATGGTCGCGACCTTGCCGGCCGCGACGAGCGCGACGTGATCGCGTGGGTTGCTCACGCCGCGGTCGATGAGCGCGGACATCGCGAGCGCGACGAGCCGGCTCGTCTCGTTCGGCCGCTTCGGGTCGTACCAGCGCGAGAAGGTGAGCACGCCGTCGGGCATCACCCGGTCGAGGAACACCGACCACGCCTCGCGCGTGTAGAGCGTCGACTCGGTGTGCGCGAACGCGCCGGCGCTGGTGGCCGCCCAGGTGTCGACCAGCGACGCCTGCAGCACGCGGCACGGGATCGGCCGGCGCGCGAGCTCGGTGCGGCCGTCGCCGAGGATGATCTCGACGCGCGGATCGTCGATGATCGGCGACCACTTCGCGACCTCGCGGAGCATCTCCACCATCGCCGGGTTGATCTCGACGCCGACCACGTGATCGTGGCCGTAGAGCAGCGCCGACTCGAGATCGCGGCCGCCGCCGATGCCGATCACGCACGCGGTGCCGGTCGGGCGGAGCACGTGCGCCACCGTCACCGCGTCGCCCTTGAGCGGCTCGAGCGCCGTCGGGAGCTTGCCGGGCGCGTACGCGTAGATGGCCGTGCCGGCCTCGCCGTCGATGAGCGCCATCGCGTTCAGGTGGTTGCGCGGCGACCCGAGCGACGACGACCAGAGCGGGAACTGCGAGGGGGCGAACGCGGAGACCGCGACGTGCGAGAGCGGGTTCCAGCGCTCGAAGATCGGCGGCGCCTCCTCGTTGCGCGCGACCCCCTTGACGTACTTCAGGATGAACCCGTGCCCCGTCCAGTGCGTGACCCCGAACGCGCACGCGAGCCCGAGCGCGAGCCCGCGCGCGGCGCGCTTCTGCGCGGCGCCGGCGAGCGCGGCGCCCATGAGCGCGAGGACCACCGCGATCGCGAGCAGCGCGCTCGGCGCCGAGAGCGGCCCGAGCAGCACGAGCGGCGCGAGCGCGCCGGCCGCGGCGGCGACGAGGTCGACCGCGTACATCGTGGCGACCGGCGCGTCGGTCTCGGCGAGGAGCCGCGCCACCACCGACGAGCCCGCGACCATCGGGGCCGTGCAGGCGACGACCACCACGAGCACGCTCACCAGCGACGTCAGATCGGTGCCGAAGGTCATCGGCACGCCGAGCCCGACCCCGGCGGCCACGGCGACCGCGAGCGCGGCCAGCGTGAGCCGCCGCGCCACGAACGGCCGCACGCCCACGCCTTCGCGGCGCGCGCGATCGGCGTCGAGCGCGCCGCGCGTGACGCCGAGCATCGCCAGCGACAGCACGAGGAAGGCGAGGCCGTACCAGCTCGTGACCGACAGGAGCCGCGTCAGCAGCACCTCGATCGCGACCACGGCCCCGGCTACGACCCCGAGAACGAAGAGCCCTGCGCGCCGCGACAGCGGTTCCACTCGCCCTCCGGTAGCACGGCGACGCCGATGCGGCTGCGGGCGCGGGCGCCCTTTACGCACGATCCCCTCGACGCGCGCGCCGCCCTGGAAGAAACCGCAGAGGCCGGATGGACGCCCCCGCCGCCGCTCCGATCGACGAGGCCGAGCACGCAGCCGCGCCCGTCGCGCCCGGCACGCCGGGCCCCGTCGACGCGCGGGCCATCCGGGTGCTCGGCGTGGTCTTCATCGCCGTGTGGCTCCTCGCCGCCGCTCCGTGGGAAGGGGCGCTCGGGCCCGCGCTCCTCGCGCTGGCGCTCGGCGGCGTCGCCGCGCTGGCCGCCCGCCGTCCCGCCGCGTGGTTGCCGAGGCTGCTGCTCGCGCCCTCGCCGCGCGCGTTCGCCGTCTTCGCCGCGCTGCTGACGTTCGGCGTCTCGCTCTGGTTCGTGCGGACGGTCTGCCCGCGGCAGCCGATCTCGATCGACGCCTCGATCTACCTGCTGGAGGCGCGTGCGCTGGCGCACGGGCACTTCGGCATGCCGCTGCCGTTGCCGCGCCAGGCCTTCGGCGGCCGCTTTCTCTTCGAGGGGCCCGACGGCGCCTTGTACGGCGTGTTCCCGCCGGGGTACCCGCTCTTCCTCGCGCCGTTCGTGGCGACCGGCACCGAGATGCTGGCGGGGCCGGTCGTCGCCGTGCTGCTGGTGCTCGCCCAGCTGCGCCTCGGCCGCGCGCTGGTGAAGGACGAGCTCGCGATCCGCGCCTCGCTCCTGCTCGCGGTGCCGTCTTGGGCGCGCGCGATCGAGACGGCCGATCTGCTCTCGCACGCGTTCGTGGGCGTGCTCGCCGCCTACGCGGTCGCCTTCGCCGTCGAGACGATCCGCAAGCCCCGCTGGCCTTCGGCGCTCGGCCTCGGCGCCGCGACCGGCTTCGCGCTCACGGCGCGCCTCCTCGACGGCGTGCTGCTCTGCTTCGTGCTCGTGATCCCGCTCGGCGTCGCGCTGGTGCGCCGCCGCCTGTCGCCGCGCTGGATCGCCATCGCCGCGCTCGGCGCGCTCCCCTTCGGCGCGCTCCTGTTCGCGCAGCAGAAGGCCGCGACCGGCTCGTGGACGCGACCGACCCAGAGCGAGTACTTCGCCCGCTCCGACTGGCCGCCGACCTGCCACCGCATCGGCTTCGGCAAGGACGTCGGCTGCGCGAATGAGCACCCGGACGCGCGCGCGGCGATGGGCGAGGACGGCTACGGTCTCGACGACGCCGCCGCCGTCATCCGCGAGCGCGCGCACCAGGTCGGCGACGATCTGTTCGGCCTCGGCCTCGCGATGCTCGTCTGCTTCGTGCCGCTGCTCGTCCGGCCACGCTCGGCGGAGGCGCTGCTCGCCGCGTTCGTGGTCGCGCTCACGATCGGCTACGGGCTCTTCTACTACGGCAACGCGCCCCAGCACGGCGCGCGCCACCTCTTCCCGCTCGCCCCCTTCGCCTGGCTCCTCGCCGGCCGCGCCATCGCGTCGCCGCCGCACCGTCGCGCCGAGGGGCGCCTCGATCTCGCCCACGCGCGCGGCGTCGCGCTGGTCGCGCTGCTCGCCGCCGCGATCACGGGCGGGGTGCACACGTTCCGCGAGAAGCTCGGCGCGCTGCGCGGGTCGCAGGAGTGGCGCAGCCCGGTGCGCGAGACGCTCGCCAGGGAGGGGATCGAGCGTGGCATCCTGCGCGCGCGCGACAGCCTCGGGATCTACTCGGCGACCGACCTCTTCACGGATCCTCCGTCCCTCTTCCTGGTGAGCGACGACCGCGCCGGCAACGTCGAGCTGCGGCGCGCGCACGCCGAGCTGCCGATGTTCCTGCTGCTCGATCACCTCGGCATCGGGCGCTTCCCGCCCGTGGTCCCGCCGCCCGGGCTCACGCTCGAGATCGAATCGGCGTCGCCGTCGTTCATGCGCCCCGAAGGGCTCGCCGGGAAGTGGATCAACCCGACCGGGTGCTGCTCGATCCCCAACACCAGCGGCAACGCGGGGCTCTTCCTCTTCGACGCCCGCCCCGGCGCGAAGCTCCGCTTCCCCTTCGACGCCGCGCGCGACGGCCGCTACGCGCTCAGGATGACGGGGATCGCCGGCCCTTCGATGGGGCGCTACGACCTCGCGCTCGACGGCGTCGCCTTCGCGCGCTGGGAGGGGTACGCGAAGGCCTTCACGCTCGTCACCACCCCGCCGAGCGCGCCGCGCGACGTCGCCGCCGGCCCGCACGTCCTGGAGCTTCGCTGCGTCGGCCGCGCGGACGCGAGCGGCGGCTTCGACGCGCTGTTCGATCTGCTCGCGGGCGTCGCCGTCCCCTGAAGCGAGGCGCCGGACGTGCGAAAGCCCGCCGACACGCAAGGTGTCGCCGGGCTCTCGAGTCCGTGGGGCGGGAGGCTCGGCTCAGTCGGAGCCGCCGTCAGCGCCGCCGTCGCCGCCACCGCCGCCGCCCGTGCACATGCCGGTCGAGGGCTGGAAGCAGACGGAGCTGCCCGGATCGCAGCACCAGGTCCCGCCGTACGTGGCGCAGGAGGTGGTGCAGTCCGAGTCGGCCGTGCACGACGCGGTACAGGCGCCGCTGCTGCCGGTGTCGTCCGGCGGAGGCGTGCCGGTGTCGGTCGGCGGGGTCGTGGTCGGCGTGCCCGAGTCGGTCGCCGGACTGCCGGTGTCCGTCGCGGAGGTGGAGTCGCTCCCCGCGTCGTGCCCCCCGTCGGTCGTCGTGAATCCGGGGTCGTCTGCCACGCTCGTCGCGCAGGCAGGAGCAGCGACGAGGGCGATCGCCGAGAGGATGCGCGTGATACGACGACGACGGGTCATGCTCATTCTCCGCTCGTCGCCGACTTCACGCATGCACGTGGGAGGGCGACGTACTTGGCTCACGCCGGTGGACAATCCGAAAAGCCAGGGGCGAGGCGACGGCGAGGCTCGGGGATCCGAGTCGCGTGTCGAGATACTTCATACATGAAGAATCTCGAGCCCGCCTGCATCATCCGTCGAAGCGGCATTATGACGGCTGGGATCGAAATGCGCGAGCCGTCGGCAACGGAGTGTCCGCGCGGGATTCCGGCCTCGCTCGCCGTCGCCACGCACCCCGTGGTTGCCCGAGAAACGTCGATGAAAATGGGGTACGGGGTCGTCGACTCATGTAGGACCGGGTGGTCCTTCAGGACGTCCAGAATGCGTCCACGCGGGGTCGAGCCGATGGAGTCCTTCATGCGAACCCTGGCGTCGGCCCTCGCCCTGGTGATCTTGCTCGCCGCGGGCTTCGGCGCAGGCGCGTGCGCGCCTCACGCGCCGACGCGCGTGCGCCCCGCGACCTCGCCGAGCACCACGGGCGCCGCCTCGTCGACGCCCAAGAGCCCGTGGGCGAGCGACACGTTCTCTCCGCGCCCGACCGGCACGGCCGATCCCCGCGACGCCGCCATCGCCGCGGTGTGCGAAGGAGGCCTCGACGCCGCGCTCCAGCTCGTCGCCGAAGAGGTCGTGCGCTCGTTCGCCGCGACCGGCGCGCTTCCCGACGCGCAGGCGCTCGAGTTCATGCAGCGGCGCGCCGGCAACCCGCACGTCTGGGCGCGCACGTTCGGCGCGAAGGTCGAAGGCGGCGTGATCGATCGGTCGAAGCTCGCGGGCGACGTGAAGGAGGCGCTCGGCGGTGCCGCGGTGCGCACCCGCTGCGGCGTGGCGAGCCTGCGCACGGGCGCCGGCGCGCAGACGGTCGAGAGCCTGGCGCTCGTCGCCGTCGAGGTGATCGCCGATCTCGGCGCCGTCCCCACGCGCGGGCGGACCGGCGCGTGGATCGAGCTCGACGCCACGCTCACGGAGGGGGCGACCGATGGCCGCGTGGTGCTCCTGCCGCCGCGCGGGGCGCCGCGCGTGGTGATCTCGTCGATGACCCAGGGGACGCCGCGCCACGTGAAGGCGCGCTTCGCGCTCGCGATGCCCGGGCGCCACGTCGTGCAGGTGCTCGCCGACGACGGCCACGGCCCGCGGCCGGTGCTCGAGGCGGAGATCTGGGCCGACGTGGAGCCCCCGACGGCGCCCCCCTCGGGCGAGGTGCCGGGCGAGGCGGCGGGCGACGGCGTGGCCGACGCGGGCGACGCCCTGCTGCTGCGCCTCAACGGCCTGCGCGTCGCCGAGGGGATCGCCAAGCTCGCGCGCGATCCGATGCTCGACCGCGTGGCGCAGGCGCACGCGGCGTCGATGGTGCGCGCCGGCCTCCTCGGTCACGACGTCGGCGACGGCGATCCGCGCGCGCGCATCGTCGCGGCCGGCGGCGGCGGCTTCAAGGTGATGGGCGAGAACGTCGCGCGCGCGCACGACGATCGCGCGGCGCACCGCGCGCTCTACGCCAGCCCCTCGCACCGCGGGAACATGCTCGACGCGCGCTTCACGAAGGTCGGCATCGGCTTCGTCGTCGACGCGGCGAGCGGCGAGCTGTGGGTGGCGCAGGAGTATGGCGGCTGACGCGGGTCGCGCCGTAGCGCGCTACGGCAGCGACCGCTGACGCCGCGGCAGCACGCTCGGCGCGACGCGCGGGAACCGCTGGCTGCGATAGGCGCGCATGAGCGCGACGTCCTCGGCTTCCAGCGGGCGGGTGGGGGGCTGCGCGAGCCTGCGCGCCTGCTTCTCCTGCGTCGCGAGCGGCGCCGGCACGACCTCGGGCGCCTGCAGGTACCAGCGGTAGCGGCTCGGCTTGAGCACGATCGTGAGCAGGCTGCCGATCGGGTTCGGCCCCGGCGCCTCGGCCTCGAAGCGGTACCAGGTTCGGCCGCCGAGCGCGCGCGTGCGATCGGCCGCGAGCGGCACGGCGATCTTGGTCGGCGTCCCCTTCTCGATCCAGAGCTGCGCGAACGAGATCGTGACGAGCGACGGCGCGCTCGGCTGGTTCTCGCGCGGATCGACGGAGAGCCAGACGCCGACGTGGAACGGGCCGACGCCGCCCGGCACCTGGGTGATCAGGACGATCGCGCTCCCGGCGCCGCCGCTCGCCGACAGATCCTGCACGACGCCCGCAGCGAGGCCGATCCCGGCCGGCGAGTCGCTGAGGAGCGCCTGCTGGGCGACGCTCGGCGGGTTGCCGAGCGGGTTGAACTCCCAGCGCCCGACGCCGTTCTCGCCTTGTTCGAAGGTCGGATCGAGCAGCAAGTTGCCCGCCGCGGCGTCGCCGAAGAGGCCGCGCTGCACGAGCGTGCGCGGCGGCGCAGCCGAGGGGGGCGCGATGGGGCCGGTGCTCGTCGAGGTCGTCGTCGGCGCGGGCGCAGGCCCGACCTCGGCGTTCCCGCCGCAGGCCGCGAGCGTCGCGAAGAGCGTCGCGACGAGCGACGGCACGGCCGCGCGTCGCGCGCTCACGGTCCACCCGCCAGCCACGCGTGCGCGGCCTCGAGCATCGTGTCGCGGTCGTCGATCGCGTCCGACATGCGCTCGGCGACGACGACGTCGGGCGCGATGCCGGTCCCGCTCTGCCAAGGCTTCGTCGCGATCTCCGCGACCGTCGCGCCCCAGCGGCTGTCCTCCATCTGGACGCTCCCGCCGTACCACCCGACCAGCATCGAGGGGACCGAGGAGATGGTGCCGAACGCGCCGCTCGTCGGGCACGGGCTGAAGACGCGCTGGTTCTGCCGCCCCTCGACCATGCGCGCGAGGTAGTCGTTGGCCGACACGTTCGCGGTGTTCAGGAACGCGACGCGCGCGCCGCCGGCGATCGGGCTCGGCTCGGCGTCGAACCAGCTGTCGGTGAGGAAGCAGAGCTGGTTCGAGGTGGGCGAGGAGCAGGCGGCGTACGTCGGCGCGAGCTTCGCGAAGTCGAAGGCGCCCTGCCAATCGGCCAGCGCGAGGTCGACGTAGCCGACCGGGTTCGAGCTCGGTCGGATCAGCTCCGCCACCGTCTCCGAGTTGTTCGCGTAGCCGCCGTACCCTTGGCGCGTGTCGAAGAGGACCTTGGCCGGCGGCGCGCCCGCGAAGAGCGCGCGCATCGACGGCGACCACTGCCCCTGCCGCTTGTCGTAGGTGCCGTCGAAGGTGATCGCCAGCACGTCGCCGCGCACGACCTGCCCCGACACTGTGTTGTCGCCGTGCTGCGAAGGCGCGAACTGCTCGATGGCGTTCTGGAAGCGGATCGAGCACCCGACCGCCCCCGACGCGGCGAGGGCGCCGGTGTCGACGAGGCTCGCGTACGCCGGGCCCGCGACGTCGATCTCGAGGACCTGCCGGTGGCCGCCGTCGCAGCGCACGTCGGAGTCGCAGCGCGTGATCTCGATCGTCGACGCGCGCTTCGCGATCAGGCCGGCGAGCTCGGTCGACGACCAGCCGAGGTCGGCCGCGGCGTCGCTCGGCACCGAGCTCGCGTGCGCAATCCAGACGTCGCGCACCCAGTCGAGCGGCTTGCGGCCGTCGATCGCGGTCAGCGCGTCGCCCTTGCGCAACGCGGTGCCCGTGAGCGCGCTCGGGGCGGCGCGGTAGACGACGTAGCCGAGCTCGCCGGGGCCGCTGGTCGTGAGCAGATCGTGCTGCCCCGGGCCGAAGCACGCGCCGACCGACGACGAGCCGCCGCCCGCGATCGGGAAGAACGCGCCGCCGGTGCCCGGCCCGCCGAAGCTCGTGTGGTGATCGCGCAGCCGGTTCACCAGCTCGTGCAGGCCTGCGTGGAACGCACGCGTACCGCCGGGCGCGCTGGCGAGCGTGGGGGCGGCGCTGGCGAGCCCGGCCGCGTTCACGGCGGCGTGGCGGTCGCCCTGGATGTGCGTGGCGAGCTGCTGCCAGCGCCCGACGAGCTCGCGTCGGTGCGCCTCGGGCGGCAGCGGACCCCACGCCGCCCAGCCGGGCACGCAGTGACCGTACTGGCAGTCGGCGTCGGGGCCGCAGGTGACGTCCAGGTTCGCCTGCGTGCAGGCCTTCGCCTCGAACGCGGGGCCGTCGAGCGGCACGACCTCGAGCGCGTCGATCGCGCCGGCGTCCTCGGGCGCGGCGTAGGGCGAGAGCCCCACCTGGATGCGCGTGAGCGGCACGCCCCACACCGCGGCGTCGACCGGGCCGCTGGTGATCTCCGCCCAGCCGTCGCTGGTCTCGCGCCCGGTGCGCTGCCCGAGGACGCGCACGAAGCCGTCGGTGCGATCGGCGCGCGAGTACACGAGCGCGAGCTGCGGGAGATCGCCCTCGCTGCGCACCCAGACCGTGATGGCGAGCCGCTTGGTCCCGAGCCTCGCGAGCAGCGGCGCCGCCGGCAGCTCGATGCCCGCGATCGTGCCGTCACCGACGGGCGCGCCGACCCGCAGCGCGCCTTGCCCCTGCGGGGCGAGCGTGCGGGGCACCATGCGGCCTGCGAAGACGCTCGAGTCCCAGATGCGCGTGCGCTGGAACGTCACGTTGTTGCCGCTCGACACCCACCTGAACGCGTTCGCTTGCAGCTGCACGAGCTCGAAGGCGTCTTCGAAGCCGACGAGGATCGCGCCGGGCTGCGCGCTCTGCAGGTGCCCCGTCGCGTCGAGCTCGGCCGCGCCGGCGCGCGCGGGCACGAGCGCCGCGGCGAGCGAGAGCGCTCCCGCGAGGCGCAGCACGTGGAGACGGCGGAGCGGGCGCATGGCCGGCTACTCTACTCCGGCCGGCGCAGCTCTTCGCGCGTCCATTCGCGGGTCCGTCGCGGCACGACGCGCTTCGGCGGCGCGAGCCTCCGGTAGGCGGCGATCGCGGCGACCTCGTTCGGGCGCAGCGCGCGCGAAGGCGTCGGCGTGGCGAAGGCGCGCGCCATCGGCTGCGGCAGCGTCGCCAGCGTCTTCGGCAGGACCTCGGGGCCGGTGAGCAGGTAGTTGCCCGGCGACTTGTCGACCGCGATGTCGAAGAAGCCGGCCAGCTCGAGCCCCTCGGCGACGTCGGCCCGATAGTAGTACCAGGTGCGACCGGCGATCACCGTCGTCGCCGCCTCGTCGCGCACCAGATCGACCCCCTTGCTCTTCTGGAAGCCCGAGAGCCCGAGCACCGTGATCGTGAGGGAGGTCGAGGCCGGATCGATCGTCGTCGGCTGGCCCGCCGCGTCGTTCTTGGAGACCCAGAGGCTGGCGGTCGCGGCGCCAGGGCCGCCCGGGAACGGCGCGACGAAGTCGATCGCCTTGCCGCCGGTCGCGCCCACCGGCTTGGCGGGGAACGTCGCGACGGGCGAGGCGACCCCGAGCGGGTTCGCGCCCAGGGCCGTGCTGCCGAAGGCGACCGGGTTGCTCGCGCCGTCGACCGCGATCCACTCGCCCCAGGACGGAGATCCGGACGTCTGCATGAAGTTCGGATCGAGCAGGACGTTCGACGGGCTGGTGGGCGTGAGCGGCGCGTCGCGCAGCGCCCGCGGCGGCGCGGTGGGCGTGGTCGAGGCGACCGGCACCACCGGCGGCCCGGAGGCGCGCGTGGGCTCGGCCGAGCTCCCGCAGCCGGCCAGCCCCGACGTGAAGGCGAGCGACGCGACCACGAGCGCGGACGCGTGACGGAGCTTCGATTCGTTGCGGCGGCTCATGCGTCTACTCCGCCAGCCACTTGTTTGCGGCTTCGAGGATGGTGTCGCGATCGAGGAGCAGATCGCTCACCGTCTGCGCGACCACCGCGTCGGGCACGACCCCGTGGCCGCTCTCCCAGCGCGCGCTCGGGATGTCGGCGAGCGTCGCCGCGAAGCGCGTGTCCGTGTACTGGATGCTCCCGCCCATCCAGCCGGGGAACAGCGCCGGGAGCGAGGTGATCGCGCCGTACGCGCCGCTCGTGTTGGTGGGCCCGAAGACGCGCAGGTTGGTGCGCCCCTTCAGCATGCGCGGGGTGTAGTCGTTCGCCGAGACGTCGGCGGTGTTCAGCCAGGCGATCTTGCTCGCGGCGCCGGGCGGGTCGCTTTGGCTCGCGAACATCACCTCGGCCTCGAAGCACTCGAGCCCGCCCGTGGTGCCGTCGCACGTCTTGTACGCGTCGAACATCCCTGCGGGATCGGCGTCGTCCCAGGCGCTGCGGATCACGTCGAAGCCGCCGATGGGCTCGGCGGCGCCGCGCGTGAGGTCGACCAGGAGCTGGATGTTGTCGCTGGCGCCGCCGTAGCCGAGGCGCGTGTCCATCACGACCTTCGCGGGCCTGCCGGCGAACAGCGCCTGCATCGACTCCTTCCAGGGGTCGGGCGTGGGGTCCGCGGCGGTCGGCGGGACCCCCATGAAGCCGTCGAACTGCGCGTAGGTGATCCCCGCCTTGGTCTGCACGTCGATCGGGTTCTCGCCCCGCGTGCTCTGGGTGAGCGTGTCGACCGAGTCGTGGAAGCGTGGCGAGCACATCGAGTAGTCGGTGACGTGCAGCCCGCCTGACGTCTCCTGCTGGAAGAGCGTCTCGCCGACGTCGATCGTGAGCTCCTTGCGATCGGCGCCGGTGCACGCGGTCGCGCTGCCGCAGCGCACCACGGTGAGGTTCTTGGCGCGCGCCGTGATCGTGGCGGCGAGATCGAGCGAGGCCCAGCTCCAGTCGGCGTCCGGATCGTTCGGGTAGTGCGAGGCGACGGTCGGGTAGACGGCGTCGACCCACGCCTTCGGATCGAGGCCGTCGATCTTCGTCAGCACGTCGCCGACCTTCAGCGCCACGCCGGTCGCCGGCG
>CAIXWQ010001343.1 GCA_903923175.1 uncultured delta proteobacterium | reverse complement strand
GTGCGCGCCCGAGCCGGCGCGCCCGTGGGAGGCGCGCCGCGACCAGCGCGACGCACGCCACGAGCGCGACCGGCCCGGGTGCGACCGGCGCGACGCTCCCCGCGACGGCGGCGGCGGCCGTCGCGAGCAGCGGATCCATCGTCGGCTCGCGCACGAAGCGAGGAGCCCATCAATCGGCGTGCCCGCCAAGGGCGCGCGAAATTCCCCTCGGATCCGAGCTAGACGCCCCGGCGGAGCGGCGGCCGCCGGCGGACGCGCCGCCTCTCCACGAGGTCGCGGCCCGGAGGCTCCCCTCGGAGCTCGGATCGGCGGCGTCGCGCGCCGTTGACGAGAGGACCGCCACGGCCACGATGGACGGCGTGCTCACCTTCGATCCCGATCGCCCCCCCGTCGAGCCGCGCCCCGCGGCGACCCTTATCCTCCTGCGCGAATCGCCGCAGACCGGCGGAGCAGGCGAGCGCGGCGACGCGCTCGAGGTCCTCGTCATGCAGCGGAGCCTGAAGAGCTCGTTCATGGGGGGCGCGGTCGTCTTCCCGGGCGGCCGCGTCGAGCCCGACGACGCTGGCTGGCCCGACGACGCAGTGGCGTCGGGCGGGGCGATCGGCCCGTGGTGGGACGCAGAGGGTCGCGCCGCGCGCGTCGCGGCCTGTCGCGAGGCCCTCGAGGAGGTCGGCGTCGTGCCGCTCACCGGCGAACCGGTCGGACCAGAGGAGCTCGAACGCCTGCGTCGCGCAGCGGCGGGAGGCGCGATCGAGCTACGCCAGGCCCTCGCAGCCTCAAGGCGCCGTATCGATCTCGAGGGGCTCGTCCCCTTCGCGCGGTGGGTCACCCCCGCCGCCGAACCGAAACGCTTCGACGCGCGGTTCTTCGTCGCAAAGGCACCGCGCGATCAAATCGCCATTTCGGATCAGCACGAGGCGATACGCGTCGCGTGGGAGACGCCGGCGGCGCTCCTTCACCGGTTCGACGCGGGCGAGATCACCCTCTTTCCTCCGACGCACCGGACGCTCGCGTTGCTCCGCGCGGCGGGAAGCGTCGCGCGCGTCCTCGACGCGGCGACGCTCGCCTGCCTCGATGTCATCTGCCCGCGCTTCGCCCTCGACGAAGGGGTCCCCGTGCTCGCCCTCCCTGGCGATCCGCTGCACGAGCTCGCGGCAACTCGGGTCGCGGGGGGCTCGCGTTTCGCGCTTCGCGGCGAGCGGTGGGTCGAAGAGGACGCTCCCCGAAAGGACGTTTGAGCTCCATCGCTTCCACACTCTGACGAGACATGGAACCCGTCGCAGCTCGGGACGCTGCGCGACCGATCTCGTCGTCAACACGGCCCAACCATTCCGTTGCTGCCGGCGAGCGAGTGGGGCAGCATCGCGGGCACGATGGACACCAAACAGTCCGCCCGTGCGTCGCGCGAACGCGGACCGGTCCGACCGGTCGAGCTCTTCACGGCCTCGGATCTCGCGAGGTTCTGCCAGGTCGATCTCAAGACCATCCACAACTGGTCAGAGAAGGGCGAGATCCCGCACTTCCGGACCCCCGGGCGCCACCTCCGCTTCCGCCGCCTCGACGTCCTCGATTTCTTGAGGAAGTACGGCTACGCGATCCCCGAGGCGCTGCGCACGAGCAAGCCGCGGTTGGTGGTCGTCGAGACCGACTCCACGGCGATGCAGGCGCTCAAGCGCGCGCTGTCCAAGCGCTTCGACATCAGCGGCTTTCACGATCCCTACGACGCGCTGATCGCGCTCTCGACGCTGCAGCCCGAGGCGCTCATCGTCGATCTCGAGCTGACCGGGTTCGACGTGCTGCGCCTCCTCTCGCGCCTGCGCACCCTCGACGCGACGGCGCACATCCGCACGATCGTCTACACGAAGCGGAGCGACGTTCGGGAGAAGGCGCTCGCCGCGGGCGCGTCCGACGTCGTCGCGAAGGACGATCTCGCGGGCCTGCGCGAGGCGCTCGAGAAGATGATGGGGCTCGGCGGCGATCGCTGAGCACTGGCGCGCGGCTCAGTCCTTCACGAGCCGCCCTTCGCCCTCGAGGATCGCGGGGTCGACGCCCGCGGCCTCGATGAACTCGCGGACGGCGTCGTTCTTGGTCCGGATGATCTCTCGCGGCGCGCCGCTCTCGACGATGCGGCCGCGGATGAGCACGTGCACGCGGTGCGCGATGCGGAAGGTCGACGCCATGTCGTGCGAGATGACCACGTTGGTCACGCCGAATTGGCGGCGCGCCTGCTCGATCATCTCGTCGACGGTGCGCGTCGTGAGCGGATCGAGGCCGCTGGTCGGCTCGTCGTAGACGATGATCTTCGGATCGAGCATGAGCGCCCGCGCGAGCCCGACACGCTTGCGCATGCCGCCGGAGATCTCCGCCGGCGACAGGCTGGCGACGCGCGACGGCAGGCCGAGCAGGTCGAGCTTCGCGAGCACGAGGCGACGGATCTCCGCTTCGCCCTTGCGCGTGTGCTCGCGGAGCGGGAACGCGACGTTCTCGTAGACGTTGAGCGAGTCGAGCAGCGCGGCGTACTGGAACACCATGCCGAACTTCCGGCGCACGCGGTTGAGCTCGAACTCGCTCATCGGCGCGATGTCGTCGCCGTCGACCTCGACGCGGCCACTGGTCGGCTTCTCGAGCCCGATCAGGTGGCGCAGGAGCGTCGTCTTGCCGGCGCCCGAGCCGCCGATGATGACGTTGGTCTCCCCGGCGGAGCACGAGAGGTCGATGCCGGCGAGCACCGTGTGATCGCCGTAGCGCTTCACCAGCTGCACGCAGCGCAACGGCGGCACCACGCCGTCGTCGGCCTCGGCGCCGTCGTCCGCTTGCTCGTCGCGCTGGCTCATCGCCGCCGCAGCTTACCGCGTGCGCGCCCTCAGCGCGCCGCGTTCGCCGTCGCGATGACCGCCTCGACCTCGGCGCGGATCGCGTCGCGGTGCTCGATGGTGTCGGCCTCGAAGCGCACGACCAGCGCCGGCTGCGTGTTCGACGCGCGCACGAGCCCCCAGCCGTGCTCGAAGAGGACGCGCGCCCCGTCGACCTCGATCACGCGGTCGGCGCCGAGCTTCTCGCGGTAGTGGCGGCGCACGGCGTCGACGACGGCGAACTTGGTCGCGTCCTCCGCGTCGACGCGGATCTCCGGGGTGACGCACATGCGCGGCACGTCGGCGAGCAGCTCGCCGATCGTCTTGCCCTCGCGCGCGAGGATCTCGATCAGGCGCAGCGCCGCGTAGATCGCGTCGTCGTAGCCGAAGTAGCGGTCGGCGAAGAACATGTGCCCGCTCATCTCGCCCGCGAGCAGCGCGTGCTCCTCCTTCATCTTCGTCTTGATGAGCGAGTGCCCGGTCTTCCACATGATCGCGCGGCCGCCCTGCTTCGTGATGTCGTCGTACATCGTCTGCGAGCACTTCACCTCGCCGAGGATCGCGCCGCCGGGGTTGGCCTTGAGGATGTCGCGCGCGAAGAGCGTGACGAGGCGGTCGCCCCACACGATGTCGCCGTCGGCGTCGATCGCGCCGATGCGGTCGCCGTCGCCGTCGAAGGCGATGCCGACGCGCGCCCCCTGCTTCTTCACCGTGGCGATCAGCTCCTCGACGTTCTCGGGCTGCGTCGGATCCGGGTGATGGTTGGGGAAGGCGCCGTCCATGTCGCAGTAGAGCGCGGTCGGTTTCAGGCCGAGGGCCCCCATCGCCGCGAGCGCGAGCGGGCCCGCCGAGCCGTTCCCCGCGTCGACGACGACGCCGAACTCCGCGGCCGCGCCCGGCGGCAGGTGGATGTTCGAACGCATGTACTCGATGTAGTCGGGCCGCACGTCCACGTGCTCGAGCGTGCCGCGCGGCCGCTTCGCGTAGTCGCCCGCCTCGACGATGTGCTTCAGCTTCTGGATCTCGACGCCGTAGATCGAGCCGACGCGGCGGAGCATCTTCACGCCGTTCTCGTCGCCCGGGTTGTGGCTGCCGGTGATCATCATGCCGGCCTCCACGCGCAGGTGCTGCACCGCGAAGTACAGCTGCGGGGTGGGGCCGATGCCGATGTCGACCACGTCCACGCCCGCGTCGAGCAGCCCCTCGATCAGCGCGTCGCGCAGGCGCGGGCTCGACACGCGGCAGTCGTAGCCGACCGCGACCCGGTGGCGCCCCTCGGCGTGCTCGGGGATCGGCGCGAGCAGCTCGACGAACGCGTGGCCGATGGCGCCGAACAGCTCGCTCGAGAGGTGCTGCTCGGCTTTACCGCGGATGTCGTACTCGCGAAAAATCGAGGCGGGGACGCGGAGGGAGGCCATTGCCCTCGTCCTTCGCACGCGCGCCCGCCCGCCTCAACCCCGGCGAATCGTGACCTTGGTGAGCCGCGGCTTCTCGAGCGGCTTCTCGCCGCGCACCGGCACGCCGGCGATTTTGTGCACCAGGTCGAGCGGCGCGCACTCCCCGAAGATCGTGTAGCTCGGCGGCTTGGCGAGCATCTCGTCGCCGTCGAGGTGCGGCGCCGCGTCGTCGGTGACGAACCACTGCATGCCATTGTGGTTCGGCCCGGTGTTCGCCATCGAGAGGAGCCCGGCGCGGTCGTGCTTTGCCCCGGGCCACAGCTCGTCGGGGAACTCGTAGCCCGGGCCGCCCATGCCGGTTCCGGTGGGGTCGCCCCCCTGGATCATGAACCCTTTGACGATCCGGTGGAACGTCGTCGCGTCGTACGCGGGGCGCTTCGTCCAGCGGTTGGTCGTCGGGTCCTTGAAGGGCTGCTTGCCCCGCGCGAGGCCGACGAAGTTCGCCACCGCCTTCGGCGCCTTGTCGTCGAAGAGCTTGCAGGTGAGCTTGCCCTTGTCGGTCTCGAGATCGGCGTAGAGCGCCCCCTGCCCCTCGAGCCCCTCGGTCGCGGCCTTGAGATCGATCGGCCCCTCGACCGGCTTGATCGGCTCGACGGGCGCCGCGCTCGACGCGGCCCCGCTGGGCGCGTTCGCGGCGTTCGCGCCGGCCAGCTTCCCGTCGGGCTCGGGGACCTTGCTCGGGCAGCCGCCGAGCGAGCCCAGCACCGCGAACAGGGCGAACGAGGAGCACGCGGCGAGCGGGTTGCGTCGGTACATCTCGCCAGCCTGGTTAGCGCAGCGCCGAGTCGGCGGCCAAGCGCGAGCGCGCGCTATCGGGCTTTGGGCGCCTCGAAGATCGAGCCCATCGCGATCCCCTCGCGCGCGGCGGCGCCGGCCGGAAGCTCGACGACCCACTTCGAGAAGCCGTTCACGAAGCGCGGCTCGTCGTTGAGCGGCGGCGCCGTCACCACGCCGAGCACACGCGCGTCCTCGCCCACGAACACCATGTCGAGCGCGATGCAGGTGTTGTGCATCCAGAACTGCGCGGCGTGCGGCGCGGCGAACTCGAAGACCATCGCCTCGTCGGGCGCCATCGAGGTGCGGTACATCAGCCCGCGCTCCTGCGCCGCCGGCGTGCTCGCGAGCTCGGCGCGCAGCGCGTGGCGCTTGCCATCGGGCGTGAGGAAGGCCGCCGAGCCGCGCTCGAACAGCCGGCGACCGCCGACCGGATCGGGGTCCGCAGGGCACTCCGGCTTGGCGCTCGAGGCCGCGGTCGGCGGGCCGCTCGGCGTCGGCGTGGGCGCGAGCGTCGGCGCGAGCGTCGGGGCGGGGCTCGTGGTCGCGGCGGTCTGCGTCGCGCTGCCGCCGGCCACGACGGTCGGCTTGGCGCGCGGATCGGGCGTCACCGAGGGCTCCGCGACGCGCTGGCAGGCCGCGGGGACGCCGATGGCGATCGCGGCGACGAGCGCGATGGCGCCGGGGACGAGGTAGCGGCT
>CAIXWQ010001342.1 GCA_903923175.1 uncultured delta proteobacterium | reverse complement strand
GCGTGCGCGATCATCAGCGCGGCCGGGAGCCCCGGCACCGCGATGCGCGCGGAGTCGGGGACCTCTTCGGCCGTCGCGAACCCGCGCGGTCGCGGCGCCGCGAGCCCGGGCTGGCGCGCCCGCCCGTCGATGGCGCGCGCGCCCTCTCCGGTGCCGCCGAGCAGCAGCACGCCAGAGCCGAGCAGCACCCCGGATCGGCGCGCCGCGATCGCGAGGACGCCGGCGAAGACCGCGTCGATCGCGCGCCCCGCCTCGCCCCCCTCGATGAGCAGCGCCTGGCTGGCCGCCTGCGCCCCCTCGATCGTCGTCGACGCCGCTGCACCACGAGCCACATGTCACCTGTTCGGGTTGGGAGGGCGCTTCGTGCCGTCTCTCGGAGCGCGCTCGCCGCACGGGGCGAGCCGTCCACGGCTCACTCTTCTTCGTCGTCCTTGCCAGCGCCGGGCGGGGAGAACGTGTCGTCGCCGCCGCCGGCCTCCTCGGTGAGGGCCTTCACGAGCGATTTGAGCCGCTTCACCTCGGCGGGCGCCTTGGGCGTCGTGAAGACGACCGCGCGCTCGCCGTCGGCGGTCGAGTCCTCGACGAGGGCCTCGGCCAGCGCGCGGAGCCGCGCCGGCGGATAGGCGGTGCGGCCGCCGACCGGGCCGATGCGCAGGTAGCGCAGCGTCGCGTGCCAGAAGGGCTCGCGCGGGTCGATCAGGGGATCGCACGCCAGATCGAGGTCGAGCGTCGTGGCGAGCGTCGCCGCGTCGGCGAGCTCCCACATTCCGCGCGGGGCCCACGCGATGCGCACGATGTCTCGCGCGTCGCCGAGCCCCTCGCGGATCCGCTCCACGATCTTCGCGATGCGCTCGCGCTGCAGGGGCGCCGGGGTGACCTCGAGCGGCGTCGCGAGCAGGATCCACCGCGCCTGGAGCGCGCGCTGCGCTTCCAGGAGATCGGAGAGGGCCGCGTCGAGCGCCGGCCCCGGCCGCACGAGCGCGAGCGCCTTGGGGGCGACGATCGAGAAGGCGAGGGCAGGGCCCGCCTCTTTGCGCCATCGCTTGAGAGAGGCCGGTTTCGCCTTCGCGTGCCCCTCGAGCGGGTCGACCTCGACCATCTCGAAGCGCTTGGCGTAGTTGTCGATGGCCCCGCGGACCCCCGCGCAGCCGAAAAGCATTTTCATGGGTTCTTGCGTCGACCGAGCGTGGTGGCGCGGCCGAGCGGACCGGGACGCGTAGCAAAACGGGCCGGCGCCGTCGACCCGCGCGGGAAAATCAGAAGCCGTCGTCGAAGCTGCGCGGCGGCTTCGCGACCGTCGAGGTCGGTTTCGCCGTCGGCTTCGGGGCCACGAACGTAGGCCGTGTCGCCGGTGGCGCGGCCGTGGCGACCGTCGACGGCGGAGCTGCCGCGGTGGTCGCGGTGGCGGGGGCGGAGGCGGAGGCGGAGGCGGAGCTCGAGGCGCTCGGGGCGACGCTGGCGGCCGGCGCGGCGGTGTCGGACGCCGTCGCGCTGGGCGGCGGCTCGACCGTGGCCGGCGCGATGGCGGTCGACTTCGGCGGCGCCACCGCGGCCGGCGCGCTCCCGGTC
>CAIXWQ010001341.1 GCA_903923175.1 uncultured delta proteobacterium | reverse complement strand
CGCGTCGCGCGCGCCTGCGCGCCGCCCGCGAGCTCACAAAAGCACCGCGGCCGCGCCCTTTGCAGAGCGCGGCCGCAGGCTCGTCACGTCGGGCTCGTCAGTCGAACTGCTTGAACGAGTCGATCGTGTACTTGATCGGCAGCTCGAGGCCGTAGGCGCCCTCGGAGCCGTCGTCGTGGTTCGCGATGATGTCGACGTTGTAGTCGTGGATGATCTTGAACGTCGCGATGTTGCGGTCCTGGCGCGCGACGACCCAAGCGTTGCGGCCGGGGACGTAGGCGTAGACGTAGGTCAGACCGTCGGGGCCCTGGAACACGCCGGTCAGCGGATCCGGGTTGGTGTGCGCCGGGTTCGTGACGTCGTAGGTGCACGTCGCGAAGCTCGTGCAGGGCGCGACGGCGGGGTTCGCGTCCGGCCCGCCCGCCTTCACGGCGACCCCCTTGAAGTAGTCGATGAGATCCTGCTGGCGGTAGAAGAACTGCCCGCCGATCCACTCGCGCGCCTCGATGCGGCCCGAGAAGGCCGGATCGTGCGTGTCCTGGGCGAAGAGCGCGACGGCGGTCGGGATGAAGTACGGGTACACCGCGTACTGCGAGCCGATCATCGACGTGACGGTGTCCTCGGCGACGGATGCGTACGAGTACTCGCCGAAGTCGCCCCACGACGAGATGTACGCGCCGGCCTGGTTCTGGTCGTAGTTGTCGCTCGGCCAGAGCCCGACCCAGTTCTGCATGGCGAAGTACTTGTCGAGGATGATCCCCTGCTGGACCTCGTCACCGTAGAACTTGTCGTAGACGGTCGCGAACGGGCGCTCGCCCGACCCCTGCTGGATCAGCGCCTTGTGGAAGGCGGCGATGATCCGGTTGGTCGTCGACATCTCGTTCTGGAACTTCTGCGTCAGCTGGGCGTAGTAGTTCTGGGTCGAGGGCGCGCCGGCCGGCGGCTTGATGCCGATTCGGTAGAGCACCGTCGCGAGCTCGCCCGAGCTCCAGTCGAAGGCCCACATCGACAGGAAGCGGTGCATGTCGAGGATGGTGCCGACGACCGAGTCCGCGTACGCCGACTCGTTCCAGACCTTGCGGTAGCTACGGCGGTTGCGCCACTCGTAGGTCCACTCGTACTGGTCGATGGTGTTCGCGATGATCTCGCTGGGCGTCGTGCCGAGGTCACCCTGGCGGCAGAGCGGCGAGTACTTGAGGTGGTTCTCGTCGCAGCGCAGGAACTTGCGCTCGTTCCCCTTGTCGTCGAACCCCATCGGGTCGTTGTAGGGATACGTCGCGTCGGCCTGGCCGAAGAGCGAGCCGTTCGCGGCGGCCTTCGCGTCCTTGGTCGCGTCGGCCGGCTGGCGACCGTCGTTCGCGTAGATCCAGGCGATGGCGCCCTGATCGTACTTGCCCCAGCCCTGGTTCCAGAACAGGCGGTCGGGGCTCGCGTTGTACTCCATCACCGACGACGTGTACGTCGAGTAGTGGGTGACTCCCGCCGAGTCCTTGGTCGGATCGGGGAAGTTCGGCTTGTCGATGGAGCCCATGAAGTTGTGCTCGAGGCCGAGCGCGTGCCCGAACTCGTGCCACATCACCTGCTGCCAATAGGCGTCGATGATCCCCTGGACCCACTGCTCCTTGGTCTCCCACTGACCGTCCGCACCGCAGCGGCGCGCGTCCTTCGCCATGACCGACTCGAGCGAGAAGGCCTCGGGCGCGTCCATCTTCAGCCCCTGGTGGATGAAGCCCTTCATCCGCTGGAGCTCGAGGTGGCTGTGCGAGAGATCGCGGAAGCGGTTCGCGAACGCGAGCGCGTTGGTCACGCCGCTGGGGCCGTCGACGTCCTGGAACGGCGCCTTGCCCTGATTGATGGTCGCGGCCGTGGCGTGGAACTCCGCCTCGTCCTGCAGGTGCTTCCACACGCCGGCCGGCCCGTAGACACCCGCGCCCCCCTCACGGGTGACGAAGAGGTTCATGTCGGGGTCGGCGAACAGCTGGTAGGGCGCGACCGCCAGATACGCGGCCATGAAGTCGTCGTCCTGCCGCGCGATCATGTCGGACGGGCCGATGTGATCGTTGGCGGGATCCGACCCATGCAGGTTCAGGTACTGCTGCATCTTGGTGAACAGCGTCGACTTGGCGTTGTGGGTCGCCACGAGCGTCGCGTCCAGGATCGGCTTGGTGTCGCCCGGCGTGCAGGCGCCCGCCTTCCAGTCGTTCGCCAGGCCGTCGCTCGCTCCCACGCTCGTGAGGAACGCGTCGATGCGCTGGATGTAATAGTCCTTGATCGCGAAGTCGTTGAACTCGATCGACTCGTTCACGATCTCGCCGGTGCGCGGGTCGAAGCCCGGCATCGTGACCCCGGCGAACGACTCCTGCAGGTCCTGGTCGGAGGCCCAGCGCAGGAAGTTGTAGCGGATGTCGCCGTAGCTGCGCTCGATCCCGCCGTCGTTCCACTCCTTGAAGGAGACGCGCGCCGCGGCGCCCGACTTCGCGAGGACCGCGTTGGTCGCGTCCTGGATGCCGGTGCCGGCGTGGAGGAACGTGTCCTTGTACTTCTCGGGGAAGCTCTTCTCGAAGTACCAGACGATCGGTTTGGTCGGGTCGAACCGGCCGACGTACTGGTTGGCCGCGACGAGCTGGGAGTCGTTGTCGCGGTTGAACGCCGTCCAGAGGAACGGGCCGTACTTGCGGTGGATGGGATCCTTCTCGTCGAGGATCCAGGGCTTGTAGGTCGGCGCCGGGTTGGCGCGTGCGAACGAGTACTTGATGTTCGCGGTGACCGTCGTGCGCTCGAGGCGACCCGCCGAGTCCAGCATCGGGCCGTAGGCCTCGAGGCAGGTCGTGTCGTCGAACTTCATCGGCACGGCGACCTGCACCGTGAACTCCATGTAGTCGTTCGACGGATCCGCGTCGTCGCCGCCCTGCTGCTTGAAGCTGTCGGTGACGAGGGTCGCCGAGGCGTTCCCGACGTCGCCGCACTTGTTCATGATGTCGGTGGCGTAGATGCCCAGCGGCGCGAAGTCGCTGAAGTCGTTCTTCGCCCAGTTGAGCTTCACGTACTGGCGCTGCTGCCAGTCGAGCTCCTGGTTCTCCTCGTAGAAGTTCGTGCGCTCGCCGTCGAGGTTCACGCGGTACTTCAGATCGACGTTCGTCGCCGACCAGGCGTTCACGACCGGCGCCGTGGTCGAGGTCGGGTCGACGTTGGAGAACTGCCGCATCGAGAGCATCTGCAGCTTGTCCTGCATGACGCGGAAGCGGACGAGATCGACGCTCGCCTGGAGCCCGCCCCAGATGTCGATCGCGCTGCTTCCCAGCACGTTCGGCGTCGAGGTCTCGGTCACCGTGGCGCGGAAGAGCCAGCCCGGGTCCTGGCCGACCGGGTTGCCGGCCGCGTCGACGCTCCCGATGATGAAATCCTTGCGGATGTACTGGTTCTCGTTGAACACGCCGTTACGAGAGGGCCTATCGGTGGCGCACCCCTGCGCGGCGGACAGCGAGATGAGCAGCGCGCCGAAGCCGAGGCTGGCGCGGAGATTGGTGTTACGCATCTTCAACTCCTGCTGTCCTTCTCAGTTGCCGAGGGAGGCGACGACGTTGGGATCGAAGACGGTGACGTCGGTCACGACACCACCGCCGTAGCCGGGGTTGATCCCGAGTCGAATGCCGTACTGCCGCGACGTGATGAAGTCGGGGTAGTTCCCGTAAATGCTGTACTTGTAGACGACGTCGCAGTCCGCGAGGCCCGACGGGTGCTGCGTGAACCAGTCGAGGATGTTCTGCGACGGCTCGTACATACGGACCGCGAGCACGTCGATCTGGCCGGCGACCGTGGGGCTCGGCTCCGCGCACATGAAGACCTGGCCGAGGTAGTCGGTGGTCTCGATCGCGCGCAGCACGAACTGCTGGTGACCCGCGCCGTCGGGGAGCCACTCGTAGTCGACGTTCGCCGAGATGGTCTCGCCGGTGAGGTCGAAGTTGAAGGTGTTGTAGAACTTGTCGCGCGAGCCGTCGATCGTGACCGGGAAGCCGACGCTGGCCCCCTTCGGCAGATACGGCACGAACGCCTTGATGATCGGGTCCTTGGTGCCCGCCGTGCTCGGGTCGAAGGGGTTCGACCACTTCGGGAACGAGACCATCGCGCTCGCGAGCAGCTCGTAGCCCGCCGTCTTCACCACGACCGGCACCGGGTTCGCCGACTCGCCGAGCGCGGGGATGTGGAAGATCGTCTGGCCGAAGACGCTCTCGTAGTCCTTCAGGATCGGCTTGCCCGCCGCGTCCGTCGGCCCGAGCGTCCCCCCGCACTGCGCGGGATCGGTGTTGATCGCGCAGTCGTAGGTGCCGAACGTGTTGACGATGAGCGGGCTGCCGACCAGCTCCTGCAGGAGCAGCTTCTCGGCGCCGGGCTTGTCGGTCGAGTTGGTCGTGACCGCCGAGTAGAGGGCGTTCTCGCCGCGGAAGTTGTGGCGGGCGAAGATGAAGTTGTCGATGACCGAGGTCTGCAGGTTCGTGTAGACCTTGATGTCCGTCGGCGGCTGGCCCGAGCCGGTGTTGACCGTGCGACGATCGACGTACTCGGCGAACTCGAAGCCGCCGCCGGCCGAGTCGAAGAAGAGGTCGTCGGGATCGCTGACGTTGGTCGCCGCGTTCATGTCGGTGAGCTTCGCGAGGGGGTTGTCCGCCACGCGCAGGTACTTCACCAGGGCCAGGATCCACTGCTTGAAGTAGAACCGCCGACTGGCGATCTCCGCCGGCACCGGATCCGAGCCATAGGCCTGCTGGATCATGTGCTGCATCGTGTCGAAGTAGTAGCCGTTGTAATTGGCAGTCGTGCCGTAGCAGTTCTTGTAGCCCTTCAGCTTGCCCGCGCTGTCGAGGCCGGCGCCGTCGGTGCAGAACTCCGCGTACCAGGTGCCGGGCTTCATGCCGACGCCGAGCGCGGGGAAGGCCTTCGCCGCCGCCGCGCCGAGCGCGACGTTCGCGAGCTTCGTGCCGGTGACCGCCGCGGGGGGCGCGGTGGTGACGATCCCCTCGATGCCGCTGCAGACCTTGCCGCCGGGATTCCCGGTGCGCGAGGGGTTCGCGATGCAGTCGGGGTCACCGAGGTCGGTGTTCACCCCGTAGTACGTCTTCATGTAGTCCTGCACCAGGTATGCCCACTCGAGGCTGAGCATCCCGATGCCGTGCCAGTCCTTCGCCTGCGTGGTGTCGTTGTTGGTGTAGTCGTTCGCGATGCGACCGAGCACCTGCTGATCCACGGCGAGCTCGTAGGCGACGTCCGCGTCCGCCGGGCGATCGCTGTCGCCGACGATCTTGTCGGCGGCGAGCGTCGCCGTGAAGTTCGGGTCGATGCCCTGGACGTCGAAGCTGTACGTCTCGTCGCCGTGGCCCATCGAGCCGAAGAGCTTGGCCTCTTCGGTCTTGTTCTTCTTCGCGTCGGTGAAGGGCTCCGCGCAGTTGTCGCGGAAGTCCGAGAACAGCATCCCGAGGTGGTACTTGCAGTTCTTGCCCGTGCTGTAGACGTTGCTCTGGATCGCGACCGGGCCCTCGCCCGCCGCGTCGAGCTTCAGCGTCACGGCCGCGTTCGAGAAGCCGAGGAGCTTGAGCTTGCCGATGTCGACCAGCGTCGGCGTGCTGTTCGCCTGGTCGGTGCCGACCGTGGTGTTCACGAAGAACGTCACGTTCAGCGGCGTGAACCAGATGTAGCCGCCCTGATCGTAGTTGTTGCCGACGATGCAGTGGCCCGCCGCGACGCAGTCGACGTCGGCCGGGAAGTCCGGCAGGAACGCGTGGCGATAGGCGTCGTACAGCTCGTTGACCTGCGCCCGGATCGTGGTCGAATCCGACCACTTCAGGATCATGTTCGACGTGGTCTTCGTCGAGTTGTCCTTCTTCTGGATCGGCTGGCCCGTGAGGTTCAGCGTGTAATGGAACTTACCATCCGTGCTGTCCCCCTCCATCGTGCCCTCGTAGCCGAGCTGCAGGAGGATGTCGGTGACCTGACGGTTGTTCGCGTTGTAGTAGACGCTGACCTCGTCGTTGTCGCCCCAGCCGAGCGTCGTGGTGACACCGTAATAGATGGTGTCCGGCACTCCCTGGCAGAGCACGCCCTGGACCTGTTCGACCGTCGCGCCCGTCCACGTCTCGAGCGACGGGTCGTACGTGAAGGGCTTGGCCGGGTCGTAGCCCGAGGCGCCGTCGCCCTTCGCGCCGCCCGCGATGTCGAGGCCGGCCGCGAGCCCCGGCGGCTGGATCGGCGCGCCGAAGTACTTCGTGCGCGCGGCCTTCACCTGGTCGGCGGTGCAGATGTCGTTGGCGTTCGTGCCACCGGTCTGGCTGCCGTAGGACTGCTTCGCGTCGGAGACGACGGGGCCGGCATCGTTGTTGTTGCCGTTCCAGACGCCGCCGGCGCCGTTGGGCGCGGTCTGGTAGGGGTCATTGGGGCCATCTTCGCAGCCGTATCCGGCGAGCGAGGCGAAGATGGTCAGGGCGACGAGCGGTCTACGCATGGGGAGAGTCTCCTGGAATCCTGCAGGACGAAGGAGCGAGTTGCGAAAAGCAGAAACCGCCGAATCGGCGAGAGGCCGACCGGCGGAGGGGATTGGGTCAGTAGTGCGCGTTGAGCGCGAAATAGACTTCGGCGACGTGCCGATAGAAGCCGTTGAACCGGAACACGCCGTCGTGGAGTGAGCTCTGGTAGCCGAGCACGGGGTCGCCGTTCGCGTAGGCGAGCTGCGCGTCGACGAGGAAGCCCGAGACCTCCGGGAAGTGGTAGCGGACGAACACCTCGCCGCCGTAGACCTGACTCACCGGCTGGCCGCTCGTGAAGCCCGGATCGGGCGACGAGCCGTAGTACGAGCCCGCGCCCGAAGGCGGCAGGCCCTGCGTCTCGTAGAACCACGTCGAGGCCGTGTAGAGGTCGGCGCCGATCATGAGGGCCTTGTGGAAGGGCATCGTCACGTCGACCTCGGCGAGCGCGGCGACGCGCATGGTCGGGTTCGCGTTGCCGCCCTGGGCCTCCTTGTACCGAGAGACGTACCCCTCGACGTAGCCGAGGAGGAGCGTGTCGACGATGCCGAACTTCCGCTCGAGGAAGAGGGCGACGCGCGGCGCGGTGATCAGCCCCTGGAGCTTGCTCTCGAACGAGAGCGGGATGACCGTGCGGACCTGCGCGCGCAGGCGGAACTCGTCGGGCAGCTTGAACAGGCGCGTGTAGCCCACCACCGCGTCGTCGAGGCGCACGCCCGTCTCGCCGGAGTCGGCGAGGAAGCGCTCGTAGAGCCCCACGCGCGCCGAGATGCGGTCGTACTCGGTGAGGTCGTAGGAGCCGCCGAGCAGGAAGTAGTTGAAGTTCCTGTTCACGCCGTCTCCGCCGAGATCGCTCTGGCGGACGAGGCGATGGAACTCGTAGGACGCCTCGACCATCCACGACTTCTTGGGGTGCTGCTCCCCCTCGTGGGTCATCTTCGCGCCCTGATCGCGCTCGGTCTCGCCGATCACCCCGGTGTCGGAGGAGCCGCCCAGCGCGGACGAGCCGCCTGCGGTGGAGCCGCCCGGGGTCGGGCCGGCGCCGCTCTTGGTGTTCCCTTTGCTGTCGGTCTGCCCGGCGTGCGCGCTCGCTTCCGCGACCAGCAGCGTGCTCAGCAGCCCGACGACGAACGAAGTCCAACGCGCCCAACGCATCACGCGAACCTCCGGAGTCGGAAACGCGAGCTGCGCCGGCACAGGCGCCGGCGCAGGAAGAGAAGTCGGCGCCCGCGCGTTGATCGCACGAACACCCACCCGCGCGACGGTCCGCGCTTCACGAGGAGCGTGCGCGCCGATTGGCCGTCACACGCTGCCACAGCAGGGCGAAATTAGGCTCGTTCCCCCGTAGCGGTCGGTGTCTTACCTTCGGCTCGCGAAGGCCGTCCAGCGGTTTGTTTTCGCAAATCGCACCGAATCGTCACTGCGAGAGTTGTCCACACGGAGCCGAAGTCGGCTTCGATATGCCGTGTTGATGCCCATTGTCCGCGCTCTGCCTGTCGAGCGTTCGTGGCGCCCGGGTCGCCGTCTGCGTCACGGCTCTGCTCGATACGTGGGAAATCCCGGCGCGCGGGCCGATCTTCGGCAGTGAGCTTCCCTCCGCGGTGCGAGCGTGGATTCGGAACGAGCGGATCAGGCGCCCGCCGTCTCTGGACCTCGCCGTTTCGAACGGAATCGGAGGCGACTGGCATGGACGGTCACGGGTGTTCGCGGTGAGTCGAGGTGCGGGCGTCGCCTGACGAAATCTTGACGCGTCCAGGGCCCGGGCCGCACGCCCTGTCGGCGCTCGCAAGCGCGACTCGGGCAGAGCGTCGGCGCGCTCGGGTAGGCTCGGACGGTGGCACGGCAACTGGCGAATCTCGGGGGCGTGATCGGCGTGTCGGCGATGATCGCGTGCGGCGCGACGGAGCCGCGCGGCTCGGCTCCTGCCTCGCGGCCGGTGGGCGCTGGGCCGGCGTCGGCGGCGAGCTCGGACCCGCGCGCGGTGCCGGCCTGCCCTCGCGGGGCGCTGCGCGTCGACGGCGGCGCCTACGCGGAGTCGAAGCGCGGTCGCGCGGTCACGGTCGGCGCGCTGTGCGTCGGCGTGCACGAGGTCACCGTCGGCGAGTACGCGCGCTGCGTGAGGGACGGCCGCTGCGCGCCGGCCTTCGACTCCGCGTCCTGGCCGCTCGCCGACGAGGCGGCGATCGAGAGCGCGAGCGAGGCCTGCAACGCGCGCCACGAGGGGCGCGCCGGGCATCCGATCAACTGCGTCGACTGGTCGCAGGCGGTCGCGTACTGCGCGTACGCGGGGATGCGCCTCCCCTCGGACGAGGAGTGGGAGTGGCTCGCCCGCGGCGGCGCGCGCGGCGCGGTGTACCCCTGGGGCGACGAGCCGCCGAGCGCCGAGCGAGTCTGCGCCGGTCGCGGCTCGACGTGCGAGGTCCGCGCCGACGGAGGGCCGCGCGCGGAGGGCGCCGCGGGCGCCGCGGGGGGCGAGGGCGCCGCGGTGGCGTCGGCGATCACGGGCCTGCTCGGCAACGTCTGGGAGTGGACCTCGAGCTACGCCGACGCGCGTCAGCAGCAGCGCTCGTTTCGAGGCGGCGGCTTCTCGACCCCGCTCGAGGGGCTCGCCAGCTGGCCGCGGAGCGCGTTCCCCGAGAGCGCGCGCACCGAGGTCATCGGCGTGCGCTGCGTGCGCGACGCGCCGTAGCGATCCCGGCGTCGAAGGCGGCCGACGGGGGAGCACGAACGGGAGCGGCGGTCGCTCCCGCGGGTAGAGCGCCGCGCGGCGCCCGTCGCGACTACGTCCCTTTGAGCGTGAAGGGGACGTCCACGCTCGCGCAGGTGGACGGCGCGACCTCGAACGGCGCCGACATCGCCTCGATCAGGCAGCTCGTGAGCGAGGCGCGCGCGAACGGATCGGCCATCGTCGAGACGCCGCAGACGCTGCCGTCGGGCGCGATGCGCAGCGACAGCTCGAGCGTCCCTCCGCCCAGCGTCTTCGCTTCGCCGCTGGCGGCCGGCCGGCGAAAGCAGTGCGCGGCGAGCTGGGCGCGCAGGCGCACTGCCTCCTGAAGCGCCTCGTCGACGGCCCCGTCGCAGGTGTCGTTGCACGCGGAGCCGGGGCGGATGTCGCCGTCGTCGAGCGAGCGGGTGAACGCGAGGGGGACGAGCGCTTCGAAGCCAGCGGTGAGCCCCTTGGCGACCGTCAGCCCGGCGAACGCGTCGCGCACGCAGCCGCGGAGCGCGCTCGACGCCTCGGCGCTGTCGTTGATCATCGCCGCCGCGACGTTCCCGGGCGGCACGACGCGCAGGCGCAACGAGATCGTCGGCTCGAGGTCCCCCTCGTTCGCGATCGCGTCGCGGTAGCAGGCCTCGATCGCCGGCTGCGCTACGCGGAGCAGCGCCGGCATGGAGGCCGGCACGGACGAGCCGCGCACCAGCGCGGGCTCGCCGATGGCGGCGCGCGGGGGCGGCTTCACGACCGCCGCGCTGCTCGTCGACGCCGACGCGCTCGCCGACGGGAGCGCGCTCGCCGAGCTCGACGGTGGCGCGACGTCGGAGGGGGCCGCCGAGGGCGAGGGCGGGCTCGCCTTCGGGTCCCCTTCGGCCTGGGCGGGGGCGATCGAGAGGAGCAACCCGGCGCCGGCGAAGGCGAGGGCGCCCAGGCCTCTCGCGACGGGACGGGCGAACGAACGGGCGGGGGTGCGGTCGTGCTTCATGGCGTCTGCTCCAAGACAACGGATCGCGGCCCCAGGATCGTCCCGGACCGGGGGCTCTCGGGCCAACAACGGGGGGGCCGTCTCTGACGCCCCGCGCCGCCCGGACCGTGGTAGTCGCCCCTCATGGCCGACGACCGAGCTGAAAAGCCCGCAGATCCTCGCATCCGCCGCCTCGACGAGATGAACGCCCGAGCCCTCCAGGGCGGTGGCGCCGAGCGCGTCAAGAAGCAGCACGCGGCCGGCAAGCTGACCGCGCGCGAGCGCATCGACCTGCTGATGGACCCGGGCTCCTTCATCGAGCTCGACCGGTTCGTCACCCACCGCTGCAACGACTTCGGCATGGAGAAGGACCGCCCGCTCGGCGACGGCGTCGTCACCGGCTGGGGCACCGTCGACGGCCGCAAGACGTTCGTCTTCGCGCAGGACTTCACCGTCTTCGGCGGAAGCCTCGGCGCCGCGTTCGCCTCCAAGATCTGCAAGGTCATGGACCTCGCGATGAAGGTCGGCGCGCCGGTCATCGGCCTCAACGACTCCGGCGGCGCGCGCATCCAGGAAGGCGTCGAGTCGCTCGCCGGCTACGCCGAGATCTTCACGCGCAACGTGCTCGCGAGCGGCGTCGTGCCGCAGATCAGCGCGATCATGGGGCCGTGCGCCGGCGGCGCCGTCTACAGCCCCGCGATGACCGACTTCATCCACATGGTGGATGGCACGTCGTACATGTTCATCACCGGCCCCGACGTCATCAAGACGGTGACGCACGAGGAGGTCACCAAAGAGGACCTCGGCGGCGCGCACACGCACGCGGGGAAATCGGGCGTCGCGCACTTCGTCGCGCCGGACGACAAGGGGTGCATCGCGCAGATCCGCGAGCTGCTCTCCTTCCTGCCGTCGAACAACCACGAGGACCCGCCGCGCAAGCTGAACAAGGATCCGGCCGAGCGCGAGGTCCCCGCGCTCGACACGATGATCCCCACCGAGTCCAACCGGCCGTACGACATCAAGGACGTCATCACGGCGGTCACCGACGACGCGTACTTCTTCGAGGTCCAGCCCGAGTACGCGGGCAACATCGTCATCGGCTTCGCGCGCTTCGACGGCCGCCCCGTCGGCATCGTGGCGAACCAGCCGATCGTGCTCGCCGGCTGCCTCGACGTGGCCTCGTCGATGAAGGCCGCGCGCTTCGTCCGCTTCTGCGACTGCTTCAACATCCCGATCGTCACGTTCGTCGACGTGCCGGGCTTCCTGCCGGGCACGGCGCAGGAGTACGGCGGGATCATCAAGCACGGCGCGAAGCTGCTGTACGCCTACGCCGAGGCGACCGTGCCGAAGATCACCATCATCACGCGCAAGGCCTACGGCGGCGCCTACGACGTCATGGCGAGCAAGCACGTTCGCGCCGACGTGAACCTCGCCTTCCCGACCGCCGAGATCGCGGTCATGGGCCCCGACGGCGCGGTCAACATCGTCTACCGCAACGAGATCGCCAAGAGCGCCGATCCGGTCACGACGCGCACCGGCTTCGTCGACGAGTACCGCACGATCTTCGCCACGCCCTACAAGGCCGCGGAGCTCGGCTTCATCGACGAGGTGATCCACCCGCGCACGCTGCGCCAGCGCGTGAACCGCGCGCTCTCGCTGCTGAAGGACAAGCGCGAGTCGAACCCGCCGCGCAAGCACGGGAACATCCCGCTCTGAGCGAGCCGGGCCGGGCGTGACGAAAGGAGGGGGGGCGCCGAAGGGCACTCCCCCTTCGTGCGTCCGGCGCAGCGCGGACCTCAGCCCGGCGCGTCGCCGAGCCCGCACCGCGCGAGGAAGCCGTCGACGCCGGGGTCCTCGGCCTCCAGCGCGGCGCCGTCGAGCACCACGTCGGCGAGCAGGCGATAGCGTTCGTCTCGGAAGGCGAGCAGCTCGGCGTAGCAGCGCGGCAGGGCGGCTTCGGGGCGCTCGCCCGCGCGCGGCTGGAACGACGCGCCCCAGACGACGGGCTTCGGCTCCTCGAGGTACCGGCGCAGCATCGCGTCGCGCATCGCCTCGGGCGTGCGCAGGTAGACGATGCGGCAGAGCTCCTTGATCCGGCCGAGCGGCGCGGCGCCGAGGTAGACGACGCTGCCGGTCGTGTCGAGCACGTGATCGCCAGGCTCGCGCGCGAGGTGATCGAGCGCGGCGTGCGTCACGCGGTCTTCGAGCTCGAGGTAGCGCGCCTCTCGCGCCGCGTACCCGTCGCTCCAGGGCATCCCCATCCAGCGCCCGAGCGCGTGCACCGGCTCCTCACCGGCGGCTGGCGTCACGAGCTCGGCGAGGTGCTCGCCGATCTCGCCGTCGCAGTCGTGGCGCTGGAAGCCGCGCGCCTCCGCGAGGCGCTTGGCCCAGAAGCTCTTGCCGATGCCGGACATGCCCACGAGGCAGAGGCGCATGGCCCGCACGATAGCAGCGCGTGCCGGAGGTCCGCGCCGCCGTGCGCGAGGTCGGAGCGCGGGAAAGATCCCGCGCTCTTGACTGCCCACCGGGGCGGTCGGCCCCGCCCCGCCCCGCCGAATGCGATTCGTCGGG
>CAIXWQ010001340.1 GCA_903923175.1 uncultured delta proteobacterium | reverse complement strand
GCCGCCGCCGAGCGCGAGGACCGAGACGGCGTGCGTCGCGAGCGCGCGCTCGATGGCCGCGGCCTCGCGGGCCCGGAACGCAGGCTCGCCCTCCTCGGCGAACAGGGTCGCGATCGAGCGCCCCGCCTCGCGCTCGACCTCCCCGTCGACGTCGACGAGCGGCACGCCGGCGCGCGCGGCGAGCGCCCGCGCGACCGCCGACTTGCCTGCCCCCATCGGGCCCGAGATGGCGATCGGCCGGGCGCGGGGCATCAGTAGCTCCGCACCTGCTCGCGGTACCCCTCGACGTTGCGGCGCAGCTCGCGCAGCGAGTCGCCGCCGAACTTCTCGAGCACCGCGTCGGCCAGCGTGATGGCGACCATCGCCTCGCCGACCACGGCGGCGGCGGCGACCGCGCAGATGTCGCTGCGCTCGAAGGCGGCGTCCGAGGGGGCCTTGGTGTCGACGTGGACCGAGGGCAGCGGGTTGCGCAGCGTCGCGATCGGCTTCATCGCCGCGCGCGCGACGAGCGGCGCGCCGTTGGTGATGCCCCCCTCCAGGCCGCCCGCGCCGTTGCGCGGTCGCACGAACTCGTGCGCGTCGCCGTCGTAGCCGATCGGATCGTGCACCTCGCTGCCGCGCAGGCGCGCCGCCTCGAAGCCGAGGCCGATCTCGACCCCCTTGATCGCCTGGATGCACATCAGCGCCTGCGCGACGCGGCCGTCGAGCTTGCGATCCCACTGCACATGGCTGCCGAGCCCCGGCGGCAGGGCGGTAGCGACGACCTCGAAGACGCCGCCGAGCGTGTCGCCGGCGTGCGACGCGGCGTGGATGGCCTCGCGCATCCGCGCCTCGGCGTCGGCGTCGGCGCACGACAGATCGCTCGCCCGCGCGCGCTCGCGGATCGCCCCGGCGTCGAGCGTGCGGTGCGCGGTGGCCTCGACGTCGCCGATCGACACGACGTGCGCGAAGACGTCGACGCCGATCGCGCCGAGCAGCACCTTGGCGACCGCGCCGACCGCGACGCGCATCGCCGTCTCTCTCGCGCTCGCGCGCTCGAGGATGTCGCGCAGATCGCGCCGGTCGTACTTGAGCCCGCCCGCGAGATCCGCGTGGCCCGGCCGCGGCCGCACGACCGCCTCGGGCGCCTCGGCGAACGGCGCGGGGCCCATGCGCCCGGCCCAGCTCGCGAAGTCGCGGTTCTCGACCAGGAGCGCGATCGGCGAGCCGAGCGTCTCGCCGCCGCGCACGCCCGTCTGGAGCGTCACGCGGTCCGTCTCGATCTTCATCCGGCCGCCGCGGCCGTAGCCGCGCTGGCGGCGCGCGAGGTCTGCGTCGACGTCGGCCGCGAGGAGCGGGACGCCGGAGGGGACGCCATCGACGATCGCGACGAGCCCGGGGCCGTGCGACTCGCCAGCCGTGAACCAGCGGAAGTGGGGCACGCCGTGCGTTCTACCGCCGTTGGCGGCGGGCGTCGCGCGGGGGAGGCGCGGGGCAGGCGCGGGGGAGGCGCGGGAGAGGCGCGGGAGAGGCGCGGGAGAGGCGCGCGAATCGGGCGCGGGATGCCCGCGGGCGTCGCTCGCGTCAGACGCCGAAGCGCAGGCGTACCGTCGCCACCGCGGCGGCTGGCCGCGCCGCCAGCGCGATCTCCAGCCCGGCTGGGCGGAAGCACGCGCCCGTCACGTGGAGCAGATCGCCCACGCGGCCGAGCGGCGTCTGGCGCTGCACGAGCCTCTTCACCGCCGGGATCTGCCCGAGATCGAGCGTGAGCTGGTCGGCCTTCGCCTCGAGCGGCGGGCCGATCAGCTCGGCCACCGTCTGCACGATGCGCTGGGGCCCCATCGAGGCGAGCGCCGCCTCGCCGAACGCGCCGAGCACCCCCATCACGCCCGCCGCCTTGCCGCCGTTCCGGGCGGCGAAGGTCGGCGACTCGAGCAGCCGCAGCCGCAGCGCGCCGCCGTCGGCCGCGAGGTCCAGCGCCGCCACGGCCGCGCGGACCACCACGCGGTTGGAGCTCCCCATCATGCGCAGCACGAGGTGCAGCCGGACGTCGCCGTCGCCTGGGACGATCTCGATCGACTCGACCGCTTTGGTGCCCGCCAGCGCCGAGCGCGCGAGGGTGACCAGTCGCGGCGTCGGGACGAGCAGCCGCCCGCGCGCGAGCCCGAGCCCGCTCGCGCGCGCGACCTCGAGCGCGATCTCGACGGCGTGCAGGGCGGACGCGCGCCGCGAGGCCCCCTGCGCGCCCGGGCGCGTCGGCCTGGACTTGGCGGTCCCCTCAGGAGGCGGCGGGCGAGCGGGCGGCGTCATCGAGCCCGATGCTAGCAACTCGGCGCGGTGGCAGGAGCGAGGGGACCCCCTCGCCGAGCGGCGAGCGGGCGACGTCGTCGCTGGCCCACGCGTCGCTCCAGGCGCGCCAGGGCAGGGCCTGCCGCGCGAAGATCAGGCGATCCGCGCGGAGCGGCCGCGCCGCCGGATCGCGCGCGGCGCGCTCGGCGTGGGCCCCGCGCGCGACCGGCGCGAGCTCGTCGTCGCCGTCGAGCGTGTACACGAGCTCCGCGTCGTAGTCGCCGCCCGGCCACACGATCAGGCCGTCGTCGGCGATGTCGTACGGGGGCGCCCCGGCGGTCGCGCCCGGTCGCGCCGGCCCCGCGAGCTCCGCCTCGATCTGCTCGCGCACCAGATCCACCGCCGCGCGCGCGTAGAGCCCCGCCAGCGCCGCCTCGAACACGCGGCGCTGCGCGTCGTCGAGCGCGTCGACGAACCCCGCCTGCGCGAGCCCCGCCACGATGAAGCCCGACTGCTCCTCGAAGGCGATGCACGCGTCGCCGCCGTGCGGGCCGCCACCCGCGAGCCGCGGCGCGGTCAGCGTCACCAGCACGCGGTTGCCGCCGAGCTCCACGTGCGCGACCTCGACCGGCCCGCCCTTCCACTGCGGCGCGCGCCCGAGCAGCGAGGTCAGCTCGCGCGCGAAGAAGCGCTCGACCGCCTCCTCGATCTCGAGCCGCTGCGTCTGCAGCTGGGCGAGCTTGCCCTCGTGCGCGCGCGCGGCGCGGCGGATCTTCGCGGTGAGCTTGGGGATGGTCCCCGAGTGGAACCCCGGCTTCAGCAGCCCCGCCATCGTCTCGCCGTGGTGCCCGATCGGCGCGGCGCGCAGGCGCCCCTCGCGCGAGGCGGCGTACAGCTTGAAGTTCTCCTTCAGCTCCCACGCGAGGAAGCCGAAGAAGCCCGGCAGCAGCAGCGCGGTGATCGACGCGAACGTGGTGGCCGCGACGCGCCCGAGCGGCCGCAGCACGGTGATGAGCGCCCGGATCACCTGCGGCGCCATCGGCAGCATGATCTTGTGCGAGACGGTCACCACCGGGAAGTGCTTGATCGGGTTGACCTGCGGCTCGATCAGCAGGTTCACGTAGATGCGGATCCAGAACGCGAAGAAGCCCCAGACGAGGCCGAGCGCCCCCTTGGCGACCACGCCGGCGCGGCTCTCGTTGCGGCCGAAGCGCAGCCGCTCGTCGACGGCGTAGATCAGCCGCTCGCTCCCCTCGACCATCGCCGCGAAGACCTCGGAGATCGCCTTGAGCACGCCGGGGATCACGCGCGTGCGCACGTGCCGGAAGCTGCGCACCGCGTAGTCGAGCGCCATCTCCTCGGCGGCCGAGCCGTACTTGGTGAGGAACAGCGCGAAGCTCGCGGCGAGGATCACCCCGCCGCCGAAGCGATCGACGTGCAGCGAGCGCAGGTGCTCGCTCTGCTGCAGGTGCACGTGCGCGTGCCCCTCCGGCAGCACGAGCCACGCGAGCGTGCCGAGGATCAGCGGGCGCAGCACGTGGCGTCGCAGCAGCGCGACCGGCTCGCTCCGCAGCGCGCGACGAACCACCGGCAGCTGCGCGATCGCCATCGGCAGGCGGAAGAAGAGCGCGGCGAAGAAGAAGCCGATCGCCCCCGCGAGCTTGCCCGCGATCCTGCGCACCTGCGCGCTGTGCAGCAGGCCGAAGATCGCCAGCACGGTCAGCGGGAACGACACCGGGCCCATCAGGTGCGGGCGGCGGTGCTCGTGCACGCCGAACAGCCCGAGCAGCGGGTGCAGCACGTGCTGCACGCCCTCGAGAAGGATGTACGCCGCGAGCACCGGCAGGATCGCGTAGAGCGAGACGAAGCGGCCGAGCTTGGTGCCGAAGAGCACCGACGACGCCTTCTGCAGGCCGCGCAGGTAGATCTCGCCGCGGCGGTAGACGCCGTCGAGCTCCACCGCGAGGCGGCGATCCGCGCGCAGCAGCGAGTCGTCGAAGACCAGCTCGTGCGGGCCGCCGAGGTCGGGGAGCTTGAGATCGTTGCGCGAGATCGCGTCGCGCAGCTGGCCGAGATCGAAGTGCCCGTGCGTGATCGCCAGATCCACCAGCTCGTCGACGAGCTTGGTGCGCGCGACCTCCTCGGGCCTCGACGCCGGACGCAGGCCGACCTCCTCGAGCACGCGCTGCAGCTTCGGGCCGACCGCGCGCCGCACCGAGGCGTCGGCGTCGGCCGCGAGCGCGTGCATCGCGCGGCGCAGGGCGCGCAGATCGGCGGCGTCGTCGCGCGCGGCGCTGGTCGTGCCGCCCGTGCCGCCCGCAGGCGCCATCACGTGCACCAGCGCGAGCTTGTGCTCGGCCGCGTGCACCTCGCGCGCGACGCGCACCTCGAGGGCCGGCGAGAGCGAGCGCACGACCGGGCGCCTGCCGAGCGAGAACGCCCACTCGACGACGTCGACGCGCAGCACCTCGCGCTCGGCGGCGATGGCGGCTTTCTGCAGATCGTAGAGCACGCGCGCCTCGAGCCCGAGCTGCACGGCGAGGTCGCCGCCGAGCGCCGGCCGCGCGGCCATGTGCGCGAGCGCCAGCAGCGGCTCGACGAGCGCGCTCGCGCCCTCTTGCCGGCGCGTCGCCACG
>CAIXWQ010001339.1 GCA_903923175.1 uncultured delta proteobacterium | reverse complement strand
GCTGCGAAGCGCGGCGCGGCACGCGAGCGCCCCGCTCGGCCGCGAGCTCTGCTTCGGGCGGCCCGCGGCGCCGCGGCGTGCATCGCGAGCGCTGCACGCGCGAGGGGCACGTGGCCTCGCGCTTGCTCGTGCTCGAAGCGGAGGCTCTTCATGGGGTACATCCGCGAGATCACGATCGACGCGCCGGTCGACGCCGTGTGGCGCGCGCTCTCCTCGGTCGAGGAGCTCGAGCGCTGGCTGGCGCCGAAGGTGGAGATCGAGCTCCGCGAGGGGGGCGCGTTCGAGGCCTCGTGGGGAGCCGGCGGCGAGGCACGCGCGGCAGGCGAGGCGAGCGCCGGAGGCGGGGCGACGAGCGGCGCAGGAGAAGCGGGCGAGGCGGGCGACACCAAGGGCTGCCGCATCGTCGCCGTCGAGCCGAACAAGCGCCTGCGCTTCCAGTGGCGCGGCAAGCACGAGTTCGACGACCTCTTCGCGCCTCCGCACGGACCGACCGAGATCGAGGTCCGCCTCGTCGAGCGCGACGGGGCCACGCACCTCGCGCTCGAGCAGCCCGAGACCCGCCACGGGCGCGACTGGGCGGCCTACGACGAGTGGATGGCGGAGACCTGGGAGGAGAAGCTCCAGGCCCTGCGCCGCGAGTGCGAAGGGGGCGAGGACTCGCCGTACTTCCGCGAGTGACGTGCCGCTCGGCGCCTCGCGAGGGCCGCGCCCCGAGCACCGAGAGCCGACCCGGTTGCCATCCCGGCGCGGCCGCTTCTAGCGTGCGCGGCCATGAAGCTCAGCGACCTCAAGATCATCATCACGGGCGGCGCTCAGGGCATGGGCGCCTATTTCGCGACCAAGTTGCTCGAGGCGGGCGCGCAGGTCGCCGTCGGCGACGTGAAGGACGAGCTGCTCGCGCAGCTCCCCGCCGGCATCCACCGCCGCAAGCTCGACGTCTCCAACGAGGCCGACGTCGTCGCCTTCGTCGCGTGGGCCAACGAGCAGATGGGCGGCCTCAACGGCCTGGTCAACAACGCCGGCATCCTGCGCGACGGCCTCCTCGTGAAGAAGGACCGGGCCACCGGCGCGGTCACCAAGCTGACCACCGAGCAGTGGAACGCCGTCATCGGCGTCAACCTGACGGGCGCGACCTGGATGGTGCGCGAGGTCGTCGCCAAGATGGTCGAGACCGAGCAGAAGCCCGGCGTCATCGTGAACATCTCGTCGATCGCGCGTCACGGCAACCGCGGCCAGTCGAACTACACGGCGGCCAAGGCGGCCCTCGCGGCCAACACCGTGACCTGGTCGAAGGAGTTCGCCGCGTTCGGCATCCGCGTGGGCGCCGTCGCCCCCGGCATGATCGAGACGCCGATGACGCAGGGGATGAACCAGAAGGCGCGCGACGCGCTGGTCGCCGCGATCCCGGTCGGCCGCGTGGGCGTGCCCGAGGACATCTGGCTCGGCGTGAAGTTCGTGCTCGAGTGCGACTACTTCAACGGCCGCACCATCGACGTCGACGGCGGCCTGTCGATGTGACGCTGCCGACATCGCGAGCGCCTTCGCGCGCGCGTGATGCGACGAGGCCCCGTGCGGCGACGCGCGGGGCCTTCGTAATTCGAATCGACCCGCTCAGCCGTCGTCGGGCTCGAGCTCGATCTTCAGCGCGGCGGCGGGCAGCGGCGGCGGCTTCTTGAGCACGATCTCGCGCAGGTGGCTGACCGGATCCTCGAGCGAGATGATCTTCACCTTGAAGGCGAGGTCCTTGCCCGCGAGCGGCGGCAGCAGGCGCACGACCACGTGCTTGTCGTCGACCGAGAGGATGCGGAGGTTCACCACCGCGCCGTTGCCGGTGTGCGCCTCGTAGAGCGTCCCCGCGTCGAGCGCCGCGTCCTTGGGGAACTCGGCGCGCGGGATGCTGCGCGACGGCAGCGTGTCCTCGGGCGGCGTCGCCTCGGAGCCCGGGATGATCCCCTCGAGCGACTGCCCGGCCGCGAGGCCGTCGAGCCGCTTCTCGAGCGCGGGCAGGAGCTTCCCCTCGCCGTGCACGTACTGGATCGGCCCCGAGCGCGCCGACGACTCGATGACGTCGCCCCCCTTCACGCGCAGCTCGTACTCGAGCCGAACGATCGTTCCACCCGTGATCTTCATGCTCGCAACGTAGCCGAGGATCGCGACCGCGCGAACGTCGTGCGGGGTGCGACACGCACCGCGCGGGTCACGGCGGAATTGTGCGCGTCCGGCGGCGAGCGGGGCCGCCCGGAGGTGCGCGCGATCAGGTCACGTCGCGCGCGCGAAACGTCCGAAGAGCCCGCGTCGCGGCGCGCGCCAGGGGGGGACCCACCCGCCCATCGCGCGCTCGAGGGCGTTCGCGACCGCGATGGTCAGGTGATCGCCGCCGTGGCGCGCGACGACCTGCACGCCGAGCGGGCGCGCGAGCTCGTCGAGCCCGAGCGGCACCTGCGTCGCAGGGACCTCCATCACGTTGAGCACCGCCGTGTACTGCCACTGAACCGGGATGAGCAGCGGCGTGTGATGGCGGGGCGCGGGCTTGGTGTAGGAGGGGAACAGCAGCACGCCGTCGCCGATCGTGGCGTCGAGCTCCGCGCGCAGCCGCTCGGCGTGCGCGAGCGCCTTCTTGGCCTGCGCGGGGAACAGCGCGGGGAGCTTCTCGATCAAGGCGAGCGCGATCGCGGGGAGCGTGTGGTCGGCGCGGCCGCGCAGCCAGCGACCGAGCTCGGCGACCCCGTGGATGGCGACGCCGTCGCCCATCAGCTCCGCGAACGTCGGCCCGCCCGCCTCGGCCAGGAGCGTCGACCAGACCTCGAGCGAGTGCCGCAGCGGCTCGATCGTCGCGGTGCGCACGCGCGCGCCCTGGGCGCGGAGCGCCTCGACCGCGCGGCGCTGCGCGTCGACCAGGTGCCGATCGACCTCCAGCGCGCCGTTGTCCTCGATCGTCACCACGTCGAGCCCCTCGATGCGCACGCTCGCGGGGTCGCCGAGCGCGATGGCGGTGCAGCCGTCGTCGACGTCGTCGGGCCCCGCGAGGATGCGCAGCAGCGGCCAGAGATCCTCGGCGCGCCGCACGAGCGGGCCGGTCGTGAGGTAGCGCCGCGCGCGCCCGTGCGCCATCGGGTACTGCCCGGTGCCGGGGACGAGACCGCCGCTCGGCTTGTGGCCGAACACGCCGCAGAAGAACGCCGGCATGCGGATCGAGCCGCCGATGTCCGAGCCGAGGCCGAAGGGCGAGCCGCCGGCGCCGATGATCGCCCCCTCGCCCCCCGAGCTGCCGCCGACGATGCGGCGGCGGTCGTACGGGTTGTTGGTGCGGCCGTAGACGAGGTTGCTCGTCTCCATCCACATGCACAGCTCGGAGACGTTCGTGACCCCCATCGGGATGGCGCCCGCCGCGCGCAGGCGCGACACGCCGGTGGCGTCGCTCGCGGCGACGACCCCCGCGCGCGAGCGCAGCCCCGAGCTGTTCGGCATGCCCGTGAGCGCGAAGCACTCCTTGATGGTGCAGGGGACTCCGTGCAGCCGCGGCAGCGCCTCGCCGCGTTCGACCTTCGCGTCGGCGGCGTCGGCCTCGCGGCGCGCCTCGGCGAACCGCTCGCGGACCACGGCGTTCAGGCCCGGGTTCACGAGGCGGATGCGCGCGAGGTGCGCCTCGAGCACGTCGCGCGAGCTCACCTCGCGCGCGCGGATCATTCGGGCGAGCGCGCTGGCCGAGAGGGTCAGTAGGTCCACGGGGACGCACCCTGCACCGGGGCGAGGGCGGGCGGCTACGCCTCGCGACGCAGGAGGAGTAGATCGGTCGCATGTCCTCCGACGTCGCGAAGCCGGCCGCGCACAACGAAGGAGCGGCGAACGAGCGCGGGCTCGTCGCCGACGCGCTCGCGATCGGTCGCTACCACATCGTGCTGGTGGCGATGTCGGCGTGCGTGGCCTTCGGCTTCGTGGAGACCGGGCAGCGGACCTGGCTGTGCGCGCTGGTGTGCGGGACCGACTGGTTCCTCATCAACCTGATGAACCGGATCACCGACGTCGCCGAGGACGAGGCGAACGGCATCGCCGGCACCGCGCGCGTGGTCCGGAGCAAGCACGCGCTCACGGTGGGCTCGGCCGTGCTGCTGATCGGCTCGTTCGGCGTCACCCACTCGATCTGGCCGCTGCTGACGCCGCTGCGCGTCGCCGTGCAGCTGATCGGCCTCGGTTACAACTACGCGATCGTGCCGACGCCGCGCGGCCTGCGGCGGTTCAAGGAGATGTACTTCTTCAAGAACTTCGGCTCCTCGGTGCTCTTCGTGCTCACGTGCTTCTGCTACCCGATCGCCACGTTGCCGCGCGTCGCGAGCTTTGGCGCGATCGCGTGCCTCGTCGCGTTCTTCGTCCCCTTCGAGCTCAGCTACGAGATCCTCTACGATCTGCGCGATCTCGAGGGCGATCGGCAGCAGCGGGTGCCGGCCTACCCCGTCGTGCACGGCCCGCTGCGGGCTCGGCAGATCATCGACGCGCTCCTGCTCGTCGCGACGCTCGCGCTCGCCATCGGCCTCGGCACCGGCGCGATCGGCCTGCGCGAGGGGCTCATGCTCGCGGCGCCGGCGATGCAGCTCGCCTTCTACCGCCCGCGCTTCCGCCGCGGGCTCACCGCGCACGACTGCATCGCGCTCACCCACCTCGGCACGGCGCAGGTCCTCGCGTGGATCGTCGGCACCTGGGTCTGGGCGAAGGCGGGGCTGCCGGTGAACGTGTTCCTACGCTGACGACCTCGCCTCTCCGAGCCGCCAGCGCGTCGCGATCGAGTACGTGATCGCGACGCACGCCACCTGCGTCCAGAGCCCGAGATCGCGCGGCGCGACGCGCACCAGCAGCACGAAGAAGAGCCCGGCGGCGAGCACGCGCGGCCCGGCCACGCCGAGCGGGATCCCGGCGCCACGACGCTTGGCGAGCGCCGCGAGCAGCGAGCAGAGCGCCGCGAGCCCGACGAAGCCGACGAGCGAGGCGCGCCCGAGATCGCCGCGCAGCGTCCAGCGGAAGAGCCCCCACCAGGTCGCCTGGATCAGCGCGTGCGCGACCAGCGGCGCGACCACGAGCACCGCGAGCCGCGCGGCGCCCTTGGCGCGCGCGAGCACGAGCTCGGCGCCGAGCGCGAAGTAGCCCCAGCCGAGGATGCCGATCACCGGCACGTCGAAGTGGCCGCGCTCGGCCCACGACCAGAGCCCCGCGCGCACCGCCACGACCTCGACCATCGAGGCGTCGAACGCGACGATCGCGCCGACGAGGGCCGCGCGCGAGAGCCCCGCGCCGCGCGACGCGCGCGGGAACAGCCCGCTCGCGACGTCGCGGGCCGAGAGGATCACCAGCGGCCAGATGAGCGGCACGAGCACGGGCACGTCGAAGAGGCGCGCGTCCCAGTGCGGGCCGTAGGCGTAGAAGTGGTAGATCGCGACGCAGCTCTCCTCGCCGAGCCACGCGGCGACCGCGAGCAGCGCGTAGTCGGCGAGCAGGCCGCGCGGCTCCGTCCTGCGCGCCATGGCCGCGAGGGTGGCGACCACGACCACGAGGCAGGCGAGCTCGAACACGCGGATCGGCACGCGCCCACGCTAGCGCCGCGCCCCGAAAAGCGCGAAGCGCGCGAGGCTGCGCCCGCGCGACTCCGTGGCCGGGACGTCGTGAGCGACCAAGAAATGGCGCCTTGCGCGGATTGGGCAAGCGCGTGAGGAGCCCCGGGCGAACTCGGGATCGGCGGCGGGCCGAGTGCCAGTCAGACGTCGCGGAGGAAGTCGAGCAGCAGCTCGTTGGTCAGCGCCGGATGCTCGAACTGCGGCACGTGCCCGCACTGGTGCAGGCGCACGCAGCGCGCGGCCGGGACGGCGTCCTGCACGTGCTTGAGGAACGCGTCGGGGACGAGCAGATCGGAGTCGCCGAACAAGAACAGCGAGGGGCGGGCGAGCGCGGGGAGCCGGTCCCAGAAGCCGTGCTCGCCGAAGGCCTCCTCCAGGTAGATCTGCCGCGTCGCCGAGAGGAACGCGATGCGACCGCGAGGGGTGCGATAGACGCGGAGGAACTCGTCGACCGCGGCGTCCATGCGGTTCGGCTGCATCCGGCGCGGATCCTGGAAGAGCAGGTCCAGGACCTTCGCGACCACCGCCCGCGGCACCACGGCCGCCGCGAGCGCGAGCTCGGGCGCCAGCAGCTTCACGATCGGCACCGCGTGACGGAGCCGGCGGAAGGCCATCGAGGGGCAGAGGAGCCCGAGCTTGCCGACACGATCCGGATACCGGAGGGCGACCTCGAGCGAGATCCTGCCGCCCATGGAGTTGCCGACGAGGTGCGCGCGCTCGAGCCCGAGCCGGTCCATGAGCGCGACCACCCACTCCGCGAAGAACTTCGGGTGATAGGCGCGCAGCGGCTTGGCCGACTCGCCGAAGCCGGGGTTGTCCGGCGCGATCACGCGGTACTGCCCCGCGAGCCCGGCGAAGCACGGCAGCATCGACGAGTTGGTGGCGCCGAGGCCGTGCAGGAAGAGCACGGGGAACCCCTCGCCCGCCTCGATGTAGAACGTGTCCACGCCGTGGGCGACGATGCGGCGCGCGCGCGGAAAGGCGATCGGCCGCGGCGGGTGCTCGAAGAGATCGTCGAGCTGGAGCGCGAGCGCGAGGTTGCCGCGCACCGTGAGCGAGCCGTCGAGGAAGGAGTCGAGCCCGGCGCGCTTGCCCGCGAGGATCGAGCTCAGCACCGCCCCCGGGACGGTGATCGTGCAGCTCGCGTCGCGCACGGAGCGCTCGGCGCCGGGCTCCACGCGCGTGACCTTCGCCACGCCGTCGCGCAGGCGCACCGCGTAGGTGCCGCTCGGCCCGGTCGCGAAGACGAACGTCGCGCGGAGCCCGGCGGCGAGCGGCGTGGGGTTCTGGAAGCGGGCGCGGAGCGCGGGCTCGAGGGGCATGCCGCGCAGGGATGTTACGTGGCTTGGCGCTCAGCCGGTGCCGCAGAGAGGACGGCCGCGTCGGTTCCGGCGGCGCCTTCGGCGTCGTTCGTGGCTGCGGCCTCGGCGGCGGCTTCGGCGGCTTCGGCGGCCTCGTTCGCGGTGTCCACGCCCGCGACGGCGAGCGCCGCGGCGTGCTCCTCCGGCTTCTGGGCGCGCCGCGTCGCGGCGGAGGAGCGCTTCAGCGCGCGGGCCAGCGAGCGCCCGGTCGCGCGGATCGCGCGGATCGCGCGCGTGAGCCAGCCGACGCGGCGCACCTCGACGGGCACCGCGAGCCAGCGGCGCACGAACGGGCGCGGCAGCGTGTCGGCGTCGATGAACGCCCCGAGCGCGCGGGCCATGTGCTCGGCGCGCTGCCGGTGCGGGAAATGGCCGACGCCCGAGTAGCGGACGAGCGTGGCCCCCTCCATCACGCGGGCGGTCTCGATGCCGTGCTTGACCGGGATGACGCGATCGCGATCGCCCCAGAACAGCGCGGTCGGCGGGAGCGCGGCGACCTCGTGCACGCGGTCGAGCAGCCCGCGCTTCTGGCCGCGCCAGTCGATGACGTCGTCGACGGTGCGCGCGAACGCGCGGCCGGTGCCGGGCTTGCCGTTCATCCAGCGCAGCATCGCCATCTCGCGCGCGTCGAAATCGCCGCCCGCCGCGTGGAAGCCGAAGTGCGTGCCGATGCCGAGCACCGGATCCGCGTGGTTCAGCGCGCCGGTCAGCGCCGCCGCGCGCAGCTCTGGCGAGACCTCGCGACCGAGGCCGCCCGCGGCCACCAGCCCGAGGCGCCGGATGCGATCGTGGCGCAGCAGCACGAGCCACTGCGCGACGCCGCCGCCGTACGAGTGCCCCACGAGATCGATCTCGTCGAGGCCGAGCGCGTCGAGCCACGCGGCCACGGTGCGCGCGTGCCAGTCGAGCGCGTAGCTGGCGTCCGGGCGCCCGGAGAGCCCGTGGCCGGGGAGATCGAGCATCAGTACGCGGCGCCTCTCGGCGAGGCGCGGGGCGAGCCGGCTCCACGTCAGGTGCGAATCGCAGAGGCCGTGGAGGAGGACGAGCGGCCGCCCCTCGCCGAGCTCGGTCCAGTGCAGGTCGCTCTCACCCACGCGCATCAGCCCGGTGCGTGCTTCCATGTGATCCACCGTGACACGTCGTGATACGCCTTGTCAACTCGGCGACCGGTCGGGCGATCAGGCCGGAATTCCGGCCCTCCGAGCGCGGATCCGGGCGTGCAGGCGAGCCCACGGCGGGCGCGTGTCACGCGCGTCGAGGGTCTGCAGCCGAGCCGTCCAGTCGGCGAGGCGGCGATCCCCTTCGTCGAACGCCTCGCGAGGGATCGGCGGCGCCGAGAGCCAGCGCGCCTCGAGATCGTCGCGCTCGCCGGCGAAGAGCGGCAGGTACGCCTGCGGATTGCGCGCGACGCGGCGCTGCAGCGCCTCGTGCCGCCAATAGAGCGAGGCGCGGTCGGCGCGATCGGCGCGATCGGTCGGGACCGGGCCGAGATCGAGCGGCTCGAGCACGTCGACCGGCTTGAACAGGGCGGTGCAGGGCGACGCGGTGGCGGTGACCCAGTGCCGCGCGCCGGTCTCCCGCAGCGCGGCGACCCAGGAGCCCTGCGTCTGCTGGCCTGCCGCGAGCCCGCCGGGGTGCATGCAGAGGCCGCCCATGGCGCCGGTGAGCGGCCCGTAGCGCGGCGCCACGTTCCCGTCGCCGTGATCGCGCAGCGCCCGGAACAGATCGCCAGGGCCCCGCGCCTGCTCGGCGAGGGAGCGCGATCGCGCGGCGCGCGCGCGCGCCTCGGCGGCCCACGTCAGGAGCGCGCCGCGCGGGCCTGGCGTGTGCGCCTCGGCGAAGCCGCGGATCGAGAGCGCGTTGGAGAGGGTGCGTACGCCGCGCGCGATCCGCTCGACCTCCCAGTTGCACCCGGCCGTCTCGACCACGAACGCGCCGCGCGCGTCGGCGACGAGGAAGCTCGAGAAGTAGCGGAACGACGGGTCCTCGAGCCCGCAGCGCCCCCCTTGCGCGTGCGCGTCGAGCAGGTCGGTGAGCACCGCGACGGCCCGCGCCGCCGTCTCGCCGCGCTCGAGCGCGAGGCGCACGAGATCCATCCCCGTGAGCCCCGCGCGCGGCACGCGGTGCCTCGTGAACACGGTCTCGTTGCCGCACACCACGCCGTGCTCGTTGGCGCCGATCTCCGCCCCCCAGGTCCAGTAGGGGCGCGAGAGCAGCACCGCGTGCGTCTCGCGCACCTGCGGGATCTCGACGTGCGTGCAGCGCACCTTCGCCTCGAGGTGTCGACGCCGCGCCACCCACTCGAGGAGCTGGGCCTCGTTGGGATCGCGATCGGAGCTCTTCGCGAAGAGCACCTCGCCCTCGCGGACGACGACGAGCGTGTCGCACATGCGCGAGCGAGCGTATCAACGGCGGCGCAGGCGCGCGAAGCCAGCCGGACGAACGCGCGCGCTATGCCTCCGGCACGACGGCGGCGCGGGCGCGCACCGAGGGCGCGAGCGAGGTGCGCACGGCGGCGTCCCCCTCCAGGAAATCCCGCACGATCTCGACGAAGCGCGCGGGGCACTCGATCTGCGGGATGTGGCCGATCCCCTCGAGCACCTCGAGCGCGAAGCCGTAGCGCTGCGAGGCCGCGCGCGCCTGGCCGATCGGCACGAGGCGATCGGCGGTGCCGTGGACGAGCAGCGTGGGCGCGCCGAGCCGCTCGAGGATCGCGTGGAACGCCTTCGGTCGGAAGACGAGCTTGAGGATCGAGCGCGCGGCCTCGAGGAACGCCGCGTGCGCCCACGGCATGGCGCGGCGCTCGCGCGCGATCGCGTCGTGGGCCTCCAGCACGTCGGCCGCGACCGCCTCGGGGTTCGCGCAGCACACGCGCAGCGTCTCGCGCACCAGCGCCTCCGGCGACAGGCGCGCGGCGCGCGCCTTCATGACCGCCTCGCCGACGCCGGGGATGGCGTAGAGCGCGAAGCTGCCGGCGACCTCGCGATCGATGGCGACGCCGGCCACGCGCGGCAGCGAGGTGTTCACCAGCACCGCGCGATCGACCAGCGACGGCGCGCGCCCCGCGACCATCGCGCAGAGGAGCCCGCCCATCGAGTTGCCGATCAGCGTCGCGCCCGGCCCGGCCGCGCGCGCGACGAAGTCCGCCAGCAGCCCGGCGTTGGCCTCGATCGAGGCGCTGCGCCCCGCGAGCGGCGTGCGGCCGAACCCGGCCAGATCGACGGCGAGCACGCGCGCGTGACGCGCGAGCCGCGCCCCGACGGCGCCCCAGTTCGCGTGCGACCCGCCGAGGCCGTGCACGAGGACGACGGGCGCCCCCGAGCCGCCGAAGTCGACGTAGTGCAGCGGCCCCGCGCTGCTTCCCCCCTCGAGCACGAGCCAGCGTGATTCCACCGAAGGAGCGTGCCCGGGATCACCCTCGTTGGCGAGCGGCCCGACCGTGACGATCGCGCGAGCGTCCCGAACGGTCGCGCGCGAGGTTACCGGGTGATTTCGCGACGGCTACGCGGCGCTCACGCGCTCGCCTCGCGCCGACGCTCACGCTTGCGCCACGCCGCGAGGACGGCGACCGGCGCGAGCAGCTCGGCGAGCGCGAGCCCCACGAAGCCGACGCGAGCGGGCGCGCGCGAGCACGCCGAGAAGATCTCGCAGAGCGAGAGCACCTCGCAGAGCCCATCGCACGCGATCGAGCCGAGGACCTCTCCGCACGGCCCGCACGCATCGCAGTCGGAGCCGCTGCAGAGCGAGGAGCCGGAGCCTCCCGAGCCCGTCGGAGGCTCAGGCGGCGGGGCGCTGGGCTCCCCGGGCGGCGGCGCCTCGCGAGGTCCCGGGGCCGGACCGCCGTACGGGTTCTCCGGCGGCGCGCCGTAGCCGCCCCCCTGCGGCGGACCGAACGGGTTGGTCGGCCCCTGCATCGCGATCGCGCCCCACAGCACGACGACGACGAGGGCCGAGAACGCGGCGAACGCCGAGACGAGGCGCGTCGGCGTGAGCGCCCACGAGGCCGCGTGCGCAGGCGCGGGGACGTCGATCGGCGGCGCGGCGTTCATGGCGTTCATGAGAGAGCCGCGCGCGAGCGTATCACGCGGAGCAGGCGCGCCGACCAGAGGGCGCCGAGCAGCGCGAGCGTCACGACGGCGATGGCCTGTGACGTGGAGAGCGGACCGATGGCGCCGCGCGAGGCGTCGCCGCGGAGCGACTCGAGGGCGAAGCGCCCGACCGCGTAGGCGGCGAAGAAGGCGCTGATGCGCGCGCCGTCGCGCGCGGGCGCGGACACGGGCGGCACGGGCGACGGCGGCGCGCGGAGGCGCGAGATCGCGACGAAGAGCGCGAGCCCCAGGAACGCGAGGTAGAGCTGCGTCGGGTGCACCGGCAGCGAGGCGCGCGCGTCGGGCGGCACGAGCCCGCGCTCGACGTGATCGACCCACGCGGCGCTCCCCTGCGGGAAGCGCACGCCGAAGGCCGAGGCGGTCGGCCGGCCGTAGTCGCAGCCGGCGAGGAAGCAGCCGAGGCGCGCGAAGAAATAGCCGAGGCCGAGGGCCGGCGCGCCGGCGTCGAGGAACGGCAGCACGGGGAGCCTCAGCCGGCGCAGTATCGCCATCGACGCGAGCGTGCCGCCGAGCAGCCCGCCGTAGGCCGCGAGCCCAGAGCGCGCGACGAAGCGGCCGTCGGCGAGCGCGTGCGCGATCGCCTGCCCGAGCGGGACGCACGCCGCGCCGAGCAGCCCGCCGACGTACGCGACCATCAGGACCTCGAGCGAGCGCCGGCGCGCGTAGCCCGCGCGCGCGGCCGCCTCGACCACCACGACCGAGCCGAGCAGCGCGCCGATCGCGAGCATCGCCGCGTAGCCGGGGACGAGCCAGCCAGCGGCGTCGCCGAGCCAGCGCGCGAGCAGCGCGATCACCGTCCTGCGCATCGCCGCGGATCGTAATCGCGGAACGGCGGGCGCGCCCGCTATGCTGGCGGTCGATGATGCGCTCGCCGGCGAGCACCGGGCTCTCGCGCCAGAAGCTCGCGATCGCGATGGTCGGGCTCCCGGCCCGCGGCAAGACGTACCTCGCGCGCAAGCTGTCACGCTACCTGTCGTGGAGCGGGCAGAGCCCGGCGGTCTTCAACGTCGGGCAGTACCGGCGCGTGCGGCTCGGGGCGGGGCAGCGCGCGTCGTTCTTCGATCCCGCCGACGGCGAGGGGAGCGCCGCGCGCGCGCAGGTCGCCGAGGAGGCGCTCGTCGACGCGTGCGAGTGGCTGCGCGGCGAGGGGACGGTCGCCATCTACGACGCGACCAACACGACGCGCGAGCGGCGCGCCACGATCGCGAGCCGCTTCGAGGGCGAGGGGCACCAGGTCATCTTCGTCGAGTCGATCTGCAACGATCCGGCGATCGTCGAGGCCAACGTCCGCGCGACCAAGCTCGAGAGCCCCGACTACGAGGGGGAGGACCCGGAGGAGGCCGTGCGCGATTTCCGCGCGCGCCTCTCGCTGTACGAGCGCGCCTACGAGCCGATCGACGAGGACGCGCTCCGCTACATCAAGATCATCGATCTCGGCCGCGACGTGGTGCTCCACCGCATCGAGGGCTACCTGCCGTCGCGCCTCGTCTACTTCCTGCTGAACGTGCACGCGCAGCCGCGCACGATCTGGCTCACGCGCCACGGGCAGAGCACGTCGAACCTGCACCACCGCATCGGCGGCGACGCGTCGATCACGCGGCTCGGCGCGCAGTACGCCGAGCGCCTGCGCGGCTTCTACGACGAGCAGGCGCGCGCGCACGGAGAGATCGCGGTCTGGACCAGCACGCTCCGGCGCACGATCGAGACCGCGCGCGAGCTCCCGACCACGAAGGTCGCCTGGCGCGCGCTCGACGAGATCGACGCCGGCGTGTGCGACGGCATGACCTACGACGAGGTCCGAGTCTCGATGGCCTCCGAGGCCGAGGCGCGCGCGCGCGACAAGTTCCGCTACCGCTACCCGCGCGGCGAGTCGTACCAGGATCTGATCGAGCGGCTCGAGCCGGTCATCCTGGAGCTCGAGCGCCTGCGCACGCCGCTCTTCGTGGTGAGCCACCAGGCCGTCGCGCGCGTCCTCTACGGCTACCTGATGGAGCTCGCGCCCGAGGCCTCTCCGTTCCACGACATCCCGCTGCACACGGTCATCGAGCTGCAATCGGGGCCGACGGCGACGACGGAGCGCCGCCACGCGCTCGGGCCACGCGTCGACGTGCCGCACAAGTTCATGTCGAGCCCGTAGCGGCTCGCGCGCGCGCGCGCCTGCCGAGACGAGAAGCGCGCGGCGCCGCCGCCGCGACGCTCCGTAGGCATTCGTTCGGGCGCGAAACGCCGCGCGCCCCGCCCGTGACACACTCCTCGCATGATGAGGCGACTCCGCACGCGGGTCTCGGCGACGGTGATGGTGCTCCTCGCGACCCTCGCGCTGCCGGGCGCGGGCTGCGGCGGCTCGATGCCACTTCCCAAGCAGCGCGAGGAGGCGACCGCCGCGACCGACGATCTGCGCGCCGGCCGCTTCGCCGACGCCGAGGCGCGATCGACGGCGGCGATCGATCGCAACGGCCGCAACGCCACCGCGCGCCTCGTGCGCGCGATCGCGCGCTACGTCCAGAGCTCGCAGCACCTGTACGGCGCGCTGTTCGCCCGCGGCCGCGCGCGGCGCGATCTCGACGGCCCGCGCCTGCGCGCCGAGCTGGAGCGGGCGGAGGAGTCGCTCGCGCGCATCGACGAGGATCTCGCCGTCGCGGCCGAGGCGCCGGAGCTCGCGCTCGAGCTCTGCGTGGCCTGCTGGAAGGTCGACTGGGATCAGAGCGGCGCGATCGAGCCGCACGACGAGCGCCTGCTGCAGATCGAGCAAGGCGCCGACGGCAAGGAGCTGCCCGAGGGCGACGCGCGAAGGACGCCGACGTTCCGCTTCGACGTCGGCGACGTCCACTGGGCGCGCGCGATGGTGTCGTTCCAGCGCGCCGCGCTCGATCTCGCGCTCGCCTATCGCTTCGAGGAGCTCGTGATCGACGCGCGCGGCGGGCGCGGCGGGCGAAGCGGCGAGCTCGTCGTGCACCTGCAGGACGCCTCGCGCGTGCGGGACGCGAAGCGCCGCCTCCTCGAGGGGCTCGACCACGCCGATCGTACGCGCGAGGCGTACCTCGCGGAGACCGACGACGATCGCGAGTGGGTCCCGAGCCCTCGGCAGGCGAGCCACCCGCTGCCGATGCCGGTCGACGAGGCGCTCTACGCGACCTGGCGAGAGGTGATCACCGACGTGCGGAGCCTCGTGCGCGGCAACGAGGGGCTCGACGTCGCGGAGCTCGTGCGGCTCTCGGGCGCGCACCTGAAGGTGACGCCGAGCGGCTTCGTCGACGTCGGCCGGCTGCTCTCCGATCCGCGCGACCTGTCGCTGTCGGAGCGCGCGCTCGATCACGCCGATCGCGATCCGGACGGCGCCTTGAAGAGCCTCTTCGGCGAGGCCTACGTCGCGCGCATGAAGGCGTCCGGGCTGCCGCGACGCCTCTTGCGCATGTCGCAGGAGATCGAGCGAGGCGAGGAGAGCCTCGAGCACAAGCTCCGCTACTTCATCTGGCTGAACTGACGCCGCCGCGGCGCGCTACGCCCGCGGCCGCAGCCCGTTCAGCAGCACGTCGATCATCGTCGTGAGCTCCGCCTCGTCGTCCCATTCGGCCGAAGGGCGCAGCACGAAGCGCGCGAGCATGTAGCCCGCCGTCATCGACATCACGATGCGCACCAGCGAGGTGCGCGGCAGCTTGCGCAGCTCGCCCGCCGCCTCGAGCCCCTCGGTCACCCGCGCGAGGCGCGGCTCCAGGTGCTCGCGGAACACGCGCACGAAGAGCTCGGCGAGCTCCGGGTGGAGCATCAGCGCTTGCGCGATCAGCTTCAGCTTCGCGGGGTTCTTGCGCACGAAGGCGAGCCGGTTGCGCATGAACGCAGCGAAGAGGTCGGCGAGCGACGTCCACTCGTGCGCCAGCGTCTCGCGCACGCCGCCCATCGCCTCCGGGAGCAGCAGCTCGAGCGCGGCGGGGTTGAGCGTCGCCTCGAACAGCCGGTCCTTGGTGGCGAAGTGGGCGAAGATCGTCTTCTCGGCGACCCCCGCCTGCTTCGCGATCGCGGCCGTCGTGGTGGCCGCGAAGCCGCGCTCGGCGAAGAGCTCCAGCGCCGCGGCGAGGATCTTGCGCTGCGTCTCGGTCGGCGTGCCCGGCAGGCCGGTCGCGGCGGCCGCGCTCGCCCCTGCGATCGCGCACGGCGCAGCCTCTTCGGTTCGAGCGGGGGCGGCTCGTTTCGCCATCGACAGGGACCTTGACACACGGCACCGCAAGAGGCAAGTAAGTACTTACTAACCAAGGACCGTGCGATGAAGAAACAGCTGATCGCCGGGGTGCTGCTCGTGATCGCCCTCTCGATCGTGATCGCGCTCCGCGTCCGCGCGCAGGGCGCCTACAAGCACGCGCCGTCGGGCGGCTCGGCCACCCTCGAGGGGACGGAGTCGGTCGTCGCGACCAAGGTCGGCGGTCGTCTCGCGGAGGTGCTCGTCCAGGAGGGCGACGCCGTCACCGCAGGGCAGATCGTCGCCCGGCTCGACTGCGACGATCAGGAGGCCGCGCTCGCGCTGGCCGAGGCGCGCGCCAAGCAGGCCGAGGCGCAGATCACGGTCGCGAAGGCGGGCGTGACCGGCGCGAAGGAGGCGACCGACGCCGCGCGCGCGCAGGTCCTGGTCGCCTCGGCGAAGACGGGCACGGTCGACGTGCAGCGCCTGAAGGCGGAGCGCGATCGCAAGCGCGCCGACACGCTCGCGGCGACGGGCGCGCTGCCGGAGGTCGAGCTCGATCGCGCCGAGACGGCGCAGAAGGGGCTCGAGGCCGAGAAGAACGCAGCGAGCGCCAGCGTCGGCGCGGCGGCCCTCACGGCGAAGGCGCAGGCCGCGAACATCGGCACCGCCGACGCGCAGGTCGAGGTGGCCAGGACCGGCTTCGACGCGGCCCAGGCCGACGTGCGCCGCGCGAAGCTCGCGGTGGCCGAGTGCGTGCTGAAGGCCCCGCGCCAGGGGACGATCGTCGATCGGCTGCACGAGCCCGGCGCGGTGCTCGCGCCCGGCGCGCGCGTGCTCACGATGATCGATCTCTCGACCGTGAAGGCGGTCTTCTTCCTGCCGAACGCGGAGCTGTCGCGCGCCAGGATCGGCGCGAAGGCCGAGGTCCGCGTCGACGCGTACGAGGGGCGCGTCTTCACCGGCACCGTGCGGCGCGTGGCGAGCGAGGCGGAGTTCACGCCGCGCAACGTGCAGACGCGCGAGGACCGCGATCGGCTGGTGTACGCCGTCGAGATCGCGCTCGAGAACGCGAAGGGGGAGCTGCGCGCCGGGATGCCCGCCGAAGTCGTGATCCCGGGGACCAACCCGTGAGCACTGCGGCGCCCGGCGACGCGAGCCCGCCGCTGCTCGAGGCGCGCCGCGTGGTGCGCCGCTTCCCGGGCGTCACCGCGCTCGACGGCGTCTCGCTCGCCGTCGCCCCGGGCGAGCTGCTCGGCCTGGTCGGCCCCGACGGCGCGGGCAAGACGACGCTCATCCGCGCGCTCACCGGGCTCATCGACATCGACGCGGGCGAGGTGCTCGTCGACGGCGTCCCCTGGCGCCGCGCCCCCGCCGACGCGCGCGAGCAGCTCGGCTACATGCCGCAGCAGTTCGCGCTCTACGGCGATCTGTCGATCGACGAGAACCTGAACTTCTTCGGCCACCTCTTCGGCCTGTCTCGCGCCGACTACAAGGAGCGCCGCGCGCGCCTGCTCGCGATCACGCAGCTCGAGAAGGCGCACGATCGCCCCGCAGGCGCGCTCTCGGGCGGGATGTACAAGAAGCTCGCGATCGCCTGCGCGCTGCTGCACCGGCCGCGCGTGCTGGTGCTGGACGAGCCGACCAACGGCGTCGATCCGGTGAGCCGCCGCGAGGTGTGGGCGCTGCTCTACGAGTTCGTGGCGGAGGGCATGGGCGTGCTCGTCTCGACGCCGTACATGGACGAGGCGGCGCGCTGCGGGCGCGTCTGCCTGCTGTCGGGCGGCAGGGTGCTGACCGAGGGCGAGCCGACCGCGCTCGTGCGCGACTGCATCGACGTGGTGCTCGAGGCGCGCGCATCCTCGTCCGACCGCGCGCCGCTCGACGCGTTCCTGGAGTCGCACGCGGGCGTGGTCGCGGTCACCCCGGCGGGCGAGCGCATCCGCGCGCTGGTCGAGCCTGCGCACGAGGAGGCCGTGCGCGCGGGGCTGGCGGCGCTCGGCGCGGCGGTCGTGCGCAGCGTACCGGACTTCGAGGACCTCTACTTCTCGCTCGCCGCGCGCAAGCAGCGCGAGGCGGAGGCCGCGTGAGCGCGGGCGAAGCGCACGGCGGCGGCGGCGGCGAGCACGCGCCGATCCTCGAGGCGCTGTCGCTCGTGAAGCGGTTCGGCGCGTTCACCGCGGTGCGCTCGGTCTCGTTCGCCGTCGAGCGAGGCGAGATCTTCGGCTACCTCGGGGCGAACGGCGCCGGCAAGTCGACCACGATCCGGATCCTCTGCGGCCTGCTCGCGCCGACCGAGGGGCGCGCGATCGTCGCCGGGCACGACGTGGCGCGCGATCCCGAGGGGGTGCGCCTCTCGGTCGGGTACATGTCGCAGAAGTTCTCGCTGTACCCAGACCTGACGGCGGCGGAGAACCTCGACTTCTTCGGCGGCGCGTATCGCATCCCGCGCAAGGCGCGCCTCGCGCGCGCGAAGGAGCTGCTGCGCGACGTCGATCTCGCCCCCGACGATCCGCGCCCCGCCGGCGCGCTGCCGGGCGGCATGCGCCAGCGCCTCGCGCTCGCCACCGCGCTCATCCACGCGCCGCCGATCGTCTTCCTCGACGAGCCGACGGCCGGCGTCGATCCCGAGGCGCGGCGCAACTTCTGGCGGATCATCCGCACGCTCGCGAGCGCGGGCACCACGGTCTTCGTCACCACGCACTACATGGACGAGGCCGAGTACTGCGCCCGCGTCGGCCTCATGGTCGACGGCTCGCTCGTGGCCCTCGACACGCCGAGCGGCCTCAAGCGCGAGTTCGTGCCGGGGCGCACCTTCGCCCTGCGTGGCCGACGCTTGCCGCAAGCGGCGCTCGCGGCCCTGCCGTGGGTGCGCGCGGTCGAGCCGTTCGGCGCGGGGCTGCACGTGCGCTGCGCCGACGACGCGCCCGGGGCCGAGGCGCTGGCGCGCGCGGCGCTCGAGGCCGGCGCCGAGCAGCCCGTGGCCGAGGAGATCGCGCCGACGCTCGAGGACGTGTTCCTCGAGGTCGCAGGTCGAAAGGTGGTCGCCGCATGAGCCCGCAGGCCTCCACGTCGGCGCCGCGGCGTCGCGGCTCGGGGCTGCGCGGCGCGCTCCGAAGGATCGCGGCCATCGCGCTGAAGGAGGTCATGCACGTCTTTCGTGACCTCGGCACGCTCTACTTCGCCGTCGGCATGCCGCTGATCATGCTGATCCTGTTCGGCTACGCGATCTCGTTCGACGTCGATCACATCCCGGTCGTGATCGTCGATCAGGACCAGACCGCCGAGAGCCGCCAGATCGTCGCGCGGCTCTTCTCGGGGCCGAGCTTCACGCGCGTCGGCGAGGTCGCCTCCGCCGAGGAGATCGAGCCGATGTTCCGCCGCCGCGCCGCGAGCGTCGGCGTGGTCGTCCCCAAGGGCTTCTCGCGCGCGCTCGGCCGCGGCGAGACCGGCGCCGTGCAGGTGCTGATCGACGCGGCCGACAACGCCACCACGCAGACCGTGCTCTCGTCGGCGTCGCGCTTCACCGTGGTGGTCGATCACGACCTCGCAGAGAAGGCGCTCGGCCCGAGCCCCGACGCCATCGAGGCGCGGGTGCGCGCGCTCTACAACCCCTCGTCGAAATCGGCGCTGTACCTGGTGCCGGGGCTCGTCGCGGTCATCCAGACGATGATGTCGGTGCTGCTGACGGCGCTCACCGTGGCGCGCGAGTGGGAGCGCGGGAGCATGGAGCAGCTCTTCGCGACGCCGGTGCGGCGCATCGAGATCGTGCTCGGCAAGCTGCTCCCCTACTTCGGCATCGCCATGATCCAGATGCTGCTGGTGCTCGCGGCCGGCACCTGGCTCTTCGGCGTCCCGATCCGCGGCTCGATCCCGCTGCTGCTCGCGCTCTCGTCCCTGTTCCTCGTGGCCGGGCTCGGTCAGGGGCTCATGATCAGCGTGCTCACCAAGAACCAGATGGTCGCGACGCAGGTCGCGGCGGTGAGCTCCATGCTGCCGGCGGTGCTCCTCTCGGGCTTCATCATGCCGATCGAGAACATGCCGCGGCCGCTGCAGATCTTCTCGAACGTCCTGCCGGTGCGGCACTACATGCACGCGGTGCGCGGCATCATGCTGCGCGACGTCGCGCCGGCGGATCTCGCGCGCGACGCGCTCGCGCTCGCGATCTTCGCCACGGTGGTCATCGCCATCTCCACCGCGCGCTTCCGGCGGAGGATCGCGTGAGCCCCCGCGCGCCCTCCCCCTCGTTCGGCGCGTCGTTCGTGACGACGCTCCTCGCACTGATCCGCAAGGAGTTCCTCCAGGCGTTCCGCGACAAGCGGATGATGGCGGTGGTGCTCGGCATCCCGGTGCTGCAGCTCACCATCCTCGGCTTCGCGGCGAACCTCGAGTTCAACCACGCCGACACCGTCGTGCTCGACGACGACCGCAGCACCGAGAGCCGCGCGTTCCTCGACGGGCTCTCGGCCGACAAGACCTTCACGCTGCGGTACGTGCGCACGATCGACGAGGCGAGCGAGGCGCTGCGCGCCAACACGGCCACGGTCGCGGTGGTGATCCCCCGCGGCTACGGGCGCGACGTCGCGAGCGCGGTGCCCGCGAGCGTGCAGGTCCTGGTCGACGGCTCCGATCCCGTGCGCGGCGTCGCCGCCAGCGCCGCGATCGAGCAGTACGCGGCGCTCGCTTCGATCCGCACCCAGGTCGCGCGCCTGCCGCCCGGCGCGGTGGCGTCGATCGCGCGCGTCTCGCTGGAGCCGCGCCTGCTCTACAACCCGTCGCTCAAGAGCCGCATCTTCATCGTGCCGGGCACCGGCGCGTCGATCCTCTTGATCGTCACCGCCATCATCACGGCGATGGGGCTCGCCCGCGAGCGCGAGGTCGGCACCATGGAGCAGCTGCTCGTCACGCCGATCCGGCCGATCGTGCTCATGATCGGCAAGACGGTCCCCTACGCGATCTTCGGCCTGATCGATCAGGCGCTGATCCTCGTGGTCGGCAACTTCGTCTTCGACGTGCCGATGCGCGGCTCGATCCCGCTGCTGTTCTGCGCCGCGCTCGTCTACCTGGTCGGCACGCTCGGCCTCGGGCTCGTCGTCGGCACGCTCGCGCGCACGCAGCAGCAGGCGCTGATGGGCGCGTTCTTCATCATCATCCCGTGCTTCCTCCTGTCGGGGATGATGACGCCGATCGAGGCGATGCCCGACTGGGTGCAGCCGATCACCTGGCTGAACCCCGTGCGGTACTACATCGAGATCCTGCGCTCGATCCTGCTGCGCGGCGCCGGCCTCGCCGACATCGCGCAGCCGCTCGGCCGGCTCGCGCTGATCGCGGTGACGCTGATGTCGATCGCGGTCGTGCGCTTCCGGCGCACGCTCGCGTGAGCGCTCACTCGGACTTCATGCACGCGCCGTGGAAGCACTTCTGGCCCGCGGGGCAGGCCTTGTCGGGCGAGCACGGCTTCGCGCAGAACGCGCCGGTGGTGGGCGCGTCGACCATCACGCCGGCCGACGGGCAGCCGGCGAGCGACTTCTCGTCGAAGGCCATCTTGAAGATCCAGCCCACGAGCGTCTCGCTGCTCTTGTCCGGGTTCGCGAACGTGATCAGCTGGTGCATGCCGCGCTCGGCCACCACCGTGACCTCCGTGTCCTTCGGCAGCACCGCCACCGACTTCGCGCTGCCGGTCGGCTCCACGCGCGCGGTGTAGTACGCGGCGACGATCTTCTGCTTGGCGGGCGTCGCGAGCTTCTTCTCGTCTTCGTAGCGCGAGACGTCGGCCTCGTTGGCGCCGAGCCCCTCGAGCTTGTGCTTCGAGGCCGCGCCGGAGCCCGACGTCGCAGGCCGCGGCGCCGGCGCGACGGTGCTCGACGCGCTCGCGCTGGCCGCGAGATCGCTCGCCGACGCCTTCGCCGCGGCCGCCTTGGCCGACTCGTCGGCTTTGGCGGCGCCCGGCTCACCGGTCGAGGGCTTGGAACAGGCGGCGAGTCCGAGGGCGGCGAGCAGCAGGGCCGTGCGAGCGAGCTTCATGCGCGCGATTGTATTCGGCCGCCGCCGTCGAGGGGAGGATCTCTGACGCGAGCGCGAGGCTGGCCTCCGCTCCGCTCACTTCGGCAGAGCCACCCCGCCGATGCAGTCCCCCGGCCCCGCGGGCGCGCTCGACGGCGCGACGCCGTCCCACGCGCGCTTCACCGGCGAGTCGGCGCGCAGCGCGTGGTCTCGCAACAGCGCGCCCCAGGTGATCGTCGGCCCCGCGCCGGTGAGCGCGGCGGCGACGTGCGGGTAGTCGGTGCCGAAGACGTGCAGCCCCGCCGCGGTGAGATCGAACGAGTGGCCGGTGATCTGCGTCGCGAAGTCGTCCATGTCGTTCGCCTTCGCGTAGGCCGCGACGCAGCGCTCGACGAGCTCCTTCGGGAACTTCGCGAACAGGTCCTTCTCCTCGACCGCGCGCCCGGTCGTCAGGTCGAACGTGCGGCGCGCGTAGTCGACCGCGTTCGCCGGGTGCGCCGCGCCGGACACCATGAAGGTGCCGCTCGCCTCGATCGTCGCGAGGCCGTGGAAGATCGCGACGATCCCTTCGCTGAACGTCGCGCTGAGCCCCTCCTCGCAGGTCTCGGTCTGGCCGTACAAGTCCTTCGAGAGCACGCGCGCCTTCAGGGTCCGCGCGTCCTGCTGGTTGAGCGCCTGCTCGGCCTCGGGGGTGCCGGCGCCGAACAGCTCGAAGCGCTTCTGCGCGTACTCGCAGACGTCCGCGCCCGGCGGGCCGCCCGGGGCGGGCTTCTTCTTGGCCTTGCGCGCGAGCGCCAGGCGCTTGGTCGCGACGAGCGGTTTGTCGCGCGCGTCGATGCGGTCGAAGTGGAACGGCACGTCGTCCTTGCCGCCGTTCCAGGTGCCGTCGAGCGCGCCCGTCGTCGGATCGCACTTGCCCTTGAAGCGCCCGCTCGGCGCCTTCGCGTCCCCCTCCACGAGGTCGAGCTCGAGCGAGGAGGCGAGCGTGCCGCGCAGCCCGAGGTCGAGGCCGTGCTTGGCGTAGAAGTAGCGCCCGACCACCGCGTCCCCGCCGGACGCGTCCCGCACGACGCGCAAGTAGGCCTCCTGCCCGGCCACCTTGCCGTGGAACCCCCAGCGCAGATCGCACAGCCCCGCCCCGACGACCGGGCGCGTGCCCGCGCTCGCGGCGCCCGTGCTCGACCCCGCGGCGCCCGAGCCGTCCGCGGCGACGGACGGCGCCGTCGCGGCGAGCGCGGAGGAAGCGACCGCGGCGGAAGCGACCGCGGACGAGGCGGCCGCGGAGGTCGCCTTGGACGGCGATGGGGCGTCGCTTCGCGAGCACGCGATCGGGGCGAGCGAGGCGAGCGAGGCGGCGAGGGCGAAGCGGGAGAAAGGCGTGATGCGAAGGCGTTTCAAGGATGGCTCCGGAGGGCGGGGCCCCGACTCTACGCGAGGTCGACGAGCGGGCCGAACTCTCGGTCCCATTCGCTCGAAGGCGCGTTCCGAGACGCGCGAGCCGACGAGCCGAGCCCGGCGCCGGGTGTGCGGCTCCGTCACGGTGTGCGGCGAAGCCGCTGGCGTGCCGGCCCGGCCTCGACGCGCGCCGCCCGGCCTGCGCCGCGAACGCACGCCCATTCGCGGCCTGCGCGCGCTGGGCACGCGTCGTGCTGTAGCGCTCGGACATGAGCCGCCCCGCTCGCGCCCTCGCAGCTTCGCTCGCGACCCTGACGCTGCTCACGGCCTCCTCGCCGCTCTGGGCGCGCGAGGTCCCGATCGAGCCGAGCGAGCGCATCGACGTCGACGTCCACGCGAGCTCCGAGATCACCACGGAGTTCCTCTACGAGGGCGAGCCGGTCCGTCGGTGCATCGGCAGCTGCACGGTCTCGCTGCCGCGCGCCGGACGCTACGTGGTGTTCGTGGACGGCGCCGGGATGCCCTCGCGCAAGAAGCGGGTGACCTTCGACGAGTCGACGCGCATCGACGTGGAGGGCGGGAGCAGCGCCGGGCGTGGCTTCGGGCTCGCCGGTGGGATCGTCTTCCCGGCCGCCGGGCTGCTCGCCCTGCTGGTCTACTCCGCCGGCAACCTCGGAGACGGCGGCAGCTGCAGCTCGACCCTCAACGGCGGCACGAGCTGCGCCTCGCACGACAACGGCGGCGCCGCGGTCGTCGCCGCGCTGGTCATCGGGGGGACGATCGGCAGCTGGGTGCTCTTCGGCGCCTCCGGCACGACGATCGACGTCGGGCCGGCGAGCAGGGCGTCTGCCTTCAGCGCGCCGCGCGTCGCATTCGGCGTCGCGCCCACCAAGGGGGGCGCGTTCGGCACCGTGGGGCTGACCTTCTGAGCCGACCGCGCGCCTGCGCCGCTTCGGCGAGCGCCGCTCACGCGCGCGCGACGAGCGGGAGCTTCTTCGAGAAATTCCCCCAGAACCGGCTGTACGAGATCGTCGCGTCGCCGCCGCTCGCCGGCACCTCGAGCACCCACTCGCGCGTGCGCCGGGCGAGGCCGAGATCGATCACCGAGGCGAGCACGTGCCGCCCCGGCGCGACGTCGAGCGCCACCGCGAAGCCGGCCATGAAGGTGCCGTCGTGCACGGGCTGGCCGTCGAGCGTGAGCGTCACCCGGACGTCCACGAGGAAGAAGCCCGGGCGCGGGAAGACGACGCGGAGCGAGGCCACGAACGAGAGGATAGCCCCCGCGCAGCGCGAAGACACCGCCGCCGGCGCGCGCGGCCGGACGCCTCGACGCGACCAGCTCGGCGCGCGCCCTACCGCCCTGCGGCGCGTCGCAGCCCGCCGAGGAGCCGCGGCAGCAGCGCGCGCTTCGGATCGCCTTCGCGGTGCGCGAGCAGGCTCGCGATCCCCGCCTCGACCTCGCCCTTGACGCGATCGCGCAGCGCGCGCGCGGCGACGTCGTCGCTCGGATCGGCGCCGAACGCGCGCGGATCGACCGGCGGGCGCAGCTCGAAGTAGAGCCGCTCGGGGCGCGGCACCGGCGTCGGCCCGATCCCCTTCACGAGCGGCGGCACGATCTCGACGCGCACGCCGAGGCGCTGCATCGCCTTGCCGAGCGGCGTGCGCAGCAGGTCGCCCGAGTCGAGCACCACGTCGAGCGCGTCCTCCACGCCGACCGCGGCGAACGGCACGATGGTGCAGCCGTGCTCGATCGCGAGGCGCGCGAAGCCGAGGCGCTCCTTCCAGATCAGCTGGTAGCGCTCGCCCTTGCGCTTGGCGACCTCGCGCCCGCCGCCGGGGAACACGAGGATGGCCTCGCCGGCGCGCATGAGCGCCGCGCACGTCTCGCGCGTGCCGTCGACCGCGCCGAAGCGCGAGAGGAGATCGCGCCACAGCGGCACGCGAAAGTGCGCGTGGTCCCCGAGCGAGCGCAGGAAGATCCCCTTCTTCTCGTAGAGCGCCGCGAAGAAGAACGGCGTGTCGAGCACGCCCCACACCGTGTGGTTGCCGACGAACAGCAGAGGCCGCGTGGCCGGCACGTGCTCGAGCCCGAAGAACTTGGGCGCGGTCAGCGCGCGGAACGGCGCGAGCAGGGAGAACGCGCGCTCGAGCTCGCGCGGCGACGGAGGGGCGAACGACGGCACGCCCCGAACGTACCGCGGATCGCGCGCGCCCGACGCACGCGCCACGCGCGCTAGCCGCGCGGCTCCTTGGGCACGCCCTCGCCCGGGTGGCCGAAGCCGAGCGCCGAGCGCAGGCGCATCATCCACGAGGGCGCCCACCAGTTCAGGTGGCCGAAGAGGCGCATCGTCGCGGGCACCAGGAGCAGCCGCACGAGCGTCGCGTCGATCGCCACCGCGAGCGCCATGCTGAAGCCGACCGCGGTGATGACGCTGATGCGCGCGAGCGCGAACGCGCCGAACACGGCCACCATGATGGCCGCCGCGCTCGTGATCAGCCCCGCGGTGCGCTCCAGCCCCTCGCCGACCGCGTGGGTGTTGTCGTGCGTGCGCTCCCAGGAGTCCTTGATCCGGGAGAGCATCAGGACCTCGTAGTCCATCGACAGCCCGAACAGCGCGCAGAACAGGAGCACCGGGAGCGTCGGCTCGATCGGGCGCCCCTCGCGCACGAAGAGGTGGCCGTCCTGGAACACCCAGACGAGCGCGCCGAAGGAGCCGGCGATCGAGACGAAGTTCATCAGGATCGCCTTGATCGGCAGCACCACCGAGCCGAGCAGCAGGAACAGCACGATCAGCGTCACCGAGACCACGAACGCGATCGCCCGCGGCGCGCGCGAGCGCATGTAACCAGTGGCGTCGAGGTCGGCCGCGATCTCGCCGCCGACCACGATCGTGCCGTCGCCGACGCGGCGATCCTGCCGGATGGCGCGCACCAGATCGCGCGCGGCGTCGGTGTTCGGCGCGAGGCTCGTGACCACGTTCACCAGCGTCACGGCGTCCTTGGTCGTCAGCCGCTTGCCCGCCTCGATGACGTCGCGGAACGCCGCCGGCGGCTCCAGCAGCCCGCCGACGACGCGCTCCTTCGAGATCGGCAGGCCGACGTCGACCAGGCTCTCGACCTCCGAGACGCCGGGCAGATCGCCGAGGCGGTGCGTGAAGTCGTAGAGCGCCGAGAGCCGCTCGCGCGTGAGCGCCGAGCCCGCGGGGAACTCCACCGCCACGGTGATGCGCGTCTGCGCGGCGTGGGGGAAATCGCGGCGCAGCTCGTCGATCCCGCGGCGCGCCTCGGAGGAGCCGTCGAGCACGTTGACGTCGGTCGCCGCCATCTGCAGGTGCAGGAACGGCACCCCCATCGTGAGCAGCACGCCGAGCGTCGGGATCAGCACCACGAACGGCCGCCGCATGACCGCTCCGGCGAGCCGGTGGAAGAAGCCCTCGCCGGGGCCGAGCCGGAACGTCGGCAGCTTGCCCGCGTGGATGCGCGGGCCGAGCACCGCGAGCAGCGCCGGCAGGAACGTGAGCGCGAAGATCACGGCGAGCGCGACCACGATCGCGCCGCCGAGCCCCATCGCGAGCAGGTACGACCCTTCGAAGAAGAGCAGCCCCGCGAGCCCCGTGCCGACCGCGCCGCCCGAGAACGCGACCACGCGGCCGACCTTGGCGACCGCACGTACGAGCGCCTCCTCGTAGCCGTAGCCGGCCGCCAGCTCCTCGCGGTAGCGGCTCACCGTGAAGAGCGAGTAGTCGACGGCGACGCCGAGCCCGATCAGCGAGCAGACGTTGATCGTGTACTGCGCCATGTCCGTGTAGTGCGACAGCCCCATGACGATCGCGACGCCGCCCACCACCGCGAGCGCGCCCACCCCGACCGGCAGGATCGCCGCGACGGCGGTGCGGAACACCAGCAGCAGCACGATCAGCGCGAGCGGCAGCGAGATGAGCTCCGCGCGCACGAGATCGTGCTCGAGCGTCGTGTCGAGGTCGTGCATGAACGGCACGTGCCCCGTGCAGGTGATGGCGAGCCCGTCGGCGGCGAGCTTGGCGCGCAGCTTCGGATAGCTCTTCAGGGCCGCCTTCACGTCGCCCGAGAGCACGATGATCGCGAAGGCGGCGTGCGCGTCGACGTCGACCATCTCGGCGGCCATGACCGAGATGGCGTCGTCGGGGCCGGTGACCGACTGCACGGCCGGGTCGTGACGTACGCCGTCGAGCGCTCTGCGCATGGACGCGCGGAACGGCTCGCGGCGCGGATCGAGCGTGTCCGGCGAGGCGCTGCGGAAGATCGCCACGAACGCGGTCTGCCGCGGGTGCCCGGTGACCTGCGTCACGAGGTGCTCTGCGCGCGTCGACTCGATGTCGCGGATGGTGCCGCTGGTGAGGGCGCCGCCGCGCACGAGCATCGCGAGCGAGCCGAGGAGGAACAGCGCCGCCAGCGCCAGCACGAGCCAGCGGCGTCGGTAGGTGAAGGATCCGAGGGCTTCGAACACGAGGGTCGCAGCGGCGATAGACGAGGAGGCCCTGCGCCGAAAGTTCCGCTCGCGTCATGCGATTGCGCGTTTACGTCGACCGCCCGCGGTGCGAAGGCAGCCGCGGCACGATGCAGCTCGCCCGCCTCCTCCTCCCGCTCTGTCTCGCCGCCTCGCTCGTGCCCGCCGCGTGCGAGAGCGACGCGGTGCTCCTCGACACCGGCGCCGACTCGGAGTGCGGCAACGGCAAGCTGGAGCCCGGCGAGGCCTGCGACGTCGACTCCGACGGCTGCCAGGGGTGCGTCGTCGTCCCGAACTGGAGCTGCGACGCGAGCGGCTGCACGCAGCTCTGCGGCGACGGCGTGCTGGCCGTCGGAGGCAGCTGCGACGCGCCCAAGCGCGACACCGACTGCGATCTCACCGGCTACTGGGCGGCGCGCGAGACCGACTACACGCGCGACAGCGTGCTCGGGAGCATCCAGACCTCGAGCACCTGGTACCTCTACCGCCTCGAGCAGACGGGCGACGACTTCCACATCGCCGAGGAGATCGAGTGCGGCGTGCACGTCACCGGCTCCGCGGTGGTCGACAGCACGCCGGGCACGCTGCGCGGCCTGCTCTACGCGAACCGGCAAGACGCGCCGAGCCCCCACGGCGCGCGCCACGGCACCTCGAAGCCCGCCAGCGGCGGGTGCGCGATCACCCTCGATCGCCGCTACAAGATCCGCGGCGTGACCGAGGCCTACCTCCCGGCCGACTTCACGACGAACCCTGCGCTCGCCGATCTCCCGCCGCTCCCGTCGGTCGCGAACCCGGTCACGAGCACCGAGATACCCGACGGCACGGTCGACATCGACGGCGACGGCATCCCCGGCGTCGCCTACGCGATCACCGGCTTCGTGAACGGCACGCGCAACGCCGCGCAGCGCGACTGGAAGGAGTACGCGACCCCGGCCGGCACCTCGCTCCCCGCCGCGTCGCTCGTGCTCGCCATCCCCGGCGCGTTCGATCTGCAGGAGAACGTGCTGCGCGTGACCGGCTGCGGCGGCGGCTGCGCCCTCATCGGCTCGGCGGCGCACGCCGCGTCCGACCTGCACGGCCGGCTCACCCTCTCGTTCATCGGCAAGACGTTCGGCAGCGAGCGGGTCGCGCGCGTCGTCGCCGGCAAGCCCCGCGACAGCCTGGCGGCCGATCTCACGACCTGCGCGAACGTCCGCCTCGTCCTCCCCCATGACGGCTCCACTCCCTAGGTGATCGCGTTGCTCCGCCGAACCTCCACCGCGCTGCTCGCTTCGCTCGTCGTGCTCGCGCCGGCCGCGGCCGACGCCTCTCCGCTCATCGACCTCGTCGGCCCGATCGGCGGCGAGGGCGGCGCGCAGGGCGTCGTCAGCGGCGGCGCCGCGTCGTCCGCGTACTTCAACCCCGCGCTGCTGCTCGACGCCGACGAGGAGCTGCTGGTCGGCTTCGCCGGCATCTCCGAGCAGGTCGGCGTCACGCTCGACGGCCGGCGCGGCGGCGACGTGCCGACGCTCGTCTCCGGCCGCGACATCCTCGGCCCCGACGGCACGCCGATCCCGAACAGCACCGTGCCGAGCGACTGGCTGCGCAGCGGCTGCCACGGCGGCACGGGCGCAGGCGACTGCCCGCCGCCCGGCTTCGCGGCGCGCCCGCGGCAGGCGCAGGGCACCGGCCAGAAGAACCGGGCCTACCTCGCGCTCGGCATCGTGAAGCACCTCGTCCCCGATCGCTTCACGCTCGGGATGTACGCCCTCATCCCGTTCTCGGGCTTCACCAGCGCGCGCTCGTCCTACGCCGACGAGCGCGAGGCGCTCTTCTCGAACAGCCTGCACCCCGAGCTCACGGGCGATCGGCTCACCTCGCTGTCGTTCGTCTTCGGCGCGGCGTTCAAGATCCTGCCGACGCTCTCGCTCGGCGCCGGCCTCTCGCTCGGCTTCACCAACTCGGCGGGCGCGTCGACCTACGTCCGCGACTCGACCAACTACGACACGCTGCTCCTCAACGACTCGATCAAGACCACGGTCGAGGTCTCGCCGACGGTCGGCGTGCGCTGGCTCGCGACCAAGTGGCTGCGCATCGGCGCCGCCGTGCACGCGCCCGAGCACTTCATCGTCGACACGACCATCTCGGCGACGCTGCCCTCGGGCACCGAGTCGTCGACCTCGCGCCACGACGTCTACGACTACATGCCGTGGATCGTCTCGTTCGGCGCCGAAGCGGACGTCGCGCGCCGAGGCGACTGGTCGATGACCGCGGTCGGCTCGGTGAAGTACGCGATGTGGTCCTCGTACGTCGATCGCCACGGCATCAGCCCCGGCTCCTACGGCAGCGACCTCGCATGGAAGGACACGCTCACGGTCGCCGTGGGCGTGCGCCAGCACTTCGGCGGCGCGCGGGCGTGGCTCGACCTGCAGTACGTCCCCTCCCCGGTGCCGGATCAGGTCGGTCGCTCGAACTACGTCGACAACGACAAGATCGGCGTGGTGGCGGGCGTCGACGTGCTCAGGAACCTCGGCCAGACCAAGCTCCGGCCGGGCGTGAACGTCTTCGTGAACCGGCTGCTCCCGCGGCACGTCACCAAGGACGACGCGCGGATCGTCGACGAGCTCCCCGACGGCTCGGTCTACGGCTCGACCCACGATCCGGTCCCCGGCGCGAAGGGGCTGCAGACCAACAACCCGGGCTGGCCCGGCTTCGCGAGCCACGGCTGGGTGTGGGGCGCGGTGGCGACGCTCTCCGTGCCCTTGTAGGGCCGCGCGCGCGCGGAGCCCGCTACCCGACCACCAGCTTCGCCAGGTGGTCGAAGGTCCAGTCCTCGGCCTCGTGCAGCCGTTGGCGCAGCGCCAGGGCCGACTCCGGGTGGATGGCGTGGTAGCGCCGCCACCAGGGCTCCGAGGCCCCGGTGAGCGTGGAGGCCGCGAGCCACGGCTTCTGCACGAGGTAGTGGAGGATCTTCACCTCCCGCTCGATGCGCTCGCGCACCGCCTCGTGGCCGCGCATGAACTGGAAGATGAAGTTCGGCGTGTTGTAGCCGACGGGGAGTCGGTGCGCGGCCGGCATCCCGTACCAGCCGCCGAAGAACTCGTTCATGAACCCCTGATCGCCGCCGTCGTAGCTCGGCGAGTCGGCCAGCGCCGCGACCATGCGCGCGAAGGTGTCGCGCGAGGGCGAGAGCACCATCACGCCCGAGTTGAAGCGATCGGGGAAGAAGAAGTCGGGCGCGGCCGCGAACCCCGGCCGCGTGAACAGGTCGTCGACGTCGTCGAGCACCAGGGTGTCGGCGTCGAGCAACACGATCCGCTCGAACTCCTCGAGCTCCCACGCGCGAAGCTTCGTGTACACGTTCGCGAAGCGCGGCAGCATCTGCCGCTGCGGGCGCGGGTTGACGATCGGCTCGACGTCGCGGACCGCCCAGCCCTGCGCGCGCAGGCGCACGCGCGACTCCTCCGGAACGTCCGCGGTCACCAGCAGGATCCGCTCCGCCCTCGTCTCGGTCTCGAGCAACGAGCGCCCGAGCACCTCGGCCCCCGGCACGTACCGATCGCCACCGCAGAGCATCGTGACGTACGCGAACTTCCCGGACCTCGTCATGCGCCAGGGACGAGCATCCGGCGTGCCGCGCGCTCGCCTCAACGCATGCGCATCAGCATCGTGATCCCGTACGCGCCCGCGAAGAACACGAGCACGAGCGCCAGGCCGAGCGCGGCGCGCGCAGCCCAGAGCATCGGCGCCACCTTCCCTTCGCCGTCGGCGTCGGGAGCGCGGTTCGTCAGGAAACGGTAGAGCCCGAGCGCGGCGATCACGTAGCCGAGCGTCGCGGGGAGCCCGGCGAGGAACTGGATGCCGATGGGCGGCCTGGAGCCGATCTCGGGGAACGACAGCGCGCGATCGGTCACGCCGTCGATGAAGACGAGCAGGCCGACCCCCAGCAGGAGCGTCACGACGCCGGTCAGCGCGAGGCGCAGCCCTGCGCGGCGAGGGGACGGAGGCGCCGGCGCGGTCACGCCGCGCTTCATACCGCGGTCCCCCCGCGGGGGAAGCCCGGCGTCGCGGACATAACGCCCATTGCGCGATTAGAACGCGTGTTATAATCGCGCCGTTCGGAGGGCAGCACCATGGATCACCAGGCGAGCGCGAAGCAGGCAGGGCGAACGGACGTGGACGTCGTGGTGATCGGCTCGGGCGCGGGAGGGCTCGCAGCGGCGGTCGCGCTCGCGCGGGCCGGCAAGAAGGTCCTCGTGCTCGAGCAGCACTACCTGCCGGGCGGCTGGTGCCACTCGTTCAGCCTCGGCGGCTACCGCTTCAGCCCCGGCGTGCACTATCTCGGCGAGCTCGGCGAAGGGGGCATGGCCCGGCGCATGTACGAGGGGCTCGGCCTCGGCGGCGACCTCGTCTTCTGCGAGCTCAACCCCGACGGCTACGACCACATCCTGCTCGGCGACGGCCCGGGCGATCGCTTCGACTACGTGAAGGGAAAGGACCGCCTCGTCGAGGCGATGAGCGCGCACTTCCCGCGTGAGCGCGCAGGTCTCCGCGCGTACTTCGACGACGTCCAGAACATCGCGCGCGAGCTCAACGCGCTGATGAGCCTCGAGCGCCTCTCCGACGTGGCGAAGCTCCCCTTCACCGCGCCCACCGTCTCGCGGTGGGTCGTGCGCTCGGCGCAGGCCCTCATCGAGCACCACGTGCGCGATCCTCGCTGCCGCGCGGTGCTCGGCGCCCAGGCGGGCGACACGGGGCTCCCCCCCTCGCAGATGCCGGCGGTGATCCACGCCGCGGTGCAGGCGCACTACTTCGGCGGCGGCTACTACCCGCGCGGCGGCGGCGCCTCGCTCCCGCGCGCGTTCCTCCGCGCGCTTCGCAAGGCGGGCGGCGAGATCAAGGTGCGCGCCGAGGTCTCGCGCATCCTCGTCGAAGCCGGGCGCGCCATCGGGGTGCGCCTCGCCGACGGCACCGAGATCCGCGCCGAGACGGTCATCAGCAACGCCGATCCGGACGTCACGCTGCGACGCCTCGTGGGCCTCGAGCACCTCTCGACCGTCGAGCGCCTGCGCCTCGCCCACACCAAGTGGTCGGTCTCGGCCATCAGCCTGTTCATGGCGACCGATCTCGATCTGCGCGGGCGCGGCTTCGACTCGGGCAACTACTGGTACTTCGGCGGCGGCGACGTCGAGGGGACGTACAAGAAGGGGCTCGAGGCGTGGGGCCCCGGATCGGGGCCGATCCCGGGCGGCTTCGTCACCTGCACGACGCTCAAGGATCCGAGCAAGCAGTACGCGGGCAAGCACACGCTCGAGTCGTTCGCGTTCGTGGGCTACGACGCGTTCAAGAGCTGGTCCGACACGAAGTACGGCGCGCGCCCCGAGAGCTACGAGGCGCAGAAGCGCGAGCTGCTCGGCCGGATGCTCGAGATGGCCTCGCACGTCATCCCGGGCCTCGAGAAGCACGTCACGTTCGCCGAGCTCGGCACGCCGCTCTCCAACGTGCACTACGTCGCGGCGACGCGCGGCAACCTGTACGGCACCGAGAAGAGCCTCGCGCAGATCGGCCCGTTCGCGCAGCCGCTCAAGACCTCGATCAAAGGGCTCTGGATGTGCGGCGCGAGCACGCTCAGCCACGGCGTGATGGGGGCGCACATCTCGGGGCTGGTCGTCGCGGCGCAGCTGCTCCGCTGCAAGCTCCCCGAGCTGTTCAAGAACGACGGCGGCGACGTCACCGTGCTGCCGAGCGATCGCCCCGAGGCGTGGCCCAAGCACCTGTTGAAGCGCAGCGTGATCGAGGAGGCGCAGGACGCAGGAGACGCGAAGGAGGCCTTCGCGCCGGCGGCGAAGCAGACGCCCGCGCTTGTCTGAGACGGTCCGCGATTTTCGCCGCGCGCAGATCGTCGCGGCGGCGAGGCGCCTCGTGGCCGAGCAAGGGCTCGAGGCGCTGACGTTCGGCGCGCTCGAGGAGCGGCTCGCGTTCACCCGCGGCGTGATCACCTACCACTTCGCCAGCAAGGACGAGATCGTCCGCGCGGTCTTCGCGAGCGCGATCGAGGAGATCGACGCCGCCGTGCAGTCGGAGGTCGAGGCGGGCGCCACGATCGACGAGAAGGTGCGCGCGGTGCTGCGCGCGAACGTGCGCGGCTTCGTCGATCGCGCCGAGGCGGGGCGCGTGATCCTGTCGTTCTGGGGGCGCCTCTCGGCCGACCCGGAGGTGCGGCGACTCAACGCCGAGCTCTACGGCCGCTACCGCGCGCGCTCGACCAAGCTGCTGAAGCGCGCGCGCGACGCCGGCGAGATCGCCAAGCTAGACCCCGCGACGATGGGCGCGCTGCTGGTGGCGCTCGTGCTCGGGATCGCCACGCAGCACTACTTCGAGCCGGGCGCGATCGACGTCGACGCGGCCATCGAGGAGGCCGCGCGGACGGTGAGCGCGCGGCTCGCCGCGAAGTCCTCGTCGCCCCGCAAGCGCGCCGCGCGCTGATCCGCGCGCGCGCCGGGCGTCAGAGATCGAACACCTTGCCGGGGTTGAGGATCCCCTTGGGATCCAGCGCGCGCTTCATCGCCTTGAAGATCTCGATCTCGCGCGGCGTGCGCGAGTAGCCGAGCGCCCCCTTCTTGAGCAGCCCGATGCCGTGCTCGGCCGAGACCGAGCCGCGGTGCTTCTGCACCAGCTCGAACATGTGCCGATCGGCCTCCTTCGTCTTCGCGAGGAAGTCCGCCTTCGGCATCTCGTCGGGCTTCATGACGTTGACGTGCAGGTTGCCGTCGCCGATGTGGCCGAAGTTGCAGATCTCCCACTCGGGGTAGCGGGTGGCGAAGAGCACCTCGAGCTCCCCGCAGAACGCCTCGAGGCCGGCGATCGGCAGCGAGATGTCGTTCTTGTGCGGCATCCCGGTCGCCGTGAGGCTCTCGGAGATCCCCTCGCGCAGCGCCCAGAGCTGCGCCGCCTCGCCGGCGTGCTGCGCCTTGACGCCGTCGAGCACGAGCTCGCGCTCGAAGAGCGAGCCGAGCCACGCGTCGAGCGCGTCCTGGTCCTGCGCCTCGACCTCGAGCAGCACGTAGTGAGACGACTCGGTGGCGAACGGCGGCTTCACGCTCCGGTGCCGCGCGATGCGCGCGAGGCAGCGATCGGTGAAGAACTCGTAGGCGCTGATGACGAACGGCCCCGCGCTGCGCGCCTCGCGGAAGAGGCGCAGCACGCCGGCGAGATCGGGCACCGCGAAGAGGAAGACGTCGAGCTTGCCCGGGAGCTTGTGCAGCTTGAGCGTCGCCTCGGTGATCACGCCGAGCGTCCCCTCGCTGCCGATGAACAGCTGCCGCAGGTCGACGCCGGTGTTGTTCTTCTCGAGCGCGCCGTTGAGCTCGAGCACCTCGCCGCTCGCGAGCACGACCTCGAGCCCGAGCACCCAGTTGCGCGTGAGCCCGTAGCGGATGACCTTCACGCCCCCCGCGTTGGTGGCGATGTTGCCGCCCACGTGGCTCGACCCCTTGGAGGCGAAGTCGACCGGCCAGGTGAGCCCGTGCTCCTTGCAGTGCTCGTGCACCGCCTCGGTGATCGCGCCGGCCTGCACGCGCACGGTGTTGCCGAGCACGTCGACCGGATCGATGCGCCGCATGCGCGCGAGCGAGAGCACGACCTCGCCGCTCGCCGCCATCGCCCCCGCCGCGAGCCCGGTGCGGCCCCCCGAGGGCACGACCGCGACGCCGTGCTCGTTGCAGAGCGCGAGGAGCTTCGACACCTCCTCGGTCGTGCGCGGCCAGCACACGAGCGACGGCGCGGGGGCGTGGACCTTCGTCCAGTCCTTGCCGTACTCGGCGAGATCGCTCGCATCGGTCGACGCGAAATCGGCCGGGAATCCCTGCGCGATCGCGCGCGTGAAGGCTTCGGGGAGCGCCATCCGTAGTTCCTCGTGACCGCCGTTCACCGCGCGCGAAGCATCGCGCCCGGTGGGGGAGCACGAGGGGGAGCGGCGGCGCGCCCCCTCGTAGGGCTCGCGAAGCGAGCCCGTTGCAAAGCCATCAGTACAGCACCCGCGTGCGGATGTTCGTCGGCAGCTTCGACATCTCCGCGCGCACCTCGTCGCTGGCGTCCTGGTCGATGTCCATGAGCAGGTAGCCGACCTTGGGATCGGTCGCGAGCACCTGCGCCTCGATGTTGGCGTTCGCGTCCGAGACGATCTTGTTGATGTCGCGGAGCACGCCGGGGACGTTGCGGTGCACGTTCACGATGCGGTGCGCGTCGCGCAGCGGCGGCAGCTCGACCTGCGGGAAGTTCACCGCGCCGGCGGTCGCGCCCGCGTTGACGACCTTGATGAGCGAGGTCGCGACCTCGCGTCCGATGTTCTCCTGCGCCTCCTCGGTGGAGCCGCCGATGTGCGGGGTGAGGATGACGTTCGGCAGCCCTTGCAGCTCGGTCGCGAACCCCTCGCCGTTCGCTTCGGGCTCCTCGGGGAAGACGTCGATCGCCGCGCCGGCCACGTGGCCGGACTGCAGCGCCGCCGCGAGCGGGCCGATCTGCACGACGGTGCCGCGCGAGGCGTTCAGCAGGCATGCCCCCTTCTTCATCGCCGCGAGCTCCCCTTCGCCGATCATCTCGTGCGTCTGCGTCGTCGCCGGCACGTGCAGGCTCACGAAGTCGGAGACCTGCAGCAGCTCCTTGAGCGTGCCGAGCGAGCGGTTGTTCCCCATCGGGAGCCGGGTCGCGATGTCGAAGAAGACGACGTTCAGGCCCATCGACTCGGCCATGACGCCGAGCTGCCGGCCGATGTGGCCGTAGCCGACGATGCCGAGGGTCTTGCCGCGGATCTCGTGGCACGCCGTCGCGACCTTGCGCCACACGCCGCGGTGCATCTCGCTCGAGCGATCGCCCAGCTGCCGCCCGAGCGCGACGATCTCCGCGATCATCAGCTCCGCGACGCTGCGCGTGTTGCTGAACGGCGCGTTGAAGACCGGGACGCCGCGCAGCTTGGCGTTCTCGAGCTCGACCTGGTTGGTGCCGATGCAGAAGCAGCCCACGGTGAGGAGCCGTCGCCCCTCGGCGAGCACCGCGTCGCTCACGTAGGTCTTGCTCCGGATGCCGAGCACGTGCGCGGTCGCGATCTTCTTCTTGAGCTCCTCTTCCTTGAGGGCGCCCGAGAGCACCTCGAGCTGGAACCCCTCCGCGCGGAAGAGCGCGTGCGCGCTCGGGTGGATGTTCTCCAGCAGCAGGACCTGGATCTGCTCCTTGGGGAACGAGGTGCTCGGGCGGGCGGGGTTCGAGTCGGAGGAGGCCATGATGCGCTGCGCGATCTGCCACGCGCCGGCCGCCGGCGAAAGGCTCGGCAGCCGTGGGCAGCGCGCTTGCCGCGAGCACGCGCGCGCGGTGATTCCCGTGCGATCGCCTCACGACGGAATCCTCGCTCCGTCGCGCTCCGGGGACGCCGGATCCGCCTCACCGGCGCGGCGGCCCGGCGCGTGCTAATTCTCGCCCCGTGAACCGCGCGCTGACGCCCGAAGTCCGGAAGCTCACTGGGCTTCCGCGCGTCTCTTACAAGCCCTACCCCTGGCGCATCGCCCTGCTGATGGCGGCGCTCGGCGTGATCCCCTTGATCGTCATGGGCAAGTGGATGTTCGTCGCGCTGTTCCTCGCGGTCGTGCTCGGGGTCATCCCCAGCGTCCGCTGGTTCGAGCATCGCGAGGCGATCGGTCGCGAGCAGCTCTACCGCGAGGGGCGCGAGGTCGTCGCGCGCGTGGTCGACGTCGAGCCGGCCGGCGCCGGGCGCCGCGACCACGTGGTGCGCGTGGAGTACCTCGTCGACGACGCCAAGGTGCAGGGGGTCGTCTTCGGCGCGCCGCTCGCGCGACGCGGGCTGCGCCCCGGCGAGAACGTTCTGGTGGTCTAAGATCCCCGGACCCCCAAGCGCTGCATCGTGATCGAGCGCGTGAAGGCCGAGGCGCTGGCGGCCGCGGCCGCGACCGCGAACGACGGCGCGACCTACCGAGGCATGGCGCTCCCTCCCCCCGAAGAGGAGGAGGAGGAGCACGCGCACGGCGGCTGCGGTGGCGGCGGCTGCGGCGGCGGCAAGTGCGACGGCAAGGGTGGCTGCGGGAGCGGCGGCGGCTGCGACGGCGGCGGGTGTGGCAGCGGTGGTGGCG
>CAIXWQ010001338.1 GCA_903923175.1 uncultured delta proteobacterium | reverse complement strand
CTGGGCCGACCGACGCCCGTCCGTGCACGCGGACGCCTGACGAGCGGCCGCTACTGGCACTCGGCCGTGCACTTCGAATCGACGCAGCCGATGGCCGCGTCGTACGCGACCTTGCCGGCGGGGTAGTCGACGCCGCACTTGGTGACGCACGCCGTCGCGACGGTCGACGCGTCGACGCCGACCCCCGCGTCGTCGGGGAGGAGCGCGCACGCGAGGATGCAGTTCACGTAGTCGTCGTTGCAGCGCGGATCGCCGAGGCAGCCGTTCACCTCGGCGCAGCAGCGCGACTGCGCGCAGCCGTTGCAGACGGCGTTCTTCGACGAGTACGCCGCGACGAGCTTGCACGCGGCGTCGCCCGTAGAGCCCTCCGAGGGTGCGTCGGCGCCGGCGTCGGAGGGCGCGGTTTCGGCGGCGACGTCGAGGCTCGCGTCGACGAGGCGCTGGTCGGTGGCGGAGGACGAGGAGCAGGCCGCCGGGCCGGCGAGCAGGAGCACGCAGAGCACGCGGAGCGAGGTCGAGCGCATCGCGGGGAGCCTACGCTGTCACGGCGTGCGCACGCAGATCTTCCCGACGAACGCGATGTCGCTGCAGAGCGGGAGCTTGCCGCCGCAGTCGGCGTTGCTCGCGCACTCGCCCGAGCAGACGTACGCCCCGCCCTGCCCCTGCACGCACACCGAGCTCGCGCAGTCGTTGCTCGAGGCGCACGCGTCGACGCCGTTCACCCCGGTGCCGCGCGCACCGGTCTCGCAGAAGCAGCCGGTCGCTTCGTCACACGCGCAGCGCTCGGTCGAGGGGCAGTCGCGGTTGAACGTGCAGACCGCGTGCGAGCCGCCGGCGTCGACGCGGGCCTCGGCGGCCGCGTCGGGCGTCACGTCGGTGAGCGCGTCGGGCGTCACGTCGGTGAGCGCGTCGGCGGTTGCGGCGGCGGTGGTCGACGAGCTGCTGCACGCGGCGAGGGCGAGGGCGAGGACGACGACGGAGGCGGGCGCGCGCATGTCGCGACAGGCTGGCGCCGGCGCACTCGGGCGTCGAGCGCGTGCGGCGGGCGGACGCTCGCGCGCACCGCGCGTTCGCCGGAGGTGTGGCATCCTCGACCGCATGAGGCTCCTCGACCGGACCGCGCTCCTCGCGCCGCTCGCACTCCTTTCGCTCGCCGCGTGCAGCGGCGGCACGTTCGAGGTCGGCGGCGCCTCGCCCGACGCGGCGGACGGCAGCGCGCTCGACGCGGTGGCGCTCGACTCGACGGCGCCCGACTCGACGGCGCCGGATTCGACGGCGCCGGATTCGAGTGCCCCCGATGCGGCGGACGCGGCCGACGCGGCCGACGCGCGTGCTCCCGACGCGACGGCTCCTCACGACGCGGCCGACGCGGCCGACGGGCGCACCGACGCCGCCGACGCCGCCGCCGACACGGCCGACACCGCCGACACCGCTGACGCCACTGACACCGCAGAGGGCGGCAGTGGCGGCACGCCGTGCACGTACGGCGCGAGCGCGACGTGCGGGCCCGACGGCTATTGTGACGCCCCGGGGTGCGGCACCGGCGTCTGCAAGGCGCGCGCGAAGACGGAGATCCCCACGCGCGCCCCGGTCTGCGGCTGCGACGGCGTCTCGTACTGGAACGCCACCGTCGCCGCCACGCACGGGATGGCGGTCGCGAGCTCGGGTCCCTGCGCCACTCCGAAGCCGTGCGGCGGCTTCGTCGGCACGAGCTGCCCCTCGGGCGCGCTGTGCAACTACCGCCTCGTCGACAAGAGCAGCTGCGGCGCCTCCGACGTCGGCGGGACGTGCTGGGCCATCCCCGGGGCGTGTCCGCCGACGGTGGCGGGCGCGCAGGCGCACGGCTGCACCTCGAACACGTGCACCGACGAGTGCAATCAGATCAAAGACGGCGCGACCTGGTTCCCCGACCCGACCTGTCCGTGAGGCGCGCCCTCGATCTCGGCCGTGCGGCGCGCGCTTCGGCCTCGCGCGTCGCGCCCTGAGTGCGGCCGCACGAAACCCGCGCTCGTCTCGATCCGCCACAACGTTGCGTTTCGTGACGGCGGCCCGCGGCGAGCGAGCAATCGAAGGACGAGCTGCATCGCCGTCGATTCCGAGCTGACCTGCGTTGGTCCCGCGCGTTCGCTCTGCGGCGTGGTGCTTGCACAGTCGAGCGGCGAACCGCACGCATGAGCGCCTCCCACGGACCAGCTCAGCCCTCGGTCTGGCCCCTCGCCGGCGACTCGAGCCCCCCCACGTCGCGGGGCGCGTGGTCCAGCGTCGTCCGGAGCCACCGCGCCCACGCAGGCGCGTCCGCACGCTGGCGCAAGCGCGAGCTGCTCAACGATCTCGTGCGCCTGCTCTCGTTCGCGCTCGACGTCGAGGACGGGGCGAGCCACTTCCACGGCTGGCGCGTCGGGGTCCTCTCGTACGAGCTCGCGCGCGGCCTCGGCGTCGACCCGGCGCTCGCCTTCCACGGCGGCCTGCTCCACGACGTCGGCGCGCTCTCGCTCCGACCGCACCTCGTCCACCTCGCGTCCGCTGGCTTCCACGACGCCGAGGCGCGCCTCCATCCTGCGCGCGGCGCGGGCCTGCTGCGGCCGCTGCGTTCGCTGGGCGCGCTCGCGCCGCTGCTCGCTCACCACCCCGAGCGCTGGGACGGCGACGGGTTTCCCGAAGGGCTCTCCGAGTGGGAGATCCCGCTCGCGTCGTCGACGATCGCCTTCTGCGACCAGCTCGAGCTGCACCTGCGGGAACGCGCGCCCGCAGAGCGGCAGCGCGCCGCGGTGCAGCTCGCGCTCGCGGCGCGTGGGGCGAGCGTGCCGGCGGAGGTGTGCGAGGCCGCGCTGACGCTCTTCGACGACGATCCGCGGCTCCTTCCCGATCTCTACGAGCCGGAGCACCTCGCGCGCCGCGTGCGCACGATCGCCCCGGAGCCGGCCGGGCTCGACGGCGTCTCGGAGCTCGACCTGCAAGCCGAGCTGCTCTGGCTGCTCGCGCGGGTCGTCGACGCGAAGCACGGCCACGACACCGGCCACTCCGCGCGCGTCGCGCTGTACGCGCAGAGGATCGCCGCCCGGCTCTCGCGCGACGCGAACAGCTGGGATCTCGTGTGGGCGGCGCTGCTCCACGACGTCGGCAAGGTCTTCGTGCCCGAGGCGGTGCCAGGGAAGGCGACGGCGCTCGCGGAGCGCGCCGAGCGCACCGAGCGCACGGAGCTGACCGAGGGCGAGCGCCTGCTCGTCGAGGCGCACGCGCCTCGCACGCGCGAGATCGTCGAGTCGATCGGGAGCCTCGCGCACCTCGGGTTCGCGGCGTCGGCGCACCACGAGGCGTGGGACGGCAGCGGCTACCCCGGAGGGCTCGCGGGCGAGTCGATCCCGCTCGTCGCCCGCGTGATCGCCTACGCCGACGTCTTCGACGCGCTCCGCGCCGACCGCGCCTCTCGCGGCGGCGGTACGCCCGAGGGGGCGATCGCCGCGATGCAGGGGCTGGTCGGGGCGCGCCTCGATCCCGCGCTCGCGGCGGCGGCGTTCGAGGCGCTCGGCGACGCCCACGACGTCCCGTCGACGGCGAGCGATCTGCTCGGCTTCCAGCAGTTCTTCCGCGAGCGCGAGACGCAGAGCGAGCTCGCCCTGCTCCCCGTGCAGCGCGCCCGCGAGCTCGGCGACACCGCGCGCTGGTGCACGCTGGCGCTCGCGCCGGACGGCTCCGTCACCGACGGGCTCGCCGCGCTCGCGACCGTGACCGAGTGCGACGCGCCACGCCTGCAGCAGCACGTGTCCGAGTCCGATCGCCGCAAGCTCGCGACCGAGCTCGCGCGCGCGGCGGGCGGCGAGACGGTCTCCTCCGACCACGTGACGAACGAAGGGGTCGCGCTCGAGGTCGTGATCGGGCCGTTCGCAGGCGCGCTCGTCGCCCACGTGCGGCGGGCGCCGCGCAGCTGGCGTTCGCTGCGCGAGCTCGCGCTGGTGCACCGCAACTTCCTCTCGAGCTCCGAGGCCGTGATGTTCACCGACGGCGACGCGCGCGTGGTCGACGTGAACCACGCCTTCGCCAGGCTCTACGGCTGGTCCGCCGAGGAGATCGTCGGGCGCACGCCGAAGTTCCTCCAGTCGGGGCGCCACGCCCCCGCGGTCTACCGCGCGATGCGCGAGAGCCTCGTCGATCCGCACGTGGGCGCCTGGAGCGGCGAGCTCGTCAACGTGAAGAAGTCGGGCGAGCAGCTGATCGTCCGGATCTCGATCAACGCCGTCCGCGACGAGGCCGGTCGCGTCGTCGGCTACGTGTCGAACGCCGTCGACGTCACGGTGAAGCGCCGGGCACAGGAGGCGCTCGAGGCGCGCGAGCGCGACCTCGTGCGCAAGAACGCGGAGCTCACGCGGCTCGGCCAGTTCAAGAGCCAGATCGTCGCCATCACCTCGCACGATCTGCGGGCGCCGCTGGCGTCGATGATCGGCCTGGCGGAGCTGCTGCACGACACCTGCGATCGCGCGCCGGTCGACGAGCTGCGGCGTCGCCTCGGGCTGCTCGCCGACTCCGGCCACCGCCTGGTCGGGCTCGTGCGCGACCTGCTCGACCTCGACAAGTGCGAGAGCGGCACGCTCAAGCTCGCCCCGCGGGCGATCGAAGCGGGCGGGCTCGTGCGCGCGGTCGCGGCCGCGGCGTCCGAGCCGGCACGCGTCTCGGTCGCGCCGTGCGCGGGCGCGCGGCCGTTCGTCGGCGACCCCGAGCGCTTGGAGCAGGCGCTCGCCAACCTCGTCGGCAACGCGCTGAAGTTCTCGGGCGCGGGGAGCCCCATCGAGATCGGCTGGCACGACGCGCGCGCGGGGCACGTCGCGTTCTGGGTCGGCGACCGGGGGCCGGGCATCGCGCACGACGCGCTCGAGGCCGTGTTCGATCGGTACTTCCAGATCGACGGCGAACGCACGACGAACCCGCGCGGGGCCGGCATCGGGCTCGGGCTCGCGATCGTACGTCACCTCGCCGAGCTGCACGGCGGTCGGGCGTACGCCGAGAACCGGCCCGAGGGGGGGTGTCGCTTCGTGCTCGAGCTCCCGCTCGGAGGGCGAGCCGGCGAGCGCGCCCAGCCGACCGCGCTGCTCGCCGGGCCGAGGAGCGCCGACTTCGCGCGCGCCGCGCAGATGTTCGGCGCGTCGGGGCTCCGGGTCGTCCACGCCGACCGCGCGGTCGAGGCCACGCGGCGCCTCGCCATCGAGGCCGCGCAGATCCGGCTCGTCGACGCGCGCTTCCTCGCGGAGATCGGTCCCGCGGCGCTCCGAGCGGCGCGCTCGATCGGCGGCGCGCTCTGCGTCCTGCACGCGGACGAGCCCACGCGGCGCGATGCTCGGTTCGATCACGAGCTGGTCGCGCCGTTGATGGATCTCGAGCTCGCCGCGCTGCTGCGTGGCCCCCCGGCCTGGAACGGAACGCACCCATGATCCCGCCTGCGCGCGCGCGCCTGCTGCTGCTCGACGACGACCTGGCGATGCTCGAGAGCATCGCGTGCACGCTCCGCGCGGAGCACGACGTCGAGGCCTACCCGTCCGCCGCCGAGGCGCTCGTCGCGCTGGAGGCGCTCGTGCCGGACGTCATCGTCTCGGACGTCGTGATGCCGGGGCTCGGCGGGTTCGAGTTCCGTCGCCGCTACGTCGCGGCGCACCCGGAGCGCCGCACGCCGTTCCTGTTCCTGTCGTCGCTGGGCGATCCGGAGACGGTGACCGCGGCGCTCGAGGCCGGCGCGGACGACTACGTCGTCAAGCCGGTGGCCCCCGCGCTGCTCGCGGCGCGCGTGCGCGCGTTGCTCCGACGCAGCGGAGCGCCGACGCAGGCCACATTTCGCGGCGACCTCGCGCGGCTCTCGTTCGCCGCGCTCCTGGAGCTGTGCGAGGCCAAGCGCTTCTCGGGAGAGCTGCTGCTGCGGTCGCCCGAGCTCGAGCACGAGCTCACCATCCCCGTGCACGGCGGCACGCTCGACGAAGGCGTGATCGCGCCCCAGCTGGATCGCCTCTGCGCGCTGCAGAGCGGCAGCTTCGTCCTGCGGGCCTCGACCTTCGGGCTCGAGCGGCTCGACGCGCAGGAGCGCGAGCGGGAGGCGCCGACGGGCCGGCTGTCGTCGCTGCAGGTGAACGGCCGCACGCTCGAGGTGCAGACCGAGCTCGTCTCCGACGACGTCCCGATGGTGGTCAGCCTGGTGCTCGTCGGCGGCGAGCCGGTCGCCAAGATCCGACGTCGCGCGCCCCTCGAGCTCGACGGCGCGGCGCTGCAAGCGCTGATCGACGCGCAGCACGCCGAGTCCGAGGCGACGATGCAGGACCGGATCTCGGCGATGCGCCACCGGCTGCAGCACGGCCCTGCCACGTCGACGGAGGCCGAGCCCTCGCGCCGCGACGCGCCCGAGCCCGAGCCGCCGAGCGCCGACGAGATCGCCGCCAGAGTCTCGCAGTTCCTCGACGAGGGGCTCGACCGCTCGCGCGTCGGCGACTGGGACGGCGCGCTCGACTGCTGGGAGCGTGCGATGCTCCTCGATCCCGAGAACCGGACGCTCGCCGCCAACGTCCACGTCGCGCAGCGTAAGCTCCGCGCGCGCGAGGCCGAGCGGAGCTGAGGCGCGCGCCCGTCGAAGAACCGCTGCGTGGAGACAGCCATCACCATGTCGAAAAACATCACGCTCTACGACGCGGACGGGCACCGCAACGTGCTCCTCGAGGACTTCGACGCCGGCGGCCTCGCGGTGCAGACCAACCAGCACGTGATCGTCGACGGCGACGAGGGGCTCGTGCTCGATCCGGGCGGCCACAAGGTCTACACGCGCGTGCTCTCGAGCACCCTCGGCTTGCTCGGCCGCGCCCAGCTCGCGCACATCTTCCTCTCGCACCAGGATCCGGACATCGTCGCCGCGATCAACGGCTGGCTGATGTCGACCGACGCGGTCGGCCACGTCTCGAGCCTCTGGACGCGCTTCGTGCCTCATTTCGGGCTCGACCGACTGCTGCTCAATCGACTGCTGCCGATCGCCGACGAAGGGGGGGTGCTCCGCCTCGGCAACGTGGAGCTGCAGATGATCCCGGCGCACTTCCTCCACTCGCCGGGGAACTTCCATCTGTGGGACCCGACCTCGAAGATCCTCTACTCGGGCGATCTCGGCGCCTCGATCGGCATCGACTACCGCGAGGTCACCGACTTCGACGCGCACGTGCCGGCGATGGAGGGCTTCCACCGCCGCTACATGGCCTCGCGCCGCGCGATGCAGGCGTGGGTCCGCCGCGTGCGCGATCTGCCGATCGAGATCATCGCGCCGCAGCACGGCGCGCTCTTCCGCGGCACGGAGCACGTGCAGCGGTTCATCGCGTGGTGCGACGCCCTCGAGTGCGGCGTCGATCTCCTGACCTGAGCCCCGCGCCCCGACGAGCGGGCGATGCGTTCGAGGCCCGTCGCGTCCGGACGGCGACGTCGATCGCCTGCCCGATCGCGCTACGCTGCGCGACGCCATGGAGCTCGACGAGGTCCTCGAACGCACGCAGCACGATCTCTTCTGGCTCCCCGCGGGGGTGCGCGTGGTCGATCGCCCCGAGATCTTCTACCTCGCGGCGCCCGGCTCGCCCGACGGCTACCTGAACACGGTGCTCCGCGTGCGCGCCGAGGCCGACCGCTTCGCGGCGCTCGTCGACGAGGTCGATCGCGCGCACGAGGCGGTCGACTCGCGCTGGATGCTCGCGGGGGCGAGCCGCGCCGCGGGGCTCGAGCGCGCGCTCGCGGCCCGCGGGTACGCCGTCACACACGCGCACGACGGCTACGCGATCGGCGTCGACGACCACGCCGGCCGCGCCACGCGAGGCGTCACGGCCCGCGTAGTCGAGACGCTCGACGACCTGCGCGCGGCGCTCGACGTCCTCGCGCGCGCCTTCGACCGACCTTCGGCGCTGGCCGCGAGAGGCGCGCACCCCGCGGAGCGCGAGCGCGAAGCGGCGCGCCTCGCCCAGCTCCTGACGTACTGCACCGGCCCTACGGCGCGCGTGCACCGCTTCGTCGCCTGGGACGACGCGACCGGCGCGCCCCACGCGACCGGCGCGATGAACGCGTTCCCCGGCCGCGGCGACGGCTTCGGATTCCTCTGGGGAGGCGGCACCGTCCCCGAGGGGCGCGGGCGCGGCGCGTACTCGGCGCTCGTCTCCGCGCGCGTCGCGCGGGCGCGCGCGCTCGGGCTTCGCCACGTCGGCCTCTACGCCCGACGCGACACCTCCGCGCCGATCGTCGCGGCCCAACGGTTCACCAAGCTCGGCCCCATGGACTACTGGGAGCGCGCGCCCCGCGGACCTGCGGCGTCGCCGACGTGAACGCGACGCGCCGCGGCCGGGACTGCGCTACGAGCCACCGATGAGCGACCCGATGCGCGAGCTCCTCCTCGGTTTCGACGCCCGCGCCGGACTCGACGCCTCGCCGTCCGACTGGTCGCCCGAGCGGCGCGAGCAGTACCTCCTGCGCCGAGACGTCCGACGGCCGCTGTCGGTCGACGAGGCCGTGTGGACGCGTCGCGACTCCGCGCTCGGCGAGGGGCTCGACGTTCACATCGAGACGCCGAAGTGGACCGACCTCTCGACGGCGCTCGCCGCGACGCCGGCCGACGAGACGCTCGTCGCCATCACGGTGTGGCAAGGGCTCTCCGAGCCCGCGATGTCGCCGCGCGGCGAGGTGCGCCCCTCGGCGCTCGACGCGGGCTGGGAGCGCCTCGGGTGGGACGTCGTCGACGGGCTCTTCCCGAGCGCGCTCACGAACTGCGGCTATCGAGAGGACGATCGCCGCGCGTGGCGCGCCGAGTGGGAGGGCCTGCTGAACGAGCATCACCTGTTCCGCGAGCTCCCCGCCGCGTTCGGGTTCCGCGACGCCCGCGCGCGCGACGTGCCCGCGCTGGCGACGCTCGTCGTGATGGGGCTGTATCGCGTCCGGTGACGCGGCGAGCGCGCGCCCTCGAGCCTCCACGCGCCCGGTCAGCGTCGCGGCGAGACGCGAGGCGGCACGACCACGCCCACGACCGCGCGCGTGGCGAGATCGACGTCGAGCACCGTCGCGCCGCGCTCGCACTCCCACGTCGTGACGTTCGCGAAGGTGGTCGCCCCTTCGCGCGTGACGCCGCCGTCCTGGTGGATGTGCCCGAACAGGTGGAGCAGCGGCTCGACCTCGCGCACCCGGCGCCGGAGGTCCTCGCAGCCTTCGCGCCCCTCGACCGGGCCGCGATCGCCGTGGCCTTGGGGCGGGCCGTGCGTGATCAGGACGTCGAGCGCGTCGGGGATCTCCGCCCACTTCGCCGCGAGCGGCGCGCCGCGCGGCAGGTTGAAGGCCCAGTCGTTGTACGCGGGCTGCCACGGGCTCCCCCAGAACCGGACGCCGTCGAGCGTGACCCCCGAGTCCTGGAGGTACGTCACGCCCTCGAGCAGCGCGCAGGCCTTCGCCGCCGCGCGGCGCGTCTCGAAGCAGGCGTCGTGGTTGCCGGCGACGACGATCTTGTGCCGGTGCGGGAGGCTCCGGATCCACGCGGCCACCGGCGCGAGCTCGGCGAGCGAGCCGCCACGCAGCAGGTCGCCGGCGTGGACGAAGACGTCGCCCGCAGGGATCACGCCGAGGTCCGCTTCGAACGTGTGGGTGTCGGCGACCGCGACGATGCGCACGTCGGCGTAGCTTAGGCGATCGGCGGGGGCGCGGCCTGCCCCGCCGATGCGCGCGCCCGCCGCGCGCCGCGAGTGAGCGCCGCGCGCCGCCCCAAAAACGGACCGGGCCGCGCATCTCCTCGACGCGCGGCCCGCTCCTGCGCCCAGGGGCGCGCTCGATCTCGGAGTCTCAGAGATCCTTCGCGTTGCTCGCGAGGTACTCGGCGACGCCGGCGGTGTTCGCCTTCATGCCGGCCTTGCCCTTGCTCCAGCCGGCCGGGCAGACCTCGCCGTGCTCCTCGGTGAACTGGAGCGCGTCGACCATGCGGAGCATCTCGTCGATGTTGCGGCCGAGCGGCAGGTTGTTGACCACCTGGTGCTGCACCACGCCGCTGCGATCGATCAGGAACGAGCCGCGGAACGCGACGCCGCCGTCGCTCTCGACGTCGTAGGCCTTGGCGATCTCGTGCTTCACGTCGGCGACGAGCGGGTAGCCGACCTTGCCGATGCCGCCGTTCGCGACGGCCGTGTTCTTCCACGCGAGGTGGGTGAACTGCGAGTCGATCGAGACGCCGATGACCTCGACGTTGCGCTTCTTGAACTCCTCGAGGCGGTGATCGAAGGCGATCAGCTCCGACGGGCACACGAACGTGAAGTCGAGCGGGTAGAAGAACACGACGGCGTACTTGCCCTTCGTGTGCTCCGAGAACGTGAGCTGCTTGATCTCGTTGTTGCCGAGAACAGCCTGCGCCGTGAAATCAGGTGCCTTCTTGCCGACGAGGACCGCCATGGGATGTCTCCTCCGAGTAATTCTTGGGGCGAGGTTGGGGCCGGCAAGCTCCCACGAGACCGGGCACGAGTCGAGTCCGCAGGCGCGTCGATCGGCGAGAATTTTCGGGCGAAACCTGCGCACGGGTTCGCGCATCTCGTATCGATCGCCGCTCGCGCGCAGGCTGCGTGACCGCTCGCGCCTCAGGCTCGCGCCCTGCCGTCCGGCGGCCCGGCTTCGCGGGGGGCGCGGGCGGCGCGCCCCGCACGCGCGATCAGGTAGAGCACCAGCGCCACCAGCTCGGCGAACACCAACAGGGTCAGCCACGGGCTCGTCCCCGCCAGCGACGCGAGGCCGACGCGACCGAAGGCGAGCGTGCGCGTGAGCTTCGGCATCAGCCACGGCTGCAGGAGCCCGAAGGCGATCGCGCCGACGATCATGCCGGCGAGCCCCGCGACCCAGGCGTCGAGCCTCCCCTCCCCCGCCTCGGCGACGATCGTCCCCGGGCAGTAGCCCGCCGAGGCCATGCCGACGCCGAACACCAGCCCGCCGACGACGTTCGCGAGGACGAAGGTCGGCGGCGTGGGGGGTGCCAGGGCGACGCCGAGCGCGGCGAACGCCTGGTTCAGCGTGGCCGCGACGACGAGCGCGCTGAGCATGAACTGCATCACCGTGAAGTCGCGCAGGCGGTAGACGCCGACGATCCGGTCGTAGCGGGTGAGCCCGGCCTTCTGCAGCGCGAAGCCGAAGAGCGCGCCGAGCACGATCGCCTCGAGGATCTCGATCATGGGCGCCTCCCCGCGGCGCCGCGCGGCGCGCCCGCCCCGCGGTACCAGAGCCACGCGGTCGGGATGCCGCCGGCGAACATGCCGGCCATGAACAGGAACGCGGCGGGCGAGAGGAGCGCGCCGCCCGAGATCGCGAGGCCGCTGGTGCAGCCGCCGGCGATCCCGGCGCCGATCTGCACGAGCGCCGCGCCCACGAACGCGATCGCGAGCCGCGTGCCGCGCCCGGCGCCGAAGCGCGGGATCCAGGCCGCGTCGGGGAGCCAGCGCAGCCGGGCCTCGCCCGACAGGCGCGCGGCGAGGAACGCGCCGATCAGCACGCCGACGATGACCCAGACCGGCCAGGTGATCGCGGGCTGCATCACGTACGCGTAGTAGGGGCTGTGCGGGAAGAGCGCGCGCCCCGGATAGGCCGCGAGCCGGTCGAACGCGCCCGAGGCGGCGATCGGGTGGCCGAAGAACGACTCCGAGACGGCGACCACGAGCCCGAGCAGCGCGCCGGCGGCGTACGGGCTCCAGAGCTTGG
>CAIXWQ010001337.1 GCA_903923175.1 uncultured delta proteobacterium | reverse complement strand
GGTGCTGATCGCGCGCGACCGCGACCACGCCTCGCACGCGACCGCGCCGGTCAGCAACGCCGCCGCCGCGAACGCCTCGAGCACCGCGGCCAGGCTCGCGCTGGCGACGCGCACGAGCGCGAGCGCGACGATCGCTCCCAGCGTCGCCAGCGTCGCCAGCGTCGCCAGCGCGCCCCTCGCCCCTCCGCTCGCGGTCGAGGCGCTCGTCTCGCTCGACAGCGACCCCACCGGCGCTCGCATCCGCGACGAGCAGCGGGCGATCCTCTGCGACACCACGCCGTGCAAGCTCCGCGTGGGCAAGGCGGGGCTCACCGTCATCGTCGACGCCCGAGGGCACGTCGACGAGACGATCAAGCTCGCGGCAGGCGACGCGCCCCGCGTCGTGAAGCTCACCAGGACGCCGACGTGGCAGGCGCCGAGAGCGAACGCCGCGTCGCCGCCAGCGACCACGACGTCCCGCAACACCGCGCCGCCGCCCCCGATGCCCACGGCGATGTACTGATCGCCGCAGGCTCCTCCGGTCACGGCGGGCCGCGCCGCTCCGAGCTGCGCTACTCGCAGTAGCCGGCCGGATCGAGCCCGGCCGATTTGCACGTCTTGCCGGTCGGGCAGTCGGTGCCGTTGAGCCGGCAGATCTTCTCGCAGGTGATCTTCCCCGCGCCCTTGTCCGCGCACGCACCCGACAGCAGCGCGCCTCGCTTGCCGCAGAACGTCCCTGCCGCGCTCGTGCAATCGGCGCCGACGGCGGCCGGATCGTAGGTCGGCGAGTAGCAGAAGCCGAAGACCGAGCACTCGTTCGAGGCCGCGCAGGCCGGCACGCCACCCCAGAAGTCACAGGCCTGGTTGCAGGTGTTCGTCGTGAAGTCGCAGAAGCCGTTCGCGCAGCCGGTGGTCGGGCCCGCCGGATCGCAGGCGGCTCCGACCGCGCCTGCGCCGCCGGGCTGGCAGACGCCCTTCGTCGAGAAGGCGCTCGGGGCGCACACCTCGCCCCCGTCGCAGCCGCCCGTCGAGGGCGAGCACGCGCCGGTCGCGACGCTCGCGGAGGCGACGTAGACGCACGCGCCGTCGGGGACGAGCGTGGCGGTGTACGTGGTGAGGTCGAGGTTCGTCTGCTGGAAGCGGACGTTGGAGAGCTCGAAGCCCACACGCCCGGCGGCCGACGTCGAGGGGGTCGAGACCGTCAGCGAGCCCGCGATGCCGACGTACGCGCGCACCGGCTTGGTGAGATCGGACGCGTCCCACTCGTAGATCCAGACGCAGTTCACGCAGCTCGAGAGCGGGAACGACTCGTACGGCGCGAGGGCGAAGGTCGAGGCCTCGGTGCCGACGAAGCCGCGCAGCTCGCGCAGGGTGTCGGGCTTGCCGCCCTCGACGAGGCCGACGTTGACGATCGTGCCGCCAGAGGCGGTGTCGTAGACGAGGTTCGCGGGGAGGCCGAGCGTCGCCGTCGTGCAACCGAGCGCGGAATTCGAGACGTGGTAGTCGCCCGCGCCGATGATGTTGCTGCACCCCTGGCTCGCGAGGAGCACGGGCGCGGCGAGCCCGAGGAGCGCGGCGGCGGCGAAGCCGAGCCGGCCCGCGCGACGCACCGACGCCAGCGCTCCGCGCGCCTCGCGCAGCGACGCGGCGCTCACAGCGCCCCCCGGACGCCGATGAAGCCGAGGCCGATCATCGGCTCGACGTAGGCGTGGGCGCTTTTGTCGCTCTTCTCGCTCGAGCCGCCGGTGATCCATAGGAACGTCCCCACGGCGAGCGCGGCGATCCCGACGCCGAAGCCGATGGTCGAGATCGTGGCCGAGTTCTTCATGGTGCTGATGTCGCCGTCGGCCGACGGCGGGCACGCCTTGTTCACGCACACCGCGTCGAGATCGCTCTTCTTGCCGCTCGCCCGCAGTCCGAAGATCGTGCCGACGCCGATCCCCACGCCCGCGGTCACGAACATCACGATCGGCGCGACGCGCGAGGGCCCCTCGGGCTCCGCCGCCGCCCGCTTGCGCTTCTTGCGCACCGGCTCGTCCTCGTCGTCGTCGGGCTTCACCGCCTCGACGTGCTTCGGCTTGCGCGTCGGCTCCGTCGCGGGCTCGTCGGCGTCCGTGTCGGTCGCGTCTTTCGACTTCGGCTTCACCTTGGCGGTCTCGCGCTCGATCTTGAGCGAGAGCGTCGCGCGCAGCCCCTCGCCGACCTCGACGCTCCCCTTCGCGGTCACGAGCCCAGGGCCGGAGACCTCGACGACGTGCGGGCCGGGATCGGCCGCGCGATCGGTGTCGAGCGACGCCGTCGAGACGGTCTGGCCGTCGATCTTGAGCGTCAGCTGCGCCCCCTCGGGGGCGTCGACGTGCAGCTTCAGCTTGCCGATGCGCGGGAGCGTCGCGTCGAGCAGCTCCTTCGCGTGCGCCTGCGCCTGGACGAACGGGGCCGGCGCGTTGGCCGGCAGCTGCTCGCGTACGACGCGCTGGAGCGACTCGGAGCCGGCGACGAGCTTGCCGAGCTTGATCTGGCACTCGCCGAGCCGCGTGAGCACGCTCGGCGTGTGATAGAGCGCCTCGGCCTTCTGGTACTTCTCGACCGCGCCGGCGCAGTCACCGGACTCCTGCAGCGCGACCCCGTCCTTCGCGAGCGTGCGCGCCGTGGAGATGTCCTCGGCGCTCGCGGCCGTCTCGGCGAGCCCGGCGCTCGCCCACGCGACGAGCCCGACGCAGGCCGCGGCCGCGACCGATGCCCTGAAGCGCTTGATCATCCGAATGCCTCCCAGTGACGGACGTGACGGCGCGGCTTGAATCACGCTCGCGCCCAGAATGCTCTACCGAATCAGGCGGCCGCAATCCACGCCCCCTGCGCGCGCCTCGCGCTCAGAAGCCGAGATCGGTCCCCCCCGTGGGCTTGCCGGTCGGCTTGGGCGGCGGCTTCACGGTCGCCGTCGACGTCGCGGTCGCAGTCGGCCGGGTCGTGGTCGGCGTGGCCGTCACCGTCGGCTTCGGCGCGACGGTCGCGGTCGGGACGACGGTGGCCGTCGCGGTCGCGGTCGCCGTCGGCTTGGGCGGCGGTGGCTCGTCGGGCTTCTCCGCGGGCTTCTCCGTCGCGGTCGGCTCGGCCGTCGGCTCCTCGGCCGGCTTCTTGGATTTGGACGGCTTCTTCTCCGCCTTCTTCGACTTGGCCGGCTTGTCGTCGTCGTCGTCGTCGCTCGAGCCCTTGTCGTCGGATTTGTCGTCGGACTTCTCTGTCGCCTTGCCCCCCTCGGGCGCGCTCGAAGCCGACTCGCCGCGGAAATAGAGGATGCCGCCCACGACGCCGCCGGCCACGACGAGCAGGCCGAGGACGAGCACGACGACCAGCGCGCCTCCGCGCTTCGGGGCCGGCGTGTAGCCCACCGCGCCGCCCGCGTAGGGCGCAGGCATGGGCTGCGGCGCAAGCGGCGGCAGGCCCGCCGGACCGTGCGGCATCGGCGGAAGCGGCTGCATCCCAGGCGCGAACTGCGCACCCGACGGCGAAGGAGGTGGCGGTGGCGGTGGCGGTGGCGGAGGCGGATGCGACGGCGGCGGCCGCGGCATCGGCGGCAGGGGCATCGGCGCCGGGCCCAGCGAGGCAGCCGCGAGCGGATCGAACGCGGGGTGGATGACGACGTGCTCCGCCGGCGGCGGCCCGTAAGGCCCCGGCGCCTGCGCGTCGGCAAGCTCGGTCACGACGAACGGCGTTCCGTCGGGGAGCGCCCCGCTCTGCTGGGGCTGCCCAGGAGGCGCGGAGGAGAGCGTCGTCGCGGCCGCCTCCTCGAGGAACCGCTGGCGCGCGTCTTCGGGCTGCGCGTGGGCGCCGCGCATGAACCGCACCGCGACGCGCTGGCCGAGGTGGAGATCCGTCGCCGCGTAGACGAGCTCGCGTTCGTCCTCGGAGAGGACGTGGTCGAGTCGGTAACGGTCGGCGATCACAAGCCCGGGACCGAGGGTCCCACTGTCCATGGCGTCACCTTTCGCGCGGGGCGCGATGGCACCAGACCGCAAAGGCCGCGTCAACGCGGCCGAAGCATGCCGGTGAAAGAGCAAAAGCACGCGCGGCGCGCCGAGGCTGAGCTCGGCACGCCGCCATGCGATCGAAAGAGCCTGCGGCTCAGATTCCGCGGAGCGTCTCGAGCAGCTCGAGATCGGGGAACGGCAGCGTGATCTTGGTCTTGATCACGGCGACGTCGCCCTCCTCGAGGAGCCGCGCGAGGCCGATGCCGTCGAACAGCGTGATCGGCGTGGTGCCCGGCGCCGAGGCCTCTTCGCGGGCCCCCGACAGGCACTGCCCGGTGGTGATGAGCCAGCCGGCCGTCGCGTCCGCGTAGTGGTGGAGCGAGCCGCGCAGATCGATGACGCGCTCGCGCCCGATCTCGCGCCCGTCGCGGCGGAGCACGATGGCGGTGCGGATCTCGTCGCCGCCGTTGGTGACGTGCACGCCCGAGAAGTGGCTCTCGCCGCCCGGGAGCCCGGCGCGCCGCACCGGCTTGATGTCACGGAAGCCGAGCCGCTCGAGCACCGTGAGCAGCAGCTCGATCAGCGCCGCGCCGCTCATGTCCTTCTGCAGCTTGCTGGCGAGCGCGCGCCGCGAGGCGTCGCGGTAGCGCTCGATGGCCGCGAAGGCCTCCTGCTCGAGCCGGACCAGATCGGGCCCGAGGACCCAGTCGGTCGGCGCGACGCGGCCACCGCCGGCGAAGCGGAAGCGCGGGCGCTGCCCGGCAGCCTGGCGCTTCAGGTTGTCGGCGCGGCACGCGGCCGCGATCGAGCTCGCGGCGAGCGCGGGATCACCGGTGAGCTTGCCCCGACGGAGCGCGGCGTCCGCGATCGAGCGGCAGGGGACGGGCCCCTGCGCGCGGTCGGCGGCGTTCAGCACCGAGAGGACGACCTCCGCGAGATCGCGCCCGACGAGGTCGTCGATCGCCTCGACCCCCTCGAACGCGGGCGCGCTCGAGAGATCGAAATTGCTCTGCGCGGGCTGCTGGTTCGGCCGATCGCCGCCGCGATGGAAGTTCGGCGGCCGGAACTCCTGCGGGCGCTGCTGCCCGCCGCGGCCATGCTGCGCCGCCGGCACGCGCTCGAGCACGATCGCGCGGCGCGTCGGCTGCTCGTCGCGCTCGTCGCCGATGGTGACGCCGATCGTCTCCTCTTCCTCGTCGTCCACGTTCGCGCGGCCGATGGCCGGCACGAAGGACGACGGCGGCGAGCCGGAGGCCGGCACGCCGAGGCCGAGCTGCTCGCCCTCGCGCCCCTTGCCCCGCCGACGACGCCGACGACGCCGACGGCCGCCCTCGCCCGCCGCAGCCGCGCCCGGCGCAGCCTCGGGGCCGCCGAAGAGCGGCTGATCGTCGTCGTCCTCTTCCTCGAAGAGGTCGGTCGCGCCGGCGGCGAGCTGCCCGCGCATCTTCTCGTCCTCGTCGAGCGGGACGAGCTCCTCGTCGTCGCGCCGGGCGATCTCCGAAGAGGGGACCGGCTCGCTGATGCGCTGCGCGTTCTCGGCCGCGTCGACCTCGCTCGCGAGGGCCGCGATCCCGTCGGCGGCGGCGTCGTCGGCCTCGGTGGCCGCGTCGCTCTCGGCCGTCGAGGCGGCGTCGGCCGACTCGGTCGACTCCTTCTCCGCCTGCGCCTTCTTCTTCTTCTTGCCGCCCTGCTCCCACTCGCGGAGCGCGAACACGCCCGGCTTCACGCGCACGAGCGGCCCCTCGGGCTCCTTCTTGATCGCCAGCGAGAGCCGCGCGCCCATCGTCACGTCCGGCGTCTTGCCGACGTGAGAGAGCAGGTTCTTCTCGATCGCGAGCTGCGTGATGTCCTTGAAATGGAGCGGTTTGCCCGCGATGCGAAGGACCTCGGCAGCGGCTTCGGTGAACGTCATTCTCGTTTCCCTTCGGGACCCCGTAGGCCCCTATCCCGCGGGCTCCCCCCGCATGGCGCGCGCGACGCGACCCCGTATCCGTCTCGGAAAGCAGCCCTGCGCGCGATTACCTAGAACCGTTGCGACCTGTCGCACCAGGGGGGCTCTCGAACGGCAAGAGCTCGACGCGCGACGCGATCTCGGGCCCCACGCCTCGAAGATCCACAGCGTCCGGTGCAGCGGACTCGAAGCTAGCATCGGCGAGTCGATCTCTCAAGCCCTGCTCGGTGGATTTCCCTCGCGCTGGGCAGTGGCCTGAGGTCGCCCCGGCCACACGGGAACCGGCGGCCTCAGCGCGGGCGCGAAGGCGCACCGCGTCGAGCGTGAGAGCGACACCGCCGGCCATGCCCCCCGGCCGTAACGGCTCGCTATGCTGACCTGCCCATGGCCGCGAAGAAGGGATCCGCGACGAAGGGCTCCGCCCCACCGCAGCTCGCGACGAAGCCTTCCGACCCCATCGCCCCGCCCGTGGCGCTCCCGCCCGAGGGGACCGACGCCGCGCACCTCATGCAGCTCTATCGCCGGATGCAGACCATCCGTCGCGTCGAGGAGGAGTGCGCGCGCGGCTATGCGCAGGGGAAGATCGGCGGGTTCCTCCACCTCTACATCGGCCAGGAGTCGGTCGGCGTGGGCGCGATCGCCGCGCTCGGCCCCGACGACTACGCCGTCACGACGTACCGCGACCACGGCATCGCGATCGCCAAAGGGATCCCCGCACGCGAGGTGGTCGCCGAGCTGTTCGGCAAGGTCACCGGCTGCTCGAAGGGGCTCGGCGGCTCGATGCACCTCTTCGACGTCCCGCGCGGGATGCTCGGTGGCTACGGCATCGTCGGCGGTCACGTCCCGCTCGCCGTCGGCACCGCCTTCGCGAGCAAGTACCGCGGCGACGGCCGCGTCACGCTCTGCTTCTTCGGCGACGGCGCCGTGAGCATCGGCGCATTCCACGAAGCGATGTCGCTCGCCGCGCTCTGGAAGCTCCCCTGCGTCTTCCTCTGCGAGAACAACGGCTACTCGATGGGCACGCCGCTCCACCGGACGCTCTCGGTGGAGGACATCTCGCTGAAGGCCATCGGCTATGGCATGGCGCGCGATCGCTTCTTCGCTCGCGACGTGCTCGAGGTCGAGGCGCGGGTGCGCGCTGCGATCGACCGCGCGCGCGAGACGAGCGAGCCGACGCTGATCGAGATCCGCACCTACCGATTCCGCGGTCACTCGATGAGCGACCCCGGCAAGTACCGCACGCCGGAAGAAATCGAGGCTCAGAAGAAGCTCGACCCGCTGTCGCGTGCGCGCGAGCAACTGGGTCTGTCCGGCAGGTCGGAAGAAGATCTCGCGAAGCTCGACGCGGAGATCGAAGATGAAGTGATGGACGCCGTCCGCTTCGCCGACGAGAGCCCCGAGCCCGGGCCGGAGCTCCTCGCCCCCACGACCTACGCCGGCGAGTTCGCGCGATGAAGGCGCCGAGCCCCCTCCCCGCAACGAGCGCGCTCGGGCGTTCGCTGGCCCTCGCGCTCGCCGTCGGCGGCGCGGCCGTGGCGCTGTTCGCGTGCGGCACCCGCGTCCCCTTCGGCGACGGCGAGTGCTCGGGCGTCACGCCGCTCCCCACGGCCACCGTGGTCCACTGCGACGCGGGCGCGCCGGGCGTGAGCGGCTGTGACGGACTGCCCAAGGATCCGTGGGTGCAGGATGCGGCCGCGGGCGGCGCCGGACAGACGTACCCGCAAGGGTGCCTGGTCGAGTTCCCCCACGCGAACCCCTACTACCAGTGCACGGCGCAGACGTGCTCGTGCGAGCAGATCCCCCAGTCGGACGGCGGGATCGCGCTCGGCTGGACCTGCCCGCTCTGATCGCCGCTGGGCCCACGCGGACGCGGCCCCGCGCACACCGGCCTGCGCGTTCGCACGCACGCCGCGCCGCGCTAAGCTCCCATCGATGAGCGCCCCGCTCCCGGCCGGCACGCTCCTGGGGGGGCGCTACCGCCTCGTCTCGCTGCTCGGCAAGGGCGGCTTCGGGGCGGTCTACGAGGGGCTGCAGGAGGGGCTCGGCCGCCGCGTCGCCGTCAAGGTGCTGCTGCCGGAGCTCGCCGAGGAGCCGGAGCTGGTCGCGCGCTTCCACCGCGAGGCGCAGGCCGCGGCGGCGCTCGGCCACCCCAACATCGTGCAGGTCACCGACTTCGTCGCGCTGCCCGGCGAGCCGCCCGCGATCGTGATGGAGCTGCTGCAGGGGCAGTCGTTCGCGCGCCTGATGGAGACGCTCGGGCCGCTGCCGGAGAAGCGCGTCGCGTTCATCGCCGCGCAGGTGCTCTCGGCGCTCGAGGCGGCGCACGACGCGGGGATCGTCCACCGCGACATCAAGCCCGACAACGTCTTCCTCACGACCATCGCCGGCGTCGAGGACATCGCGAAGGTGCTCGACTTCGGGATCGCGAAGCTCTTCGCGCCAGGCCTCGGGCCGTCGCACCTCACGACCACCGGCGTGGTCATGGGGACGCCGCAGTACATGTCGCCCGAGCAGGCGCGCGGCAAGCCGGTCGACGCGCGAGCTGACCTCTACGCGCTCGGCACCTGCATGTACCAGGCGGTCACCGGCCGCCTCCCCTTCGCGGGCGGGAGCTTCAACGCCCTGCTCTTCGCGATCGCCGAGGACGCGCCCCCGTCGCTCCACTCGTTCCGCAGCGGCGTCGATCCGCGCTTCGGCGCGGTGATCGAGAAGGCGATGGCGAAGCGGCCGGAGGAGCGCTGGAAGAGCGCCGCCGAGATGCGCGCGGCCCTCGCGCCGTGGCTCGATCGCCCGCTCGCCGTCGTGACCCCGGCGGGGGTGACCGCGCGCTCGATCGTGCCGACGGCGGCCACGGTGCGCAGCGAGATCCCTCCGCCCGCGCGCGCGCCGAGGCTCGAGCCGCCCTCGCCGTCGCCGTCGGCCGCGCCGCGCTCGCCACTCC
>CAIXWQ010001336.1 GCA_903923175.1 uncultured delta proteobacterium | reverse complement strand
TCGAAGTCCCCCTGCGCGGCCGAGACCCACGCGCGCACCAGGTGGCGGTGCTGCTGCGGCTCCGCCTCGGTCGTCTCGATCGCGTCACAGGCGCCGAGCTCGTCGGCCGCGATCTCGACCTCGCCGCGCAGCAGCGCCTCCTGCGCGAGCAAGAGGCGCGACTCGACGATGCCCCAGGGATCGCCGAGCTTCTCGAAGAGATCGAGCGCGGCGTGGGCGTGCTTCGCGGCGGCCTGCGTGTCCTCGCGATCGATCTCGATCATGGCGAGCAGCCGCTCGCAGGCGGCGAGGCCGCGCGGGTTCTCGAGGGCGCGCAGCGCGTCGCGCGTGGCGAGGGTGCGCGTGCGCGCGGCTTCGAGGTCGCCGCCGCGGTGCTCGGCGTGCGCCAAGGCCACGTCGACCTGCGAGAGGCCGAGGCGGTAGCCGATCCCGTCGAACTCCACGCGGGCCTCGGCGAGCAGCTCGCGCGCCTTGTTCGACACCCCCTCGGCGAGCTCGACGAGGCCGAGCAGGAGCAGGCACTGCGCGCGCCCCAGCGGATCGCCGAGGGCGCGGAAGCGGCGGGCGCCGCGGTGGAGCGCGTCGCGCGCCGAGACGTGATCGCCGAGCAGGTAGTCGATCTCGCCGATCACGACCTCGCAGGAGGCGCGCCCGGCCTCGTCCTCGAGGCGATCGAAGGTCGCGAGCGCGCGCGCGACGCTCTGGCGCCCCTCCAGCGCCGCCCCCTGCTCCGAGTCGATGTGACCGAGGAGCCGCAGCGCGTGCGCCTCGCTCGCGTCGTCGCCGAGCGAAACGAAGCCGCGCCGCGCACGCTGCGCCGCCTCGCGCGCCTCGTCGAAGCGCCCCGCGTGCCGCAGCGCCTCGGCGCGCCAGCGCTGGTGCTTCGCCGCCCAGCCGGCCGACGGCGGCGGAGGGGCCAGCGACCAGAGGGGCACGCTGCGCGCGGGAGCGTCTTCGGTCTCGCGCGGCTCGCGCGCGTCACGCTCGGCGTCGCCGCGCGGCGCCGACACGTCGAGCAGGCGCACGTCGAGCAGCGCGAGATCCTCGAGCGTGCGCGAGGCGTCACGCACGCGGCTCCACGCCGTCTCGACGTAGTCGAGGAGCAGCTCGGCCGCGTCGTCGGCGTCGCCCGCGCGCAGCAGGTTCAGCACGCGGTGGCGCACCACGCGGCGCGTCCCGGCGAGCGGGTGGCTCGCGAGCGCGCCCGCGGCCGCGAGGAAGATGGCGCGCGCGTCCTTGCGGGCCGCGAGGCGGAGCAGCAGGTGCTCCTGCAGCAGCGCGTGCGGGAAGCGGAAGCGATCCTCGGTGGTGGCGATGAGGATCTGCGCGCGCTGGAGCGCGTCGATGGCGCGGGTGACCTCGAGGCCGAAGCCGCCGAGCCCGACGACCTTGCCGACCAGGCCGCGCAGCACGTCGCCGCGGAACTCCACGCCGAGCGCGGCGGCCGCCTCGGCCGAGGTGACGTGCCGCGGATCGAGCGCCCGCAGCCGGTCGTCCCAGAGCTCCGCGGTGGTGGTCGCGCGTCCCGCGAGCGCCTCTTCGCGCACGCGGTAGGCGCCGCCCGCGAGCTCGAGCCCGCCCTTGGCGGCCCACGCGTGGAGCAGCTGCAGCGCGAAGAGCGGGTTGCCCTTGCTGCGCTCGGTCGCCTCGTTGAGCGCGCGCTCGTCGAGCGGCAGCGCGGCGCGCAGCAGGGCGTGGGTGTCGCCGGCGTCGAGGGGCCCGACGAGGAAGCGCGGGCCGCCGAAGGTGCGGCGCATCAGCTCGAGCCGGCGATCGATCTCGCCGTCGGTCGTGGTGGCCTCGAAGCGCGCCGTCGCGACCGCGAGCAGGCGAAGGTTGGGCGACTCGCGGCGGATCTTGAGCAGCCCCTCGATGGTGCTCGGCGGCGCGAGGTGGAGATCGTCGAGCCACAGCAGCAGCGGCCGCGCCCGCCCGATGCGCTCGAGCACCCGGCGGATGACCAGCCAGCGCAGCTCGGGCTCGTCGAGCGTGAAGCGCTTGCCGGTGGGGCCGAGCGGCGCGCGCTCGCGACGGCGCCGCTCGCGGCCGGTCGGGGGCGTGCCCGAGAGCGCGGCCGGATCTTCGTACGAAGAGGGGCGCAGCCACTCGGCGGTCGCCGCGACCCAGGTCATCCCCTCGTCGTCGTCCTTGTCGACCTCCCAGACGTTGATCAGCGCCTGCTCGACCAGAATGCGATCGACGCGCTCGAGCCCGTAGTGCGCGAGCACCGCGCCGTTGAGGCCGTCTTGCGGGCCGTTGAAGCGCCGGTAGCGCGCACGCAGCGGGACCATCTTCCCGCCCTCGTGCATGCGCTCGCAGAGCCACTCCGCGACGCGGCTCTTGCCCACGCCCGCCTCGCCGACCATCAACCCCATGCGCGCCGTCGCGTCGCCGGCCGCGATCAGCTCCGCGAGGCGCAAGAGCTCGCCGCGCTCGTGGTTGCGCCCGACGATGGGCGTCGGCCGCAGCCCGAGCAGCTCGGGCGCGCGCGTCGGCGGCGCGATCGGCTCGTTGGGCGGCGGCGCGATGCTGAGCACGTCCACGCGCGTGTCGGGCGCGGTCGTCGGCGGCAGGCTCCCCGGCTCGTCGAGGCGGCGACGCGTGTCGCCGAGCGGGCCGATCGGCCGCACGCGCTCCCACTCACGGCGCACGTCGGCCGCGTAGTCGTAGCGGCGCCACGGCCGCTTCGCGAGCAGCCTCACGGCGATCGCGGCGACGTCGCCGGGCACGCCGTGCGGGAGCTGAGGCACCGCGACCGGCGCCTTCTTGTGCAGCCGGAGCAGCTCCTCCTCGTCGTTGATCAGGTTCTTCTCGGGCCCGAGCTTCACCGCGACGTACGGCGGCCGCCCGGTGAGCATCTGGAAGAGGATGCAGCCGAGCGCGTAGAGGTCGGTCGGCGGCCCGACGTGCGGCACCGCGCGGCGGATCTGCTCGGGCGCCATGAAGCCGGGCGTGCCGCCGCCGGAGGGCATCGCCACGGTGGCGGCGGGTGAGCCGTCGAGGCGCGGATCGTGGCGATCGCGCAGCAGGAACGCGAGCCCGAAGTCGAGCACGTGCACCCGCGGCTCGCCGACGCCGACGTGCTGGATGATCAGGTTCTGCGGCTTGAGATCGCCGTGGATCACGCCGCGCGCGTGCGCGTGGGAGAGCGCGCCGAGCACCTGATCGACGATCGACCACGTCTCGCCCCACGAGAGCGGCCCGACCTCGAGCGAGAGGTGGAGCGAGCGCCCGGGGATGAGATCCATCACGAGGTAGGGCGAGCCGTCGTCGAGCACGCCGAAGTCGCGGGCGCGCACGATCGCAGGGTGATCGAGCGACGCGAGCGCGCGCGCCTCCTGGTGGAACCAGAACGTCTCGCCGGTGGCGCGGCCCGGCCGCTCGACGCGCTTCAGCGCCACGCGCGCGCCGGAGACGCGATCCACGCAGGCGTAGACGATCCCCATGCCTCCACGGCCGAGCTCGCGAACGATCTCGTAGCGCCCTCCGAGGAGGCCGCCCGGAGCCAGGACGCGCTCGGTCGACATGCGGCAGGGGAGTCTATGCGGAGGGGGGGTGACGTGGCAGCCCCCACGGCGGGGCGCGCGTCGACGGAGGGCGAGGCCGCGACGCGTGGCGCCCGGGGGGCCGCGGCGCGGTCAGGCGACGACGCGGTAGGCCTTGCGCAGCTGGGGAGCCTTGCGGCGCTCGAAGGCGACGACCTGCGGCAGGTTGGCGGCGGCGAAGCCCTGGAGGGTGAGGCGCATCCGGCTCGCGTCGACGAACCCCTCTTCGTCGAGCACGCGGAGCATGGCGAGCACGGACGAGGCGGGCGCCGGCACGACCGTGACGAGACGCTCGAGCGTGACCGGGGTCGACGACGACTGCTGGAGCGAGAGCAGCGCGCGGAGGACGAGGCGGGCGAGTTGGGCGTTTCGGTCCATGCCGAGCTTCATATAGCCAGTGCTGAACACCGGACCAGTATTCGGCGAACAATTTTTCAAGTAACTGGCATCATTGATGAATTATCAACTCGTCAGCCGCACGAAGGCCGCTCGTGCGGCCCGGGCGGAGGGCCGTTCAGGTCTCCGTTCAGGTCCGCGTTCAGGGTCGGGGCCGGGAGGCTGCGAGACGCAGCGAGCGGCGCCGGCGAACCTCGTCGGCGCCCGCTCGGGCGCGAACGCGAGCGCGATCGGCCTCGCGATCGGCCGAGATCGCGCGAAGGCACGGAATCGCTGCGGAAATGATTGCGCACGCGGCCGGCTGCGGCTAGGAACGGCCTTCAGTCCCCATCGTCTAGAGGCCCAGGACCGCGGCTTTTCACGCCGCTAACACGGGTTCGAATCCCGTTGGGGACGCCACCCAACAAGCTGGAATCACTGGGGATTCCGGCGAACAGCTCCAAGCGGTGCCGTCATGGCGCCGCGCGGAGCGTCGAGAACGCGGATCATCTCGTGCCCCTGACCGGGCGCGAGGTGTGCGTAGCGCATCGTCATCGCGATCGTCGAGTGACCGAGCCAGGCCTGCACTTGGCCGAGTGGCACGCCGGCGAGCACGAGCTGCGACGCGAATGAGTGCCGTAGGTCGCGCCACCGGATCCGGCGGAGCCCGGCGCGGCGGCAAGCGGCCCAAAGCCGTTCGTGCAGGTGCCCAATCGCGAGCGCCGTCCCGTCGCCGTGGGAGAACACCAGGGGTCCGCGCGTGTGCGCGATCGCGGCGAGCGCTTGCGCGAGCGTGGGCGACATCGGCACGGCGCGCTCATGCTCGCTCTTCGTCGGCCCGGTGACGCCCGAAGACGAGGCGCGGCGGATGAAGACGTTGCCGCCCTCGAAGTCGAGGTCGCGCCACTCGATCGCGAGCTGTTCGCCGGCGCGCGCGCCGGTGTGGAGCGCAAAGAGGAGCAGGGCTCGCTCCTCGGCGTCGCGCGCGGCGGCAAGCAGCCGCGCGGACTCCTCGTGCACGAGGAAGTCCGTCTCGCGCGCGGGCACCTTCGCGTGGGGCAGGTGCGGCAACGCGTCGATGACGCCCCACTCCACGGCGGAGGCCAAGATGCGGCGCAACGTCGCACGCGCGTTGTTGCGAGTCTTGGGTCCGATGCCGCGCGCGGCAAGCGCGGCGAACAAGCTCTCGACGACCTCGCTCGTGATCTCGTCGAGCGGCGTCGCGTCGAGCGCGGGGAGGAGGTAGAGGCGCAGGTGCCCCTCCTTCTCCCGGCGAGTCCGCTCGCGATTGCCGGCCGCGTCGGGGTAGGTTGGCCACCAGCGCTGCCGCACGAACTTGCCGAACACCGTTCGGCGCATCGCCCCAGCGGTCGTCGAGGCGATCGCGTTGGACGCGACGCGCGATGGAGCAGTGGTCGGCGTCCGGTCGGCCGAGGCGCTCGACGAGGCCGAGGCAGCGCCCTGGACGCGATCGCCCTCGCGAAAGAGGCGCCCACCGCGGATCGAAGGCCCGCTTCCGACGTTCGTGGCGGTGACGTTCGAGCAGCAGCTCTTCGTCGCGAAGGCGGGGCTCCCCTCGAGCCTGCTCATCGAGATCAAGCGGCTCGCGGCCTTCCAGAACCCAGAGTGTTTTACAGGAAGCAGCGCATGCGTCTCTCGACCGCGATGACCCCTCGGGTGATCGCGTGCGCGGAGGATCTTCCCCTGCACGTCGGTCTTCCTCGCGGGTGCCTCGCCGACATGGAGGAGCTGCTCAGAGGGCACGGTATCGCGCTCGACGTACGCGACGAGCGAACGCTGGGCGGGGCCCTCGATCTGACCTTCCGCGGAGAGCTGACACCCGCGCAAGGGTTGGCCACGCGCACGATGCTCGCGGACGACGTAGGCGTGTTAGTCGCGCCGCCGGGCACGGGCAAGACGGTCATCGGAGCGCATCTGATTGCCGCGCGGGGCCGGAGCACGCTCGTGCTCGTCCACCGGCTTCCGCGTGTCGAACAGTGGATCATGCAGCTCAGTTGCTTTCTCGGAATCGACAAGAGGAGATTGGGCAGATCGGCGGAGGGAAGCGCTCAGCCAATGGCCGCCTCGACGTCGCAATGATCCAGATCCTCGTGCGCAAGGACTCGGTCGCCGACCTCGTTGCGAGCTACGGGCACGTGATCGTCGACGAGTGTCACCACCTCGCTGCGGTGCAGTTCGAGCGCGTGCTCAAGGAGGTGAAGGCCCGCTACATCGTCGGGCTCACCGCGACGCCCCAGCGACGCGATGGCCATCAGCCCATCACCGAGATGCAGCTCGGGCCGGTGCGATTCAAGGTGGACGCGAAATCGCAGGCCGAAATGCGTCCCTTCGAACATCGCCTCGTCGTACGCGAGACGACCGTCAAGCCGATCGACGTCGGCGTGGGCGCGGGAATCCAGGAGGTGTACGGCGCGCTCGCGCGCGACGTTCCGCGCAATTCCATGATCCTCGACGACGTGATCCGCGCGCTCGAGGAGGGGCGTTCCCCGATTCTCCTGACCGAACGAAAGGAGCACCTCGCCTTCTTCGCGAAACGCCTCGCGCGGCTCGCCCGCCACCTCGTCGTCCTGCAGGGCGGGATGGGCGCGAAGGCCGATCGCGACGTACGCGCCAAGCTCGCTGCGGTCCCGCCCAACGAGGAACGGTTGCTGCTCGCCACGGGGAGGTACATCGGCGAGGGGTTCGACGACGCGCGCCTCGACACGCTCTTTCTTGCGCTCCCCGTCGCGTGGAAAGGCACGCTCGTGCAGTACGCGGGGCGCCTGCATCGCCTCCACCCTGGCAAGCGCGAGGTGCGGATCTACGACTATGTGGACCGCGAGGTACCTGTCCTCCTGCGCATGTTCGAGAAGCGGCTGCGCGGCTACCGTTCGATCGGCTACGCACGCGGCGAAGCGCCGCTCGGGTTCGCGGAGCCCGACGCCGATCTTCTCATCGAATACGACGAGGACGTCTTGCGCTCGCTCGAGTGCGACGCCGGGACGGAGCCGTCGACGGGCGAGTGGGAGAGCTGAGCACGCACGCGAGTCACGCGATCTCCGAGCCGATCGCGGGCGGGCCTCGCCACGCTGTCGCCGTCGTTCTATCGAGCGACGCCGTGGCCGACCAGCTCGGGCTCTTCGATCGCAAGCCGCAGCCGGCGCCGCCGGAGCCCGTTCGCACGCCCGAGCCGCCCGAGCCGAAGCCCGCCGTGGTCGTTCCGCGCGTCGACGCGCGGCAATCGGACCTGTTCGGCGATCGAACGCTCGGCGCGGCGGCGGTGCAGCGAGCGCTGTTCGACTTCGAGCTGGCCGCGGCAACGGAGGCTCTCCGCGAGCTCGTTGTCCGCTATCCCGAAGATCCGGCGCTTCGCGAACCCGCCGGGGCGATCGCCTCGCTGGCAGCGAGCCTGGAGCGTGGTCGGGCGGCTTCGCCCTCCGAGGCGCGGGCGCTGCTGACGATCGGCAAGCTGGTACCTGCGAATCTCGAGACCGCGTGGCTTCGGCGGATCGCGTCGACGATCGAGAGCGAGCTGGGCACCGGAGCGGCGCTCGACGGCACGCCGGCGGGCGTCTACTGGCTTCGTGCGGACGAGGCGGCACGCGCGGAGGCGTCGCTGCGCGAGACGCTCGTGCGCGAACCGAACGAGGCCCGCGCGCGCGGCTATCTCGGCGACGCGCTCTTCGCGCAGGGCCGCGGCGAGCTCGCGCGCAACCAGTACCGCGACGCGCTCGCGGACGCGCCCGGCGACGTAGACCTCGCGCGCATGCTCGATCGCGAGGTCGCCGAGCTGCCGGCGTCCGCCGAGCTCGAGTACGAGGTGCCCGGTCCACCCCACGAGTGGTCGGCCGCGACCGGGATCCTCGACGGGCTGTTCACGCCACCGCGGCGCGTGCCGGACGACTGGACGGAGCCCTCGGCGCTGGAGTCGCTCGCCCCGGGCATTCGATTCTATCGCTGGCTCGTACGGGAGACCTCGGCGTCGAGCGACGCCGAGCGGATCGCTTGCCGTAGGGCGATGAAGGCCCTCGCGCCGAAGCTGCTCGAGCGGGTGATGCGGAGGAGGAGGTAGCGGCGATGCCGAAGAAAGAGCTCGACCCCAAGCTCCAGGCGTGGGCTACCGCGCGCCAGCGTCACGGGCTCTCGCACGCGCACGTGCAGATGGCGCGCGAGCTCGGCATGCATCCCGATCGGCTCGGCTCTCTCGACAACCACCGGCAGGAGCCGTGGAAGGCGCCGCTCCCGGAGTTCATCGAGCGCCTCTACGAGAAGCGGTTCGGCAAGCTTCGACCGGATGTCGTGAGGACGATCGAGGAGAGCGTGCGCGCTGCGGCGGTCAAGCGAGCCGAGCGCAAGGAGCGGAAGCAGGCTCGCAGGGCCGCGCGCGCCGCCGCGCCCGGGGCCGCGAACCTGGTCGCGGAGCCGAGCGAGAGGGAGCCATGAAGACGCTCCTGCGTAGAGTCATCTCGCGCCGCGCCTACAGACCGCAGCGCTGAACATCGCCGCGGACGTCGCCGGTCAGCCCCCCTCGCAAGAAGATCGACGGCTCGCGGCAATCCATCGCCAGGCAGCAGGATGCGCATTCCACCCATCGTGAGCAGCCGTTCCACTCCATCGTGACCGGGCGTTCCAGCCCATCGTGATCGGAGCGAAGCGACGCTGGTCTGGTCAGGGTTTGATCTCGGACTTCTCCTTGCGGCGTGACGGGCCCTTCAGG
>CAIXWQ010001335.1 GCA_903923175.1 uncultured delta proteobacterium | reverse complement strand
GGCTCACGCGGCCTCCGGCGGGTTGCGCGGGTTGAACTTCGCCGGGGCAACGGGCGTGAACTTCGCGACCGCGGCCGACGAGCCGATCAAGGCGGGGTGCACGCCGTACGTCTGGCCCGCACGCACGAGCATCGGGGCGAGCCCCGAGACCACGGTGCCATCCGCGTCGCGGCGGTGGATGGCCGTGTCGAACTCGGCGGGGATCTCGCCGCTCTTCCCCGGCTCGATCGTGAAGGTGAGGATCTCGTCGGGGTCGGTCGAGCGGCGCCCTGCGCGCGCGAGGGTCACGCGCATGGGGAACTTCGTCGGGTTGTGCCAAGTGGTCATTCGGTGTCTCCGTTCAGGGGCAGTAGCCGGCGGGCATCGCGCGGCGCGTTTGGCGTTGGACCCAGCACGCGAGCACGAGCGCGGAGACGAGGTCCCCGTGGCCGCCGCTCGCCTTGCGGGGCGCGGTGATCTGCAGGCCGCCGCCGGGTAGCGGCTTGGCCACGATCGACTTGAGCTGAGCGATCAGGCGCGGGTGATTCGGGAGTTGAAGCTGGCCAGCGTGAATCAGGCTTCGGAGGTGCAGGTACGTTCGCGCCTTGCCGTCGAGCCCTTCCGGCGCGGGCAACAGCGAGACGCGGTTCGCGCGGAGGTGCTCGCGGATGGCCTCGGCGTAGTGGCCGTCGGCGGTGATGGTGGTGCACCCGTAGTAGCGGGCGATCCCTGCGAACCGCGCGACGACGATCGAGGGCACGAGGGGCGAGCCCTTCGCGGGGCGCACTTCCTCGAGCGCGGCGAGCTGATAGGCGGCGTCGCGCCACTGCACCACCGCCAGCGCGGACGAGTCGGAACGGAACCCGAAGTCAGCGCCCACGTTCGCGGCGTGGCCGGGGTCCAGGTCGAGGGGTCGATCCTTGTCGACGCACCGATCGATCGCGCCACCGTCGAAGAACTGCGCCGAGCCGCCCGAGATGAACTCGCAATCGAACTCGCGGGCCGCGTTGTCGGGGTCGCGGGCGCGCTCACGCGCGACGAGCTCGGCCATGTCGGGCCGCATCAGCACGGTGGGGCAGCGAGCCACCAGCGCCGTCGTCGGACTGCCGAAGTTGTCCGTGTAGAGCGTGTGGACGAGCCCGGCTTCGGTCCACGGCGTCGACTCGATCCGCAGCTTGCCGCCCTTCATGATGCGCGGGGCGATCGCGCGGTAAACGTCAGCGTCGTTGACCACGCCGGTGTCGGCGTCGAGGAAGAACGAAGCTTCCGACAGGCAGGCCGACACGAACGAACGGCCGCGCGTCGGAGCGCCGCCACGGCCAGCGGGGAGCGCCTCGATCGACACCTGCGCGCCGTTCTCGCGGCGGAGCGTCCAGCACGTGTCGCCCTCGTTGAGCACGCGCGAGCGCAGGGCCTTCGACGCCTCGATCGCGCCGGTGGCAAAGCGGAGCGTCTGACGGGCCAGGCGGAGGTCGGGGGCCAGGATCAGGGCCACGGCCCGCTCGCCGGGCGCGAGGGTGCGGGGGAGCGGCAGCGTCAGCGCGGCGTGGAGCGACGCCAGGGCTCCGAAGATGCGCGAGCCACCGACGCGGGCGCCCTTCACGTAGCAGAGCACCCCGCGCGCGAGCGCCGGCACGGTGTCGACGGGGCCGAACAGCTGGCGGGCGATCTCGCGCTCGTCGCCCTCGAGGTCGCCGGGCTCCACGTCGTCGCAGGTGACCGCGGCGAGCACGCGCTGGGCGGGCGTCAGGTCGACCCCGCACACGTCGGTGCAGAAGCGGACGAAGGACTGCGCCGAGGGCTTCACTTGTCGTTGCCCTTCATCCACGGGAGATCGCTCTCGTCGGCGGCGTCGGTGCGCGCCTTGGCCTCACGGGCGGCGAGCTCCCACGCGGCGAGCTCGTGCTGGCGCGCATCGTTCGCCAGCGCCGAGGCGCGCTTGAGCAAGTCGGGGTCGCATGTCTCGCTCCCCTTCGCGTGGCAGAAGCGCGACGCGGCGAGCGCCAGGCCGGCCGACTCCACCATGGCGCCGACGCCGGCGCTGATCTCGCCGCCGTGGGCGCGGGCGAGCTCGTCGCGGCGGTGGCCGGCGTACCGGCGACCCCAGCGCAGGAAGGACGCGTAGGCGGGGTCGGTCTTCTCGTACCCCAGCGAGCCGAGCGGGCCAGGGCGCGTCTTCTGCGCCCGTGCGAGCGTGTTACCCGGCGCGAATCGCCCGTCGGACGCACGGTTGGAGCGGGCCGTGTTCCCAGGTGAGGCCGCCGGCAGCTCCTCAGGTGGAAGAACTTCCACGTGGGGGCGACCTCGGCCGGCGCCGTGTCCGCTTCTCAGTGCCATGGAGACCTCGAGGTAGGTCCGGCCACGCCGCGCGGATCAGGACCAGTGGAGTCCGCGCGGCGTGACCGAAGTAGGTCGACCCCACCGCGAAGAACCCGACCAAGGGGCGCGGCGGAGTCGAAGCTGGGGGCCGCGGCGCGGCCGGGAGTCGTGGGGGCCTCGGCGGGCGCGTAGGAGCGCGCTGGACGCGTCGAGGGCGGGGCGGACGGGGCGCAGAGCGTCGGAAGCGGCGTGGGCGCGAGAGCGGCGCTCGAGGTGGCTCGGCGGATCCGCGATCCGCTGCCGTCGCCACGATCGCCCGCGTGATCGGCCACGTCGGCGGCCGAGCCGTCAGCATGAGCCGTCAGCGAGGGGGCCGCAGTGCGCGCGGAGCTCGTCGCCGCTCGCCTCGGCGCGCTCGCCTTCGAGGGGCGTGCCGTCGCGAGATGACGCACGGCCGGCGCCTCGTGACGCATCGCGTTCGGATCGCCGCCGCGGCTCGCGCTTCCGGGCGTCGTCGCGCGGGCGCCTCGACACGCTCTCTCGGCCCTTCCCAACCTCGTCCGAACCTCGTCCGGGCCTTTGCTCGTCCGAACCTCGTCCAACCTCGTCTTAGGCTCGTTTTCTCGCTCGTCTCGCTCGTCCGCTCGCAACCTCGTCCCGTTCCCCCCCCTTAGGGGGGACGGACGGACGAGGCTCGGCCGAGGGGAGCTCACTTCACACCCCCGATCCGGTACTGGGGCGCCTTGGGGTTCCCGAGCTTGGCGATCCGCCCTTCGGTCACAAGCTCGTCGCGCACGTTGCGGACCGTCGTGGCGTTGCCGCGAACGTCGCTCTCGATCCGCGCGCCGCTGCACCCCGGGTTGTGCCGCACGCACTCGAGCACGTCGTCGCGGATCTGCTCGTAGCGGCTGCTGCCCTTCTTCTCCGGCACGTCGGCCGCGAGCACGCGCACACCGGCGGTGGGGTTCGCGCCTTGGGCGACGTCGTCGATCGTGATCGTGAAGTCGTCGACGCCGTGCCCTTCGCCCTCGGCGGGCATCTTGGCTTGCGTGACGAGCTTCGCCTCGCCCTTCTCGCCCGTGATGACGAGCTGACAGCCGCTCGCGTCGTAGATGCCGCTGCTACCGCGCCCGATGAACCGCGGATCCGAGCTCCCGTCCGCCTTGGGCTTGCCAGCGTGGTGGATGACGGCGAACGCGCAACCCGTCTTCTCCGACACGCGCGTCAGCACGTCGAGGCAGGCGCGGATCTTCGAGTCGTTCTCGTCCTCGCCCGGCGTCGCTCCCTTGAGCGCGTCGATCAGCATGATGTCGGTCCCCTCGCACTCGCGCGCGTAGACGTCCTCGGCGCTCGGCTGGTTCAGGTAGACGTTCGGGAAGAGCGAGACGCCGAGGCGGTCGCCGAGATCCGCGGCCGTGATGCCGAGCCCCAACGCGAGCCGCTGGTACCTCTTGAGCGTCGCGTGCCGCCCCTGCTCGTGATCTACGTGCTTGAAGCGGAGCGGCGTCGGCACGTCGAAGCGGCCCCACACCGGCAGGCCAGCGGCGAGCGAGAGCCCGGCCGACTGCATCGCGATGGTCTTGCCGCTCGCGCCGAAGGCAACGATCGTCATCGGGCGGCCGGGGCAGATCTGCAGCCCCTTCACGATCCACTTCGTGGTCGGCAGCTCCGCGAAGATCTCGCCCACGCCGAGCCAGCCGAACGCGCTCCCCTTCGGCGCGAGATCGATCGTGGGCGCGCTCGAGGGCCCCGAGCCGTCGACGCCGTGCACGAGGTCGAAGCCGTCGTCATCGGGGGGCATCGGCGGATCGACGACGCGCAGGCGCCGCGCACGCGCGCCCGCCTCGTACTGCTCGAGTAGATCGTCGCCAGGCAAGCTCACGCGCTCCTCCGCATTTCGACTCCACAAAGCTCGGCGGCCCGCTCGAGCACGCGTCGGAACTCGCGCTTCGGGTCGAGCCGGTGCACGGCGGCGACGAGCCCGAGAACGTCGGCGGTCCATCCGCAGCCGTGGCAGCGCACTTGGATCGTCCCGTCTCGCCCGCGTCGGACCGAGCAGCTCGGCGTCCGTTCGTCGTGCGATGGGCACGCGATCGTGAGACCTCCGCCGGCCTGCCGCCGTGCACCGCGACCGAGGCCGAGCGCCGCGACGACACGAGCGGGATCGTCGAGGCGTCGACGGAGTTCCTGCACCCGGTCGCGGTCGCCATGTCGGTCGCGCGCGAAGCCGCGTCGCTCGTCACGCGCGCGGTGCTCGATCTCGATCTTGGCGTCGGCGACCAGGTCACCGCCAATGAGCCGGGCGGCGATCGCGTCGACGTCGAGCGAGGCGACCCAGCCGAGCCCACGCCAGCGCGGGGCAGGCGTCGAGAGCAGGGTCATGGTCTCGCCCGTGGTCGTGCGTACCTCGACGCGGGGAAGCGTGTGGTGCCGGTCGTAGATCGCGACCTGGTAGCCGTCGCCATCGGGGCGCACTCGCACGCCGTGCACGAACTCGTGCCGCCACTCGCCGCCGGGCACGGCGTACCATCCGCGGGGCAGCATCACGGCCGGCCCCCGAGCAGCGCGAGCGCCGCATCCACAAGCCTTTCGGCATCGAACAGCGCCCGGTTCGCGGCCTGCCCGGTCGGCGAGACGGCCTTCGTCGCGTACCTGCGCGCCTTCCTGACCCGCAGCCGGATCGCCGCGAGCGCCTCGGCGAGACGCACGGCGTCGGCGCCGTACACGATCGCGGTCTGCAGGGCGGTGGTCACTTCGAGCCTCGCTTGCGGGCCTTGGGCGACGGCTTGAAGCCGGCGAACGCGGTGTTGAAGATCCGCACGAACCGACGCAACTGCGACTCCGCGGCAGCCTTGCGCTGCAGCTCGATCGCCACGTCGTGGCGGCACGCGTCGCACGTCGCGAACGTCGCCGCGTAGCCCGTGGCGTCGCCGCCGCAGCGCACGCACGCGAGCGGCGCGCCGAGGGGGAACAGGGCGGCCTGTTCCATCACTCGCCCCTCCCACGCACAACCGACAGGTGCCGAGGCGGCGTCCGTAGATTCGCGATGCCGTCGAAACTCGACGCGACGAAAGCCAGGATCGCGGCCCGCCGTGCGGCGGGAACCGCATCGAGAATCGCTCGGATCTCGCGTTCGGCACGACTGAGCGCACCCATGATGTAGCCGGATGCGGCGTCGGCGGTGATCGCGCGGTACGCCTCGGTCGGGCACGCGAAGCCTTCGCGCAGAGCGCGAACCTTCATGTCCAGCTCGTCCTGCGGCTTGGACGGCGCGCGCTTCGGGCGGGTCATCACCGACCCCCGTTCGCGGCTTTGCGGATCGCGCTCGCCACGTCGGCCGGAAGATCGGCGAGCGGGTCGGCGGCCGCATCGTTCGCGGGCTTCGAGTCGCGCTCGGCGCGACGGCGCGCGCGGTACGCCTCTAGGCTCGCGATGTCGACGCAGTGGAACTTGCCGACCTTCGAGAAGATCACGCCCTCGGCTTCGAGGCCGGGGATCATCTTCGCGGTGATCGCCTCGTCGGCGATGCGGGCCGAGCGTCGGCCGGCCTGGGCGCCGAGCCGTTCGTCGACGACGGCGGTCACGAACGCGCGGAGGGCGTCGAGAACGTCGGGGCGCTTGCGCGCGTCGGGTCGGTGGTGAATCTTGGGGCTCAAGAGCTTCTCTCCGGGTTCAGCGGTGAGCGGTTCAGGGCGGCTGGGGGTGGTGCCCCGGCCGTTCGCATTCAGGCCGCGCGCGGCACCTCGACGACGCGCTCGAGGAGCACGGCCGAACCGCGACGCAGAGGCAGGCCGGCGAGGCCTGCCGCGAGAGTGGGAGCCGAGGCGCCGAGCCGCTTCGCGGCCTCGCGCACTCCAACGGCTTCGACGAAGACGCGGAGCCGCTCGCGCAGCTCGGGCGTCAGCGTGACCGTGCCGGGAGTCGTGCGGGGCTGCTTGGCTTCCAACATTGTGGAAGCGAACGTGCCGCACGCGCCGTGTGCTGGGAGGCTCCCAACATCGCGCGGCGCGAAGGTGGGAGGGGGGGGGGCGGCTACCCTCTCAGCGCGCGGCGGACGTTCTTCTCGAAGGCGTCGAGGAACGTCGCGAACGCCGCCGCCGGCGTCTTGCCGAGCCGGGGCGTAACGTCGCCACACTTCGCGATCGCCCACAGGATCGCGCGCTGACGGTGCGTGATCTTCTTCGGCGGCGCGATGTAGTGCGAGACGTGGCGATCGAACGCGCGCCAGGGGCTCCGTACGTCTTCGGTGTAGTGCTTGGCGCGCTCGCGCGAGATCGCCACGAAGGTCCGCACGTCATCCCACGCGGGCCGCGCAGCGATGATCTGCAGCGCCATCGCGTAGACGTTCGCGGGATGCCCCGCGCCCGCGATGACATCGACGCTCGCGATCGCGTCGGCGAGTCGGCGGAGCGCGAGCTTCGAGGCCTTCTCGTCTGCGTCGATCGCGTCCTCGGCGTGCTGGAACGTCGCGAGGTACTGCTCATCGGCGGCGCCAAAGTCGGGCCACACCTTGCGCGCCTCGCCGCGGCAGTAGGCGAGCAGGTATGCGGGCGCGATGGCCATGGCCTGATCCTACGCCGCGTCATCTCGATCCCCGACGCGCGCGCTCCGCGCCGAGCACCGGCACGCCAGCGGCGGCGAGGCGGCGCGCCTGCAGCTCGCCGGCGAGCAAGGCGACGACGTCCCATTGGCCCGCCGCCGAGGCCCTCTCGAGGGCGACCGCGAGCGCCTGGTCTGCTGACACTTCCGCTGACCGATCCGTCAGCGCCGCGGGTAGCTCAACCGCATCCGCGCTGCTTTTCGTGGCACGCCCGAGAGGACTCGAACCTCCGACCAACGGCTTAGAAGGCCGC